>CAMLDR010000012.1 GCA_946478775.1 uncultured Flavobacteriales bacterium
TAATTCGTAATTCGTAATTCGTAATTCGTAATTCGTAATTCGTAATTCGTAATTACCTCTTAAGTTTCCCCCGTTTAATCAAACTCGCAACCTGAAATTCCAGCGAGCCATAAACTTCTTTTTTCTTCAGGGAATCAATCCGGAATAACATATCCGTTCCACGGTAATTCCACAAACCGCTGCAGGAAGAACCGGTAGTCACTTTCGGGGATTTACCCGCTGTATATGCACTGATGCTTTTTGGCAGAATATTCAATGTTAAGGGTGGAGAAAAGAGAAAATAATAATGTTTTCCCTGCTTGGTCACAATTCCTTTTGTAAAGAGTGCCGAAACGAGTTTTTGCCCGTTCTCATTGACAGAGAACATCATGGAATAGGCCGGGACAGCCACTTTATTTACTTTTCGAACAGTTACCGGATTGAATTCTTCATCGTAACCGATTTCCACCACTTCTTCATTGATATATTGTGTTCCGCCTTCCTGGAAAGACAAATCCCCGTCCCAGGCATCAAAGAATGCTGCTGTTGGAAAGCTTACCTTTTTCCCCAGCCCAACAATCCATTTGTAAAGCGGATCATTCGGATCATTTCTGAATTCGGAAATATCCAGATGGATGTCCAGTGCTTTGGTAGAATGTTTGCTTCTTTCAAAGCTCATCCCTGCCTTTTTTTCCTTTATTTTCAAAGGTTTGATCGAGTGAACATAGGTTTTTAGTTTGATATTCAGTGAATCACTGTCGTGAGCGCAAAGCACGTAATCAAATCCAAATTTTTTCAATCTCGGGGAACGGGAGTATAAAACGATATCTTCTTCCTTGAAAACCGGATGCTTCAGGAATTTATCCCAGGAATCTTCGATGTCTCCCTCGTGGGCGAAAAGTGCTTTTCCCAATCGTCTTTTGATCTTCGTTCCTTTATAAACGAGCAGGTAGTTCTTATCGTAAAAAATATAAAGACCCAGATCCTTGATTTTCTTAACCTTTCGATTGTAAATGATGGTATCGGAAATATGAATGTACTGCTCCAGGCGGTTCAATCCGTTTTGGATTTTGGAACTGTCCATTACGGTCACAAAAGTTCCCCATTCATCTTTTCCGTCGGAGAAAAAATAACCGGTACTTTGAATATCAATCCCGATTCCTTTTGCCTGGCCAAGCAAAAAATCATAAGTCATGTACTCTCTGAAAGGAACTTTGTTTTTAAACATCAGGGAGTTCGTTTCCCGGGCGATGTTCAATAAATTGTACCTTCCCACGATTTCACTTTCAGGTAAGCGGTCCAAAAGACCTGGCTGGGGCTCCGGAGCAAACAGGCGGGGCCGCATATAAAGGAACAATGCCAATGCTGCGCACAGCAATGCGATTAACATAACCTTATTTCCTACTCCTTCTGCTTTCATTCTAACGTGTCGTAGAGATCAGATAAGCCGTGTTTACTAAATCCAATAAGTATTTTCCTCCATTGTCAAACGTTCCGTCAAAACTATAGGTCAAATTGTAAGTTGTTTTTTGGCGGGTCGTTTTAGTGGAAATCACTTCCACTTCCCCTTTTTTACCTTTCATAGAAACCAAAACATCAAAACGGTGATCATTTAAGATCGATTCCGGTAAGCGGTTGATCATATCCCCTAAATTCATATATGCGTAAATGGATCCGCTTTTCGCAGCATTTTTCACTTGTTTTCCGGCAATTGCATCCGCCCCGTATCCATTGGAATGGTTCTTTGCCAAATCTTCGTCGTTGGTGAAGATGAACAAGCCATTCTTGTTGATCATGTACAAAGGAACGGAGTTCAGGATCGCTTCTTCATAAACCCAGTAATCTCCCATATTTTTGAACTGGGAAGTAATGCGCGACATGTGTTTCAGGATCTTGTTCGGAATATCCGGACGACCGGTTGTAAATCCCAATGTGAAGATCGGCATATCTTCTTCCGCTTCGATTTCCTTCTCACCGTACTCAAAAGTTTCCTCGTCGTAGAAGAACTCGATACGTTTGGTTTTTACACGCTTAATGCCGTTGAAAGTGCCGAACATACTTCCTTTGTAGGTGTTAAAAACCTCGTCGGTGTTGATGAAATCATTTAACAATTCAATGGTCAGCACATTGGCAGAAATACGTGCGTTTTTCTCTTCGCTCAGGATAGGCATAATTACTTCGTAAGCCTTTTCATACCCTTTTTTCAGGTCGATTTTATAGGTGAAGAAACCGGTACTGTTCTTTGGAATGTATTTCAATACGTTTTTATCGAATTTGGCACTGTTCAACTCTTCGTAAATGCTTCCCAATCCGTCTCCATAGTTTGCCTCTACTTTCAGATCAATTGATTTTTGGTTCAGAACAATATCCCCCAGCATGACGTTTCCGGTGTATAAATCATTCAAATCGTGGTATAATTCCGGGAACATGGCCTGCAGGTAAAACAAACTGTTCGTGTTTTTGAAATTGCGGCTGTTGTCCAGATAGAAGATCCCGTCGGAAGTATGTGTCAGCTGTGCTGCCAATCGTGCATCTTTTGCTTTCAGGTTGATCTTCTGCGCGAAAAGTTCTTCTGTAATAATAAGCAGGCGTTTGCGGGAATATTCCGATTCGATGCTGTCACGTAATTCATAGTAATTCTTGAACAAATCGCTTGTTTCATCCACTGCTATCGGAGTTTCATCTACTTCTTCTTCAATGATCTCTTCTACTTCGTCACCGTCTTCGTTCATGGTCGGATCATCATCCGTCAATTCTTCCTCATCGTAAGTGTCCATTTGCTCTTCATCGTAGTACTCATCTTCCATCCATGGAAGTTCAAAACCCCTGGAGACCCAAATAGAATCGGTGATTTCTGTTAATTTCCCCTGGTCTGTGTCTACGCGGATCAATAGTCCCACATTTCCCTGGATCATTAAATGATTGAAGTAGTTGTTGTAGTATTCTGTTCCTGCAACCAAGCTCTCTTTTCGGTCAAAATCATCAAAAACATTGAATAGTTTTTCTTTGTCGCTGATCCCGAAAGTAAAACCTGAAATTTCAAATTCGGGATTTTTCCCGTAGAAAATATTCATCTTCTGATTGAAATCAATTCCGGCATCTTTCAGCGTTTTACCCTGAGTAGATCCGTCAAATAACTCAGACTGTAATTCAGTCATAAAATCATAGGAAACCAATTCATCCATCGATACTTTCTGAAGAATGGTAATATTGTTCAGACTAAAGACAGTAACTGCATCTTTAGGAATAATATCTTCTGATTTCTGTCCCCATGAGATTGCTCCCAGAAGGGTGATCGGAATTAAGATTTTAATTTTCATAAATGAAGGGATGAACGGATTCTACACGAAAGTAAAATCATTTTTTGAATTGGAGGGGCTATTTGCTTTATCAACTGGTATTTGGTTGATAACTTGTGTTAAATTGAAGCCTTTTTTGAGCAATCTGCAGAAACTAGTTCGCAATAACGAAGGTGCTTTTCAGGATTGAAGGATTTGTTCCAACAGAATAGGTATTCGATTCAATCAAACCTGCCACTTTAGTGGGAGATATTTTTGCCTGTGTATTGTCACATTTGATAATCGGTTTGTCAAAACGGGATACACAGGTATACTTTCCTTTTTTGAGTTTTTCCTGGTCTTCGTCTTTCATTTTTTGGATTACTTTTTGGAAATTGGGAACAATACGGGTCAGTGTTTTCCCATCCCAGGTCAGCCAGTTTTCATCCAAAGCAGGGTCGTTCTTGTCTTTCAATTCTTCTTTGATGATCTCGCGAATACCATCCTGAAGGTCTGAAACTGATTCAAAATCCAGGGTGATCTTAAAAATGAAGTCGTCGTAATTGGATTCAATTTTTACGTTTGAAATCCCTTCCTTCTCCTCCAGTTTATTGCGGTAATACTCAATCTTTTCACGGATCTCTGGAATTTTGGGAATGCGTTTTCCGTCTACACTGTCCAATGCCAGGATAGAATTGATCTTTACCTTACTGGCACTCATGTTCACCGTATATTTGTAGGTGCCCGTACCATCCGTATGCAGCGTGATATCGTCCCAAATGTCTACACACGAGGAAAGTAAAAGAACTAAAAAGGAAATTAGAAAAATACGCATAAGGTCAATTTCAAGGTACAAAAATACGGAACTCGACGAAGCAAAAACAGTACCAGAAAAGAAATATACTTATTGTCTGAAAGAAATGTGGTTTTCCGTAACGGTCAATGTGGCTTTCCGTCCGCAGATAAATGCGCGGTTATCCGGAATATGACCCACCGGCGCTTCAAATGCAATGGGGAATGAGCGGTATTTGGTGTGTTCCAGGATCAATTCTTCCACCGACCATTCGGTTGGAGTGGCCGTGTCTTTCATGTCGGTCATTCCACCAACGATTAATCCGGAAATGCGGTCAAATACTCCGGCAAACCTAAAAGCCCAGAGCATACGGTCCAGGTGGTAAAGCTGTTCACCGATATCTTCGATAAATAAAATGGAGTCATCGTAGATGGGTGAATAAGGTGTTCCCAGCAGGGAATAAAGAATGGAAAGATTTCCACCAACTACTTTTCCCGTTACAGATCCGGGTTTATTTGCTGTGTTTTTCTCCCAGCTGTACTCATTCGGTTTTCCATGAAGGACATTCAAAAGGGAATCCAGTGATTCAGGTGAGTTTTCCTGAAAATTCAGAGGCATACTGGTGTGTGCGCTTTCAATTCCCAGTTTCAATGCCAGGCAATGAAAATTGGTAATGTCGGAAAAACCCAGGATCCATTTCGGCTCGCGCAGCAGGTTTGCCCAATTTACGGTGTCAAATAAACGGATTGCGCCGTAGCCTCCGCGGTTGCAAATAATGGCTTTTACGTCCGGATGGTCAATTGCCCATTGAAGATCTCCCGCACGATTGGCATCAGTACCTGAAAAATAACGGTATTCACCAGCAGCATTGGATCCGACAAGTACTTTGAAACCCTGTTTCTCGAAGTAAGTTCTGGCAAATTCAATGTGCGAAACTTCAATCGCCTTTGCTGGAGAAACTAAAGCAATTGTATCGCCGGGAAGGAGTTTTGGAGGATGAATCATGACCCAAAAGTAATTGAAAATTGAGAATGGAAAAATTGAAAAGCCGGAACTGTTTTTATTCGGTTCAGTGGATTTGATTCAAAAGACGACTTTCTCTATCCTTTTCAATAGCCAATTATACATTCTCAATTAACTAGTAATCGCTCCCATCACCACCATTTTTTCCATAGTCGGAGTGGGGCTTCCACCCATTTTTTCCAGTGTAATGGCAAAAGCAGTAATGTTTTGGGCATTTACATCGAATGGTTCAGTCATTTGTTCTACTTCATCGTAGTTGAAAAGACCTACGGAAACTGGTTTTCCATCGGCAATTACCCACAATTGATACTGCATATTAGCGGGTGGCGGAATAATTTTTTCAGCATGCATCACCGCTTTTTTCATATCTGTGCTCCACATCACCTTCACCGTTGCATCAGGTTCCATTGCGGTACCTTTCATCGTGACGGTGCGCATACTTTGCTCAGCTAAAACCTCCTGAACTGTTTGCAAATGGTCTTTTTCCAGGATCATGGCCTGAAGCACCTGTTCATTTTTCTTTTGCTCTTTTTCCATGGAAGCCATTACAGTATCCATACGTTTTACTTCCCGATTGGAAATAACCCAGAGTGAACCAACTCCAATAGCAAGGATCAGAGATGCTGCTGCCATCATTTTCCACATGGGGCTCACACCTTTTACTTCCGGAACAGTATTCAAAGAAACGATTTTTGCTTCTTGTTTTTTCTCCGGGGCTTTTTCCTGCGGTGTTTGGGCAATTGTTTTTAAGAGAGAAGCGCGAATAGCCGGATCTGGCGCCTGTCCACTTTCAATCATCGCTTCCTCAAAGCTTTTTTGAATGCGAACAAACTCAGCACGGATCTCCGGGTAGATTTTAGACAGGCATTCCACTTCCTGTACTTCCTGTGGGGAAGCAAGACCGAGTGTTACCGACTCCAAAATTCCTGACGCTATGTATTCGTTTATATCCACAATATCAATAGTGTAAACCATTTTCTCAACTCCGCCATGGCAGCACGCGAACGTGTTTTCACAGTTCCGAGCGGAAGATCCAGCTCATCTGCTACTTCTTGTTGCGTATACCCTTTGAAGTATAAGTATTCAATCATTGTCTGTTGCTCAGCAGGAAGGCGATCCACCAATTGTCTTAATCCGATGGTACTCACATTCTGTTGAACTGTTGTCGAACTACTTACGGTGGTTTCCAGAATTTGGATTTCAGACTTCGCTTCTTTTTTTAATTTCCGCAATGCGTCAATCGACGTATTGCGAGCAATATTCAGCATCCAGGTGAAAAAACTGCCTTTTGTATCGTCGTACATTTGAATGTTTTTCCAGACCTTGATGAAAGAATCCTGAAGCACATCCTGTACAAGATCGTCATCCGTTATGAATCGATTGATAACGCCATTAATTGCTCCGCAATAACGGTCGTAAACCTCTGCAAATGCATTTTGATCACCAGCTTTTACCTTGGCAACTAAAGCATTAATTTCTATGTTATTCAATGAATCCAACGAAGCGAATTTAAGCAATAAAATGAAATCAAAATTCAAAAGGCAAATTTTCATCGGTAGAACGAAAAATTTTTCGCCCTACTGTCATTGAGCCCGCTCTGAAATCCATCAGGAAATTAGTACCTTTGCATCTGTTTTGAAAAATCCCTTTAATCGATTGAAAGATTATGAGTCAGAAGTATAACGAATATCAGGGACTGAATCTGCCCAATGCAGCACAATCAGTTCTTGAAAAGTGGAAAAATGAGCGTGTTTTTGAAGCTTCCATCTCTACCAGAGAAGGAGCAGAACCGTTTGTTTTCTTTGAGGGGCCTCCATCAGCAAATGGATTGCCGGGAATTCACCACGTTATGGCTCGTTCGATTAAGGATATTTTCTGCCGTTACCAAACCCTGAAAGGAAAGCAGGTTAAGCGTAAAGCCGGATGGGATACGCATGGTCTGCCCGTGGAATTAGGTGTGGAAAAAGAACTCGGAATCACCAAAGAAGATATCGGGAAGAAAATCTCGGTGGAAGATTACAATAAAGCATGTCGTGAAGCAGTGATGCGCTACACGGATATCTGGAACCGATTGACAGAAGAAATGGGTTACTGGGTGGATATGGAAGATCCGTACATCACTTATGAGCCGAAATACATGGAATCTGTTTGGTGGTTGCTTGGCCAGTTGTACGAAAAGAATTTATTATACAAAGGATATACGATTCAACCGTATTCGCCAATGGCAGGAACCGGGCTTTCTTCTCATGAGTTGAATATGCCCGGATGTTACCGCGATGTGAAAGATACAACGGTGGTTGCGCAGTTTAAAATATTGGATGGACAAAATTTACCTTTTCATGCAAGTGAAGGTACGCAAGGCCTTGCGTACCTACTTGCATGGACCACAACTCCGTGGACACTTTCTTCAAACACCGCACTTTGCGTTGGACCGAAGATTGACTATGTGCTGGTTTCAACTTTCAACCCTTATACGCACGAACCTGTTCAGGTAATATTGGCAAAAGATTTACTTGCTGCTCATTTCGGAAAAGGGTTTGTTGCCGTTGAAGCAGAAAGCGAATTAAGTACTTATAAAGAGGGAGCAAAGCAAATTCCATTCATCGTTCTTGATTCCTGCAAAGGTTCTGACCTGGTCGGAATCCGTTACGAACAATTATTGCCTGGGGCTTTGCCTTACGAAAATGCAGATCAGGCTTTCCGTGTGATCCCGGGAGATTTTGTTACCACTTCTGATGGTACGGGAATCGTGCACATTGCGCCTACTTTTGGTGCGGATGATGCGCGCGTTGCAACCGAATCGGGTGTACCGGCTATGTTGGTCCTTGACGAAAAAGAAAATCCTGTCCCGTTGGTAGATTTGCGTGGCCGTTTCCGTTCGGAAGTTTCCGATGTTGTTTTTGGTTTGGCAGGAGAGTATGTGAAAGCAGATTACCTGACGGATGAAGAGAAGGAAACCGAATTCCAAAAGCAAAAGGAAGCATTGAAGACCATTATTCCGGACCTGAAAGCATACATGTCAGTGGATGAGCGCATTGCCCTGAAACTGAAAATTGAGAACCGGGCATTTAAGATCGAGAAGTACGAACACAGTTACCCGCATTGCTGGAGAACAGATAAATCGGTATTGTACTATCCTTTGGATTCCTGGTTCATTAAAGTGACCAACGTAAAGGAGCGCATGATCGCGTTGAACAATACGATCAACTGGAAACCGGCTTCAACCGGGACCGGCCGTTTTGGAGAATGGTTGAAAAATGCCAACGACTGGAACTTGTCGCGTTCCCGTTACTGGGGAATTCCAATCCCAATCTGGTCTACGGAAGATGGCGATGAGCGCATTTGTATCTCATCCGTTGAACAATTGAAAGCGGAATGTGAACAAGCAGTTTCTGCAGGTTTGATGACCGAAAATCCGTTCGAATCATTTAAACCGAATAATTTCTCTACGGAGAATTATTCTCAGCTTGATCTGCATAAGAATTACGTGGATGAAATTACACTCGTTTCTCCTTCCGGAAAACCGATGAAACGCGAAAGCGATCTGATTGATGTGTGGTTTGATTCGGGTGCGATGCCTTATGCGCAATGGCATTATCCGTTCGAGAACAAAGAATTAATTGATAACAAGAAGTCATATCCGGCAGATTTCATCGCCGAAGGAGTGGACCAAACCCGCGGCTGGTTCTATACTTTGCATGCCATTGCAACGATGTGTTTTGATTCGGTAGCATTTAAAAATGTGATGTCAAACGGATTGGTGCTCGATAAGAACGGACTTAAAATGTCGAAAAGTAAAGGAAACACGGTAGATCCTTTCGAAACATTGTCGAAATACGGTCCGGATGCTACGCGCTGGTATATGATCACGAATGCACAGCCCTGGGATAACCTGAAATTTGATACAGACGGGATCACAGAAGTGCAGCGCAAGTTTTTCGGGACACTTTACAATACTTATTCATTCTTCGCTTTGTATGCGAACATTGATGGATTCAATTATTCGGAAGCAGAAATTCCGTTGAATGAACGTCCGGAAATTGACCGCTGGATCTTGTCGAAATTAAACTCGCTGATCGCGCAGGTAGATGAAGCTTATGCTTCTTTCGAACCAACAAAAGCAGGTCGTTTGATCCAGGATTTCGTAACCGATCAATTGTCTAACTGGTACGTACGCCTTTGTCGCAGACGTTTCTGGAAGGGTGATTACGAAGCAGATAAGATTTCGGCCTACCAAACATTGTATACCTGTTTGGAAGCTGTTGCGATCATGGGTTCACCGATTGCACCGTTCTACCTGGATCAGTTGTTCTCTGATTTGAATGCGATTTCTGGTCGTCATCCGGTGAATTCTGTTCATTTGGCATTCTTCCCGAAATCCAATGCAGATTTGATCGATCTGGAACTGGAAGCGCAAATGGAGATAGCACAAAATGTTTCTTCCTTAGTATTGGCTTTGCGTGCTAAAGAAAAGATCCGTGTGCGCCAACCGCTCCAAAAGATCATGGTCCCTGTTTTGAATGCACATTTTGCAGCTAACATTACGCATGTTCAGGATTTGATCTTATCGGAAGTAAACGTAAAAGAGTTGGAATTACTGGATGCAGCAAACAATATCTTCGTCAAATCCATCAAGGCGAATTTTAAGACCATTGGCCCGAAATACGGAAAGCAAATGAAATCGATTGCGGCTTTGGTTGCACAGATGGACCAGGATGGAATTGCTGAAATTGAGCAAAAACAGGGTTGGAGAGGAGTTGTTGATGGCGATGAGGTTATTTTGGACCTGACTGATTTTGAGATCCGTGCAGAAGACATTCCGGGGTGGCTGGTTGCTTCTGAGAACGGACTGACTGTTGCTTTGGACAGTACGATCACGGAGTCACTGCGCATGGAAGGAGTGGCGAGAGAATTGGTTAACCGTATCCAGAACCTGAGAAAGGATTCCGGATTGGAAGTAACTGATAAAATCCGGTTAACGCTCAAATCCTCCGAATTCATCCAACTGGCAGCAGAAGCAAATAAGCAATTCATTTGTGATGAGGTGTTGGCAACGGATTTGATGATTACCGGGGATGCATTTGAGGGTCTTTCAACAGATATCGAAGCAGATGCAGATACTTTGATCCGTGTGGATAAGATCTGATTTTAAAAGAATAAATTGAAAGGCCTTCATTATGAGGGCCTTTTTCCAACTAACCGAAACAATTGTCCGTTAGTTAAAGTAACCGTATAAGTCAAAGCATCATGCTGAATAGAATACTAATTATATTTTTTCTTTCCTGCTCAACAGCTTATTCGCAGGATTTTGGGTGGACCATCTCCAATGAGGGTAAAACATCGAACGGATCTTATGTAGAAACAGATGCTGCCGGAAATGTTTATGTATATGGAAGTTTTTCAGATACCATAGATTTGGACCCTTCTGCAGGAGTTGCACAATACACCACGATCAATTCTATAAGTGAAAACTACCTTGCAAAGTATGACGCTGCCGGAAATTACCTATGGTCCAAAAAAATGGCCGGTTTTCTGCCTCAAGGCAATGAACGCGATTTGTTGGCACTTGATTCCCAGGGAAATATTCTGCTTGCGGTTAATTTTCAAGATTCGCTGAGTGATTTGAATGACAGTACTTATTACGCTATGGCGGGTTCCAGAGATTTCGGAATCCTGAAATTAGACGGAAACGGAAATCAGTTATGGTTTAAGCTTGCACAAAGTATTTCAGATGAGTGGTTCCGTTTCATTGATGTCGATAATCAGGACCATCTTTTGTTAAGCGGATCATTTACAGGTGCTTTGAATATTGATTTTGGTTCAGGTAGCGAAATCATTTCACCCGACGGATATGTTTCTAATTTCCTTCTGAAGCTGGATGTATCAGGAACATTCGAATGGGTTAGAACCTGGAGCGGAGCAATGGAAGTAATGGATCTCGCAATCGATACTTCCCGGAATATATGGGTCACCGGCAATTTCACAGATACAGTTGATTTAGATCCTTCTGTGGGTGATTTTACAGTTCAGAATACGACAAATAATGTGCAGGCTTTTACTTTAAAATTGACTTCAAACGGAGATTTTAGCTGGGCAAAAACGGTTATAAGCACGATCCTGGCTTATTCGGACAGAATAGCCCTCACCGGAAACAATGAAGCCATAATCGGAGGAAGGTATCAAGGAACCGTTCAAATGGTCTCCGGAACCTATTTCTTACCGGTGAATATGAACGCCTATTTATTGAAGCTGGACGAAAACGGTACGGAGCAATGGTCGCGAAACATTCAGTGCGAGGGATATAATTTAATCTCGGAAATCAAAGTGTTAAGTGATGGAACTATTTTCTTTTTGGGAAACTTTTATGACACGACCTACTTTATGGCACCGACGATCGGCATGCAGCTGATTCCGAATAATCCATACGATATCTTTTGTGCCTGGTACAACAGTGCCGGAAATGTAAGATGGGCAACACGTTTTGAGGGAACCGGGGGGATATTAGTGATGGATCTTGCGAAAAATTCAGGAGATACACTGGTAATGACTGGATATTATACCGGAGATTTTGATTTCAACCTTGGACCTGCAGTAGAAACGGAAACAGCTCAAAGCTATTACCATGGTTTTGTAAAGAAAATGTATTTCGATAAACTAATTTCCCTGGGAATCGAAGGGAAGGAAAGGATGCAAATAGCTTATTCAAATCCGGTGAATGATCGTTTGTTTTACCAATCAGATACACACATTGAAAAAGCATCTGTTTTTTCATTGAATGGCTCATTAGTCAGTGAAATAAATAATCCCGCAGGAGAAATTGATTTTCAGGGAATTGAGTCGGGCATATATTTGGTTCATTTCAAATCCGCTCAGGAAATAGTTACCGCAAGAATTGTCCGTTTATAACAGAAAAGAACTTAAAACTTCCAAATTTAACCGGTTACTTCATTTGTCTTAGTATTTTTAAAACAAAGACCGGGAAATGCGATTGTTTAAAAGGACTAAAAGGAAACAACTGGACGAGCTGTTCGATGAATTTTACGGTGAAGCGGATTACACCTCGGATAACCTGGAATTCCTGATCGATCTGGTCGCTCACTTTCGCCCTAAGAAAATAGAAAAAGACCCGTCGCGGCGGGTAAGCATTCAGCCGCTTTTGGATTACCTGAAAGAACATACTGTGAGACGCTATGCAATGGCCGTTTATCTCCGGAATATATTTCAAAACCGCAAATTTACATCCATTTTAACGGATTCGGGCATCATCCGGGACGCTTATTTTATGCGTGAAGTAAAGGAACGTTTGCTTTCAAAGATTTTACCCGAGCAGCCTGAATCGGATACCCTGCAGTTTTTATTGAACCAGGTTTTCTACAAGCAGCAGGATTTTGAATGGATCCAGGAAATTGACCTTACGGAAATCAATGAGTTAATTCTTTTGCTGGACCTGAACACGATCTATGATGCCGATGAAAGCAGCAGGAATTCACCGGTTACGGAAACGGTGAATGGGATCAGCTTGCTGATTCAGCGCATAAGCGGGAGGGCTTTGGAGCAGGACGTATTAATTATGGTCCCGGAATACGAGGATATGCAAAGCCCTTTTGAATTATTCGAGAAGAAACTGGACCTCGTTATTGCGAAAATTGCTCAGCAGCGTACTTTTTCCGTATCGGCTACAGACTCCGATTTCCAGGATTTGGTCCAATTGCTGCAAGGTTGCCACCAAATTATCAATACCGCTTTTGACAACAGTGCAAAATTTGGGATTTCCATTCGTGTCAATCAAAGTTTATTGCGCATCCGGCAACAATTGTTTCGAATAGAGGCATTGTTGCCTTTACTTGCTACAGATTCCGAGGAAGACAAACGCGACAATTCGATTTATCTTGCCATAAGACTGATTAAATACAACTGCAGAAAGAACAATATTCGGCGCCTGATGCTGGACAGTACACAAACCATCGCTTACGAAGTAACACAACATACCGCAAAAACAGGTGAGCATTACATTACCGAGTCTAAAAAAGACTATATCCGGATGCTTTTGACAGCAATGGGGGGAGGATTGGTAGTCGGTTTTCTGTGTCTGTTCAAAGTGGTCTTAGGAAGGGCAGATGTTAGTGATTTTGGTCATGCTTTTCTGTACAGTTTAAATTATGCGTTCGGATTTATTCTGATCTATCTTTTAGGATTTACACTAGCGACAAAACAACCTGCGATGACGGCAGCAGCTATCGTAAAGTCAATCGAAAGCGGGTTGTCTAATTCCGTAAATGATGAAGACAGACACCGGTCTTTTGCGATTTTGTTTTCTCATCTCTTTCGTTCCCAATTCATTGCTTTCGTTGGAAACGTCCTGATTGCATTTCCGGTTGCGATGCTATTGATCTGGTCTTTACAGGGAGTAGCGGGATTTCAGATTGTGGATCAACACAAAAGTGATGCTTTAATGAAGGATTTAAACCCGGTTCAATCCTGGGCAATTCTGCATGCCGCAATCGCGGGAGTTTTTCTGTTTTTATCCGGCATCATTTCCGGATCCATTTCCAACAAGATCAAACACAAAAAGATTTATAACCGAATTAAGGAGCATCCTGTCCTGAAGATTTCCCTGGGAAAAGAAAATGCAAAACGCTTTGCAGAATGGATTGAAGAGAAATGGGCCGGAGTGGCATCTAACTTTTGGTTTGGTGTATTCCTGGGTTCAACGGCATCAATCGGGATCTTTTTGGGATTGAATTTAGATATCCGGCACATTACCTTTGCCGCCGGAAATATGGCCCTTGGCTTATTCGGAAGCAATTTTGAACCAAGCTGGTATCCGATCTCAATGGGTGTTCTGGGAATTGGGATTATAGGCTTTGTGAATTTCATCGTGAGTTTCGCACTTTCACTGTGGCTGGCACTTCGCTCCCGCGATATTCCGATCTCTGAATTGAAACACCTTTTCCATTCTGTTTGGCTGTATTTCCGATACAAACCACTGGCATTTTTCTTTCCGGTAAAGAACCATTGATCAGATCAGTGATTGCTATATCAATTGTTAAGAATCAACTTGTTTCCTCGTTTAAAATGTTAAATAATTAAGAAATAAGCAACTGATTCCCTATCTTCGGGGCACATTAATTTTATTAACTTACTATGAAAAAATCATTACTGCTACTCTCGTTATTAACGAGCAGTATGCTTGGGTTTAGCCAACAAGGTAACAAGTTGGGTATTCGTCAAGTAAATAACATCTCCCATCCTCAAAGAGTGTCGGCTCAAAACAATGGTGAAAAAACACTTCTTTGTACCGATACGCTTCGTTACTCCCTCGCTAAAGAGCAAATTCTTGGAGCACAGAACTATTTTATTTTCGATGTGTGGCAAGGAGATGCCGAAGCAATTACGATGACATATTTGCTATCAGGTGCATCTGCTACTATTAGTGGTGTTGAATTTGAAGGAGCTAGTAATTATGATCTTGGTACTCCAAATTGTACGGTTCGGGCTTCTATCTATTCCGTTAATGCTTCATATGTTCCTACTACCCAATTAGCGACAGGAACTGTTGTCATTGGTGATACAAATCTGTATTATGTAAATTTTGCACCCATTACTGTAACAGGTAATTATGCTGTTGTACTAGAGCCCGTTTCAACTGATGGAGTTCTGGATATTTTAATTAACAACGCTGCACCTTCACAAAGTTATGATGAAACTTTATGTCGTGCCAAATCTTCATGGTATGCTTCCTCTAGCGGTGCTTACGTGACCATTCCAACTTATACTTCCACATTTAACGGGGGGCCATATAATTTTGAGCCGTTGGTTGCGCCAATTGTATCTTATTCCATAAATACGGCATTCACCCCATCTGCCACTACAGTTTGTCAAGGAACACCTGTTACTTATACCAACGGTACAACTCCGGCAAGCGTACTTTCAAGCAGAATGTTTAACTACCAGGTATTTAGAACATTCTTCTCTTTAGCTACCTCGGATTCTACATTCGTTTACGATATGGACAATTTGTCACCATATATTTGGAACGGAACTACAACATACACTCATCCAACTGCCGGAGCTTATGATGTTCTTTTAGGAACAAACGGAGGTTTTTGGAACAGCTGTTTTGATTTTACTACACAAACAATTACAGTGAATCCTACTCCTGCAACTCCAACAATTACTCCGGGAGGACCAACAACTTTCTGCGCGGGTGGATCGGTTACTTTAACTTCTTCAGCTGCAACCGGAAATACCTGGTCAAATGGTGCAACAACGCAAGCGATTACTGTCAACTCCACAGGACCGGTTACAGTTACTGCTGCTGCCTTGGGGTGTACATCACCTGCTTCTGCTGCAACAACCATTACAGTGAATCCTTTGGATAACGCAGCATACACTTATCCTACAAATGCTATTTGTGACCTGTCTCCTAACCAAACTCCTACTACTTCAGCAGCGGGTACTTTCTCTGCTACACCTGCAGGATTGGTTTTTGCAAACACTTCAACAGGAGAAATTAACGTAGCCGGAAGTACTTCCGGATCTTACTCGGTGACTTACACTACTTCTGGAACTTGTCCGAATACAAGCACGCAAACAGTGGTGATCTCAGGAGCACCGGATGCAGCATTTACCTATGCTCAAACAAGCTACTGTGCAAACGGAACGGACCCGAACCCGGTATACGGTGCAGGAGCAAGTGCAGGAGCATTCAGCTCTACAACAGGTTTGGTAATCAATGCTTCAACCGGAGCAATTGATCTTTCTTCAAGTAACTCAGGAACTTATACCGTAACCAATTCAATTGCTGCAAACGGATCTTGTCCGGCAGATGCTGAAACTTTCAGCGTAACGATCGCTGCGGCACCAACAGCTGCTGTTTCAGGCGGTGGAGCACAATGTGGAACGGGAACTCTTCCTGTGAATGTGACTTTAACAGGAGCTGGTCCTTGGGATATTACCTATTCTGACGGCACAACTACCGGTAATGCAACAGGAGTAACTACTTCTCCATTCGTGATCAACGCAACTGCAAACGGAACTTATACGGTTTCAGCTGTAACAATGGGCGGATGTACCGCAGCGGGAACAGGAACAGCAACGGTGGTGTTCCATACAAACCCAACGGTAACATTTACTCCGGTTGGAAATGTATGTGATAATGCAAGCCCGATTACCCTGGCTGCATCACCTGCCGGCGGATCTTTCTCAGGTTCAACAGGAGTATCGGGTTCAACTTTTGATCCAAACGGTTTAACTCCGGGTTCCATTACCCTGACTTACAACTACACAGATGCAAATAACTGTTCAGGTTCTGCAACTTCAACGTTCACATTGAATGCAACACCAACAGCAACTCTTGGAACATTCACAGATGTATGTTTGCAAGCTGCTGCATTTGCTTTAAGCGGTGGTTTACCTGCAGGCGGAACGTATAGCGGAACGGGTGTAACGGGTGGAAACTTCGCCCCTGCAACTGCAGGAGCGGGAACGCAAACGATTACATATACCGTTACTGAAAATGGTTGTTCAGATGCAGTTTCTCAAAGTATTATCGTTGAGGATTGTGCCGGAATCGAAGAAGCAGCGGCTTTCGGATTGGAGGTTTATCCAAACCCTGCAAGCTCAGTTGTAACAATTAAGACCGGAAAAGATGTTACTTTCTCCATGATCTCTGAAGACGGAAAAGTCGTTTACCCCGTATCTTCTTTGTCTATGAATACGCAAACTGAATTAGCCGTTTCTCATTTGGCTAAAGGAATTTATTTCCTTCACTTTAACAGCGCTCAAGGAAACCTGGTGCAAAAGGTGATTGTGAAGTAAATCAAATGATCTATACAAAATCCCGCGCATCAGCTGATGCGCGGGATTTTTTTGTTTTTAAAAGAATTACTTCCGGAGTTGCTGATCCACCACACCACGAACTCTGTTTTGAGTAGCTTCACTATCCGTAATGCTTAGTTTTTTGAGAAAGCTTCATTCCGTCTTCAGTAGCGAAGCTACTTCTTCTTACTGCTTGCGATTAATCCATCAAACAACTTATACTGCAATTTCCTGGTATTCCTTGTATACTTTGTGGTTAACTTTCACTAATTTCGGAATCCATGCCAAATAAATACGCAGCCATAGATATCGGATCGAATGCAGCTCGATTGTTGATAGGAGAAATCGCCAGTGAAAACGGACACCCCTATGTGAAAAAAATCTCGTATACGCGTCTTCCGCTCCGTTTAGGAGGTGAAGTATTTGATTCGGGTGAGATCAGCGTTCAGAAAGCAGAAGACTTCATTAAAACCATGAAAGCCTTCAGCTTGATTGCAGATATTTTTGATGTTTCGGCTATTCGTGCGTGCGCAACCAGTGCCATGCGCGATGCGAAGAACGGAACGGAGATCATTCAGCAGATCAAACGAAATACGGGGATCGAGATCGAGATTATTTCCGGTGATGAAGAAGCCCGCTTGATTTTCGGGACTTTTGCATTATTGGATATCGAACGTTCGGAGTCTTACCTGGTGATTGACGTGGGCGGCGGATCTACGGAGATCAACGTGTTCGAACATGGAAAGCGTGTTGCAGCCAAAAGTTTCGATATCGGAACCGTCCGTATGTTGAAAAGCAAAGTCGAAAAGCAGGATTGGCGGGAATTGAAACAATGGATCAAAGAACACGTGGAAGATAATCCCCATGCGGTGTATGCAACCGGCGGAAATATCAATAAGATCCACAAAATCTTAGGCTTCAAAGAAAAATCTCCGGTTACATTGAGAGCCATGAATCAATTGTATAAAGAATTAGAGCCTTTAAGTGTCGGTCAACGCATGGATCGGTTCCAGTTAAAGCCCGACAGAGCGGATGTCATCGTTCCGGCCCTGGAAATCTTCCGTGTTTGTATGAGTGCGCTCAACTGCAAAGAATTATACGTTCCCAAGATCGGTTTGTCGGATGGGATTGTTTATGATTTGCATAAGAAGGAGGTGTGATTTAAGAAGCCTTAGTCTGATGACCAAAAAACAAAAAATAGTTGTGATCTCTTTGGCTGGAATTATCTCCTTGGCAGTAATAGCCTTTTACTACCAAGCAAAAACACAAACGAGTTTTTATCTGTCCCATATAGAAGTTGGCTCGAATCCGAAGGGATCTTTGATAAAGTAGACGCTCACCAGCACCAATTTCAAGGAAGTAAAACCTCCTTTTTTATTACTCGTCATTTGTCGGATCATCATCCGTATTAGTTGTATGTGAACTTGCTCCCCAACTGGCAATTCCTCCGTAATGCCACATAGCACCGTGCACATTCATATCTATTAATTCCATTTTCCCCAGGTTGGTCTTATGATGCCAGGTATAATTAGGCCGGTCTCCGGAAGTTTTTTGGGCATCGTCGGCATGTTTAAAATGGGGGCCTCTGTCGTGGCCTTTAATCACCGAATCGGATAGTTTGGGAGCATCCGTGTAATCTGCACCTAAATTGTGATCTGCTACTTTAACGGGTATCGGCATTATTTTGGCCGTGGAGTAAGACTTTTTTGCTTCTTCTTCATCTGCTGAAGATGCTATATTGGTTCCATTGAATGTATCAATGATATTCCCGCTGCCTTGAGGAAACCGGAATACACCAATTTCTCCTCCTTTGGTTTTAATGATTTTTGTAGGAGTGGTGCTGCCTGGATCTTTGTCGCGGATTTTCATCAAAGCGGCATCCTTGGCCAACTGGATTGGTTTTCCTCCCGAAACGATTTTTTGGATGGGCTGTGCTTCCGCATGTGCATCTGCAGCCTGCTGCATTAGCTGCATCTGTAATGCTTCGGGACGTGTATTATTGAATGATTGTGTGCCTGCGGATTCTTTATTCTTAGAATCGATAGCTGCTGTATGGGCGGGTTTTTCCGTTTGGACCTGCATGGGAATACTCGTGAATGTGATTAGCCAAACTTACCAATCATTCTTCACAAAAACAAGCACTTAGCCAATTTGTATCCCCAATACCGTAATATCATCGATTTGCTCAAAGTCCGCACCATCGGCGAATTTCCAGTTCTCAATCACCGTATCCAGGATCTTTCCTTGTTCGGTCATCGGCTTATGGGCATTTTCCGCAAGCAGGTTCTTGAAATTGCGGCTCATGAATTTCTTCCCTCTTTCACCACCAAACTGGTCCGAATAACCATCTGTGAACAGGTAGAAAATATCCCCTTTGTTTGCAACCATTTCGTGGTTGGTGAATGCTTTCATATCCGGGTAGATAGAGATCGGACGCTTATCCGGTTTGATCTCTTCCAGCTTCTTGTTTTTCGCAGTGACGATGTACAAGGGATTATTTGCTCCCGACCAGTGACATTTGTAAGTCTTGTTGTTGATCAGCAATAGGGAAATATCCATTCCGTCCATTTGCTCACCCTGTATTCCTTTCTGCTGCAGGGAATGGATCACTTTATCGCGCAATTCATTCAAAATAATATCTGCACGTGTTATTTCCTGCTGTTTCACGATTTCATTCAAAAGGCTGATGCACAGCATACTCACAAAAGCCCCCGGAACACCGTGACCCGTACAGTCAGCTACTGCAACCAATGTCCAGTCACCTCTGCGGTCCACAAAGAAGAAATCCCCGCTCACAATGTCCTTTGGTTTGTACATGACGAAGAAATCTCCCGGAATCGTTCCGCGAATGGTTTGCTCGTTCGGTAAAACGGCATTCTGGATACGCAAAGCGTAGCGAATACTGTCTGTAAGTTCGAACAGGATTTTTTCGATTTGATTTTTCTGTTCACTTACAATCGCATGCTGCTCGGAAAGCTGCTGGATAGACTTTTTGCGGTGCTGAGAGTTCCGGTAGAGCATATAAGCAATTCCAAGGATCAGCACGAGAACCACCAATGCCATGATCAGGATGACCCGCTGCATACCGAGTTCCTGTAGTTGGCGGTTGATCTGCCCTTTTTGAGCTTCAATGTTTCGTTTTTGTTCAAATAAAATATCCTCCTGATCAGAAATCGCCCGGGATTGCTTGTCCAGTTTTTGAGCCTGCTCTTCCAGGATGGCACTTTGCTGATCCAGCATTTCAACCTTTTCCTGTAAGGTCATTTTTTGGTAATTGATCTTAGCCTTCTGATCTTTAATGGTTTCTTCCTTGGCAGCTACTTTTTCACGTTCTTTTTCCAGTTTTTCGGTCGATTCATTCAGAAGGGCTTCCCAGGCAACCGTTCCTTCCATGTATTGCTCGAATTGGTTCGTGAGAGTCAAGCCGGCTTTCTCCATGTTTGCCTGATTCACGTTAAAATCATCTTTTTTCAGACGACCGTTGAAATTAATCATCACGTAATCGTCATCCTTACAGGAATTTGTAACCAGTAAGGTGCGGTTTCCGGAGATTGCTTTGGCAACCTTTTCAATCTTTTTGTTGAATTTTTTATCGACCAGCAATACTTGTGTCGGACTGATTCCCTCCAGGGTTTTAAAGTGAACAACACTGACCTTTTTTCCCTTGAATGAAATTCCCTCGTACTTTTTCCGAATGACGCTATAAAAAGAAGTGTCGCCGTCCAAAACACCAATCTGGAAAATTTGCAGCGAAGCCTGGTTTTCCCACGTTGTATTCAGCATAATGGGATAAATGCTTGTAGCAACAGATTCATCGGAGCGCGAAAATTGTGCAGAGGCATTAACAGTAAAGAAAAAGCAGACGGAAAGAAATGCGAAAAAGCTTTTCAATCGGTTTACGAATGAGCCGATAACGTGTATAGTATTCATGTTCACGATCAAAATCTTTGTTCGAAACGGTTTGTTTAAGAGTTCAATTGCCACAAAGGTATGAAAAACAAAAGTTATGGTGGGAAAGTTCTTGAATAAGAAAATGTGAAATCAACGGAGGAAATTGGAGAAACCGGAGCCTGAATTGGCAAATAGAGCGAATTAGCCGGGATCAACGGGATTTATTAGCGACTAAGAATGTTTCTTTAGTAGCAATCAGTGAGTGCTTGAAAGTTAAAATTCACAGTTTAACTCCGGATGAATGAAAAACGAAAAGAATCAGTGTTGAATTTCACATATTGGACAGAACTGTTTCTTGCCGCTTCCGAATTATTATCTATTTACTTTTCGTCAGTTTAAGCAGGAATACTCCCGTCACACCGGCAACAAACGAAGCAATTAAGATTCCATACTTTGCCTGGTCAATTAAAGCGGCGTCGGAGAATGCCAGACCTGTCACAAATAAAGACATGGTAAATCCAACTCCGGCAAGGACAGCTACTCCAACCACGTGCATCCAGTTAGCTCCTTTTGGCAAATCAGAAATACGGAGTCGCACAGCAAGCCATGTAAAAGAAAAGACACCAATGAATTTCCCGGCAAGAAGCCCGACGATAATTCCAAGACTTACCGGATTTCCAAGTGAAGCAAAGAAATTACCGTGTATGATCATTCCGGCATTTGAAAGGGCGAACAAGGGCATGATAACGAAAGCCACCCACGGATGCAGCTTATCTTCAATCTTTTGAAGCGGTGTTTCTGCATCCAGGCAGAGTTTTTTCATTCTTTGGATGGTATCGTGTTGTTCGCTCGTAGTTAGTGTACTGTTAAGAGGTATCTGTTCTTCAAACTCTTCCAGCTGTTCATGCGTTTTACGCGCAAATTCCACTTCGTCAATCTTCGTACGTGCCGGGATGGTAAATGCCACTAAAACTCCGGCAATAGTTGCGTGAACACCTGAAAAAAGAAAACAGACCCAAACGGCTATTCCCAGGATAAGGTAGAAGAAAACACTGCGAACTCCCAGTAGATTGCCCACTGCCAGAAAGAGCAGCAATCCCAATGCGATCAGCAAGGGAAGGAAAGCGATATGGGAGGTATAAAAGAAAGCGATCACCAAAACGGCTCCCAGGTCATCCGCCACGGCTAAAGCTGAAAGAAAAACTTTCACTGACACCGGAATGTGCTTCCCGGCCAATGACAACAATGCAAGGGCAAAAGCAATATCGGTTGCCATGGGGATTCCCCAGCCTTTTCCTGCCCCGGAATTTAAATTAATCACCAGGTAGATCAGCGCCGGAACAATCATGCCCCCCAGAGCTGCGATCATCGGCAAGGATGCTTTTTTGGCTGTCGACAACTCGCCGGCCATGAACTCGCGCTTTAATTCTAAGCCGATGACGAAGAAGAATAACGCCATGAAACCGTCGTTGATCCATACATGCAAAGGATGACTGAAACTGCTACCGTTAAAATCGATTGAGAAGGTTGTTTCCCACAAATGATGGTATGAATCTCCCCAGGGCGAGTTAGCCCAAACGATGGCGATTACCACGCTGATAAAAAGTACAATTCCTCCGGTAAATTCCTGGTGAATAAAACGGTGCACGGGACTTAAAAGCTTGTCAATAGGAGATTTTGCCATACCTGCAGTTTAAATTTCAAAACGTTAAATATACGGTTAATTCTCCCGGTTTTTCAGGGAAAATCGGTTTTTAAATCGTCCGTTTTAAGAGTTTTAACAAGCGGAAAATCTTGCTGTGCATGACGAATAACACATTTTGATCATAAGCCTCTCACTTTCAATGCTTCACATTTTTTCCGGGGAGAATGCAGTGAATGTTCCGGCAACTAGTGGGATAGAGCTGAAAAGCAAAAATGAAACAGGACAACTTTCGAACTTTTTTAATGGAAAGTTTAAATAATTGTAGAAATAGTCAACAGCGTTAAAAAAATGGATATGTGATGTGTAAGGGGTGTAAAAATCAGTTTTAAAAACGTAAAAATTAGTACAGGTCTATAAAATGTACGTATCTTTGCGCCTTACAAAACCGAATAAATAATGATTAGAAGGGTGGCATATTATTCCTTTCATGTATCTGAGTTGGTTTATCTTGTACAAATGAAGAAAGAATTCAAACAATTCAAACCTTCCGAGTACCGTTTAAAAGATTTATCCAAATCCACAGACGATTTAAGTTATTGCTATGAAGCGCTTAAAAAGGTTTCGCGGTCTTTTGCTGTGGTAATTCAGCAATTGCCTGAGGATCTGAAAAATCCGGTTTGTTTGTTTTACCTTGTTTTACGGGGCCTTGATACCATTGAAGATGACATGAACATCGACAATTCCATCAAGAAAGAGATGCTGCTTACGTTTGCTGACCGTATAAACAAAGAAGAATTTATCCTTGAAAATGTGGGAGACACCCAGGATTATCAGGATTTAATGCTTCATTTTGACAAAGTAATCCGCGAGTATCAAAAACTCGGATCGGAATACAAAGCCGTTATTACGGAGATAACCCATGAAATGGCAGTCGGAATGAACAAGTATGCGCATAAAAACGTTGAAAGTTATAAAGACTGGGACGATTACTGCTATTACGTTGCCGGATTGGTTGGAATCGGTTTGAGCAGATTATTTCTTGCTTCCAAATTAGAGACAAGTACCAAACTCTCAGACAAAGGCCTCAGTAATGAAATGGGATTATTCCTTCAAAAAACGAACATCATTCGCGATTTTGCAGAGGACTTGGAACAAGGACGTATTTTCTGGCCGGAAGAATCCTGGAAAAATAAAGCAACTACATTAAAGGAGTTGCAGGCAGATGAAAAAAGCGGGCTTGCTGCATTGAACGAAGTGGTAATCAATGCATTGGGACACATTCCTGCCTGCCTTGAATTTTTGGAATGCCTGGACAATCAGCAAATTTTTCGTTTTTGTGCCATCCCGCAATTGATGGCTGTTGCAACATTGAAAGAACTGTATGATAATCCAAAGGTCCTGCACGAAAATGTGAAGATCAGAAAAGGGAGAACTGCTAAGTATTTCATTGCAATCCAGGATTTTAATAGCACGAAAAAAGAATTTATCGCTATTCTGAAAAGTCTGGAGAAAAAAGACAATACCGGTAAAATCAAATCCATATTAGCCGAGATTCAAAAATGAGCACCCGTGAATTTGATATGATAGTAATTGGTGCCGGAGTTGCCGGAGGAGTATTTGCTGCTTCCCAACCCGCAGGCACACGCATCCTTGTGGTGGAACGCGACCTTTCTGAACAGGATAGAATTATCGGTGAATTAATGCAGCCCGGAGGAATCCAGGCTTTAAATGAAATGGGATTGGGCCATTTACTGGAAGGCATTGATGCTCAGGAAGTCAACGGCTATAACCTGATCAAAGGGAACGAACGGTTTACCATTAACTACGATGAAGTTCAAAAAGGAATCAAAGGAATTGGGTTGAGAAACGGAAAATTCCTGACCAATATCCGAAAGGAACTTCAAAAAAGAGACAATATCACCGTGGTTCAGGGGAATGTTACCCAAATCCTGGAAGACAATAAAAAAATCATAGGTGTAAGTTACACACAGGAAGACGGAACAACCGTTTCACAGTTTGCAAAATTGACGATTGTTTCTGATGGGCCCATGTCCATGCTGCGCGATAAGTTGAGTAAAGTGAACAAAAAAGTCACATCCTATTTCATGGGATTGGTGCTCAAAGACCTGGAACTAGCGTTTCCTTCTTATGGTCACATGATCGTTACAGGTGATTTTCCGATCCTGGTTTACCCGATCCATACAAATGGGTATCGGATCCTGATTGATTATCCCGGTGGAAAAGCTCCCAAAATGGGAAAAGAATCAATAGAACGGTTGAAAGAAAGCGTGGTGAAAATTTTGCCGGAAGAAATGGTGAATTCATTTTTAAAGGCAATAGACGAAGAACCATTAAAAGTGATGCCGAATCACTCCATGAAAGGTCAGGCATTTCGCTTGAAAGGTGCAGTGCTTTTGGGTGATTCATTAAATATGAGACATCCGTTAACGGGTGGTGGAATGACCGCATCTTTTACAGATATCCTTTGTTTGAATGGCGAATTGGCGGGAATTGATTTTCAAAATGAAACGAAACTGGAAAATGCCGTTAATGAATATTATAAGAACAGAGGGAAAAATGTGGAGACAATCAACATTTTGGCAAACGCTTTGTATGAGGTATTTACAGATGATGAATTAAAAGAAGCCTGCTTTGAATATTTGCAGAAGGGAGGAGAACAGGCTACAGGGCCGCTTTCCATCCTGTCGGGGATAAATAAAAACAAACAGTTTCTGTTGAAGCACTTTTTTAAAGTGGCGATGCAGCACCCGATGCGCTTTATTACAAAGCCGGCGAAGCAAATACGTTTATATAAAAATGCAACACGGATTATTCGTCCCATACTAAAGGATGAATCAGTTCCGGCAATGATCTGATGGAAAAAATTGAACACGAATCGCTTGAAGCGGCAGACTTAAGGAAACAGAATCATTTGGATTTGGCTTTTGCTTCGCAAAGTGCCCTGTCGGATGGTCGTTTTTATTACGAACCGATGTTGGAGGGACATCCGGAACAATCGGATATTTCTATTCAGCTGGGTGAAAAAACGCTGCGTTATCCTGTCTGGATCTCGAGCATGACCGGCGGTACATCCACTGCAGGTCCAATCAATAAAATGCTGGCAAAAACAGCCGGTAAATATGGTTTTGGTATGGGCTTGGGCTCCTGCCGGATTATCCTGGAGGACAATACCTATTTCGACGATTTTAACCTGCGGCCGATCCTTGGAGATGCTTCTCCGCTATTCGCCAATGTGGGAATTGCTCAGATTGAGCGATTAATCGATAAAGGTCAGACTTCCAAGCTAAAAGCACTGGTCGATAAACTCGATGCAGACGGTTTGATTGTGCATGTGAATCCTTTACAGGAGTGGCTGCAGCCGGAAGGTGATTTAATTCAACGCTCACCGCTTGTCACAATCAAACAGTTGTTGAATGAAATCGATACCAACATCATCGTGAAAGAAGTGGGTCAGGGTTTTGGCCCTGAAAGCATGAGGGAACTACTGAAATTGCCGGTTTTGGCAATCGACTTTGCTGCAAATGGCGGAACAAACTTTTCAAAATTAGAATTATTGCGCAACGAGTCATTGAAAGCGCATTATGAAGATGTGATCGCTTTGGGACATTCTGCTTACGAAATGGTCGATTTTCTAAATAAATCAATCCAGGAACTAGGGTCTGAACGTAAGTGTAATAATGTGATTATAAGTGGCGGGATAAAAAACTTTTTAGATGGTTATTACTTAACCTCCAAAGCAACTATTCCTGCTATCTACGGTCAGGCGGCGCCATTTTTAAAACACGCAAATGAATCACAGGAAGCACTGGATACATTTGCTGAAATACAAATAAAAGGTTTATTAATGGCTCAAAAATTTCTAAAAATAAGATAATGAAGATGTTAATAGAAGGGTTCTCGAAAAAGAACAAGCAAGAGAAGTTGGAAGCGATCGCAAAATTTTTTAAGTCTCCTGAAAAAACAATGGAAACTTTTAAAAGCTTTGATCATCCGGAACTTGCTGTGCAGGAAGTCATTAACGAGTTTAGTGAAAATACGATATCGAATTTCCATTTGCCTTACAGCATTGCTCCAAACTTTTTAATCAATGGAAAGACCCTGGCCGTTCCAATGGTCATTGAAGAAAGCTCTGTTGTTGCTGCTGCTTCAAACAGCGCCAAGTTCTGGTATGCATTAGGAGGGTTCCATACAGCCATCGTTGATACGGAAAAAGTAGGACAAGTTCACTTCTTATGGCACGATGATATTGAAAAGCTCACCAAGCGTTTTGATGAATTAAAGCAGCTTCTATTGAACGGTTCAGAAGACCTTACTGTAAATATGCGCAACCGCGGTGGCGGTATAAAAGAGATTGTTCTAAAAGATCTTTCAGATAAGGAACCCGGATTAATGCAGTTATTTGTCACTTTTGAAACAATTGATTCAATGGGCGCAAATTTCGTAAACTCCTGCCTTGAACGATTCGCTCAAATCTTTAGAAACTGGCACCAGGACCAACCGGAATTTAAAAAAGACGGATTGGAGATCATTATGTCCATACTTTCTAACCTTACTCCCAATTGCGTTGTAAAATGCTGGGTGGAAACGGATGTTAAGAACCTGGATGGAATTGTTCCGGGTATTTCCGGGAAGGAGTTTGCAAAAAAATTCCATACTGCCGTGAGAATTGCACAAGTAGATCCTTACCGTGCAACAACACACAACAAAGGGATTTACAATGGTGTGGATGCAGTGGTATTGGCAACAGGAAATGATTTTAGAGCCGTGGAAGCCTGTGGTCACGCTTATGCAAGTATCAACGGAACTTATACTTCTTTAACGAATTGCACGATTGAAAATGATATTTTCCGTTTTGAATTGACTTTACCAATTGCAATGGGAGTAGTTGGCGGATTGACAAACTTACACCCGCTTGTCAAACTGTCACATGAATTGTTAGATTTCCCGAATGCAAGAGAATTGATGGGAATAGCAGCAGCAGCAGGATTGGCAAACAATTTTGGTGCGGTTAAATCATTGACCACAACAGGAATCCAACAGGGACACATGAAAATGCATTTGTTCAATATCATGAACCAATTGGAGGTCAAAAAAGAAGACCGCGAAAAAATAGTAGCTTACTTCAAGGACAAAAATGTCTCTGTATCTGCAGTTCGCACTTATGTTGAATCTCTTCAATTAGTTTGATTGACAGCTACCGAGAATACGATAAGGACCTATAAGGCATCAGGGAAACTGATGCTTTTTGGTGAATACCTGGTTCTGAACGGATCAGACTGCCTGGCTTTTCCCCTAAAATTCGGACAAACACTTGCTGTAACAAAGTCTGATGAGCTCATTTGGGAAAGTTATTCCAAACACGGGATGTGGTTTTCTGTGTCCATGAGCAGCGATTTCGCCATTTTGGACACCAATAACACAGAAGTGGCAGAAATCCTGAGAAATTTGTTCGTCGTGATACGAACTGAAAAACCCGATCTTGATTTCAACCAAAGATTCAAAGCAGAAGCCAATTTTGAATTGAATTGGGGCCTTGGTTCCAGTTCTACATTAATCAGTTTATTGAGTCAATGGTCAGGTGTGGATGCAAAGAAACTGCTCGAAGCATCTTTTGGCGGATCGGGTTACGATGTAGCCTGTGCAACGGCAGGAGGTCCCATTATCTATGCTAACGGCGAAGTTAAAAAGGAAGTGCCCCTTCCGGAGTCAATAACGGATAAACTATTGTTCATTTATTTGGGGAACAAGCAAAACTCACGGGAAGAAATTAAGCGTTTCAAAAAGACAAGCGTTGCGCAGCACCAGGTGGATACCATGAATGAAATTATCTCAAATGCGTTACAAACGGATAAAATAGAGGTATTTGAGGAGCAATTGGACCGTTCGGAAGAGTTAATTTCTTCCATTATAGGGACGATTCAATTAAAACAGCGTTTATTTGCCGATTATCCCTACAGCATCAAATCGCTGGGTGCATGGGGAGGAGATTTTTTTCTGGCAACAGTGAGAGATCTAAAAACAGCAAAATCATATTTTGAAGCGAAAGGATATGATACATTATTTACGTATCAGGAATTCATAAAATAAATGGAAATAGAGAAGGAATCGATGAATAAAGTTAAAGTAGCGTGGCGCTGTCCGTCCAATATTGCTATTGTTAAATACTGGGGAAAAAAAGGAACTCAAATACCTTGTAATTCTTCGTTAAGTTTGACATTGTCAAATTCATATACAGAGGTTGAAGCCGAATTATCGGAAAAGACATCAGATGAAGTGGTTCAGTTATCCTACTATTTTGAAGGAAAAGTAAATGAGCAGTTCGGTCAGCGTGTTGCTAAATTTTTAGTGGATAACCGTGACTTTTTCCCGTTTATAGGTGAAAAAGCCATTACGATCCATTCGACTAACAGCTTTCCACATTCAGCCGGAATTGCTTCTTCTGCATCTGCGTTCGGAGCCATTTCTTTGGCACTTTTAGACATTGCCTATAGTCTGCAAGGGAAAGAAAAAGACGAAACTTTCTACCAGGAGGCAAGTAATCTGGCCCGATTGGGAAGTGGAAGCGCATCACGCAGTATGTACCCGGCATTTGCTATGTGGGGAGAAAACGAAAAGATCCAAAACTCTTCGAATCAGCATGCGATTGAAGTAAAAGAGATACATCCGGCGTTTCAGAACATGAAAGACGCCATCCTGATCATTGAAGATGAACCAAAGAAAGTATCCAGTTCTGTAGGTCACTCATTAATGAATAATCACCCGTATGCAGAGAACCGTTTCAAACAGGCAAACGAACGCACTGCTGAATTGGTTGAGATCCTGAAGACCGGAAATATGGATGCATTTATCCAGTTGTGTGAATCGGAAGCATTGACACTGCATGCTATGATGATGACTTCTATGGATTATTATTTGTTGGTGAAACCGGGAACCATTACAGCCATTGAAAGATTGATGGAATTCCGCAAGGAAAGTAAAGTTCCTGTTTGCTTTACCCTGGACGCAGGTCCGAATGTGCACGTGCTTTATCCAAAAGCATATGAAGCGCAGGTAGAAGAGTTTATCAATAACGGTTTACGCGATACCTATAAAAAGGTTCTTTTCGATGAAGAAGGCAGTGGCCCAACAAAAATGAATTCTTAATAGATGGAAAGTGTTCATTCAAAAATTCTTGTGTTTGGAGAATATAGCGTTTTACATAACGGTATGGCTCTGACAATTCCATTCAGTAAATTTTCCGGGAGCTTGTGTTATCCTGAAAATGTAGAAGAAAGTGCCATTGCCGTATTATCAAATAAAGGGATCAGAGAATTCTTCAAGCATATTTTAGAAAATCACACAGACGAGACATTCAAATTGAATGTGGATGAGTTATCCCGGGAATTGGACAAAGGATTGTTTTTTAGAAGTGATATTCCACAAGGTTTCGGCCTGGGAAGTTCGGGTGCGCTTGTTGCCGCCATATTCTTGCGTTACCTGGAGAAAGCGGGTGATTTCAAGGATGAATTGAAACATTTGACAATGGATCGCATTCAAAGCTTAAAAAGCTGTTTGGGAGCATTGGAAGGACATTTTCACGGAAAGAGCTCAGGGATTGATCCGTTGAGTATTATTATCAATAAACCCTTATTGTTAAAAGCCAACAAAGAAATTGTAAAAGTGGATATCCCGGTTTACAATGAATCCGGAAAGAACGTATTGTTTTTATTGAATACCGGAATGGCCAGAAATTCGGAGAAACTGATCAAACAATTTAATAATGCGTGTCAAACGGAAGACTTTCAGCAAAAATTAAAAACCGAATTGATCGCGTATGCAAATGCAGGAATTACTGATTTCCTGAAAGGAGATACCGAAAGTTTTTACAGGAACCTGGAGAAATTGGTCCGGTTTCAGTTAAAGGAAATGAATTACCTGATTCCGGAAAAATACCAACCCCTTGTTCAGCAAGGATTGGACACGAAAGATTATTACTTAAAGATTTGCGGATCAGGAGGTGGCGGTTACATGATCGGGTTCACGCAAAACTGGGAAGAGACACAGCAATTATTAAAAGACGAAGATTTAGAAATTTTCTATAGATTTTAACTTATGACGACAACAACTACAATAAAACAAGATCTGGAAATCCAGAAAAAAGCGATTATTCAATTTTTGGAAACAGATGCATTGGAAGGCTTCCCAAGTAATTTGGCTGATTCCACGTACCATATCATGACATTGGAGGGAAAGCGTTTGCGCCCGATTATGGTGTTAATGGCTGCTCAGGGATTTGGGTTAACTACACAGGATGCGATGTCTGCTGCAATTGCAATTGAAGTATTCCATAATTTCACACTCGTACACGACGATATCATGGATAAAGCTTCCTTGCGAAGAGGTACGATTACTGTTCATGAGAAATACGGGGTGGATAAAGCCATTGTAACGGGAGATGCCATGTTGCCGCATTCTGTTGCTTTATTGATCAAAGGAAACGAAGGAAAGGCTGCTGTTTTATTAAATAGTTTCCTTAAAATGGCCCAGGAAGTAATGGAGGGTCAGCAATATGATATGGAATTTGAAACACAGGAAACGGTGACTGTGGAAGAATACATGAACATGATTCGCCTGAAAACATCTGTTCTGTTCGGATGTGCCTGTGAGATAGGCGCTATTTTAGGCAATGCTTCAATCGAGGACCAGAAAAAACTATACGATTTCGGTCTTTATACCGGATTGGCATTCCAGATTATGGATGATTACCTGGATTCATTTGGGGATGATACATTTGGAAAACGAATCGGAGGTGACATCTTACTGAATAAAAAGACTTTCTTATTGATCAACGCGATGCAGCATGCGGATGCCAATCAAAAATCACGCATAGCAGAACTGTTTGAAGAGAAGGATGAAGAAGCGAAAATCAGTGGATTCCAAGCCATTTTTAAAGAAATCGGAGTAGGTAAAATTGCTTTGGATAAAATGGAAGAATTGCATGATAAATCGGTAGAAGCAGTAATGTCTTCCAACCTTTCTGAAGAAGATAAACGAAAATTGATTGAATTGGGCGAGGTGATGCTCAGCAGAACAACTTGATAAACAATGAATTTCGATCAAAAAGATCCGTCTTATTTTTGGGAGACGTGGAAGCTTTCTACAAAGAACGGCCAGCAATCCTGGCAATTTGAAACTCCGGATGAACTAAAAGGAATCATTCAAAGCGAATCCGATTGGGAGAAACCCGAAGGAGTGGCTTTTTTAGAGGCATTTGATCGTGCATTTATTTTTGACAAGAAAGTCAATCCGAATTCCGGTGAGCGTGTATTGCGTCATTTGCGGAATAAGCAAGTCGGCGAACCAAAGATTGTCCCGTCGGATGATACGCTTTCACTCAAAGAAAGAGCACATATCGGCTTATTGAATGGCTTTTCGTTTTACGAAACATTACAGGAACCGGATGGAAATTGGGCGGGTGACTACGGTGGGCCGCTTTTCCTGATCCCCGGATTGATCATTGCATCCTACATTACAGAAACGCCTTTTGAGAAACCGATGCAGGTTTTAATCAAGCGCAATTTATGGAATCACCAAAACGAAGACGGTGGCTGGGGATTGCATATTGAAGGGCATTCCACCATGTTCGGAACAGTCATGCAGTATGTGACTTTGCGTATTTTGGGAGAAGATCTTTCCAATCCGGATATGAAACGTGCCCAGGATTGGATTTTAAGTCGTGGTGGCGCAGTTAAAATTCCGCAGTGGGGCAAGTTCTACTTATCTGTCCTGAATGTCTATGAATGGGAAGGAAATGATGCTCTTTTGCCGGAGATGTGGAAATTTCCGAAATGGGTTCCTTTTCATCCCGGAAAATACTGGTGCCATAACCGGATGATCTTTCTGCCGATGACCTATTGTTTTGGTAAAAAAGTGAAGTCGGAAGTAACACCGCTGGTAGAAGAATTAAGAAAAGAACTCTATACAAGCGATTACCATTCCATTCATTGGAAAAAAGCACGCCGTGAAGCCTGCGAGATTGATATTTATACTCCCGTTAACAAGTGGTATTACCGGTTGAGTAAAATTACCAACGGATACGAGCGGATTCATTCCAAATGGTTTCGAAAGAAAGCCCTCAAATACGTCGAAAATTACATTGATTTTGAGGATTCCTATACACGTTATATCAACATTGGTCCTGTAAACCAGGCCATCAACTCGATTTGCGTATGGCACAATCACGGAAAGGATTCCGAACAGTTCAAAAACCACGTAAAACGGTGGAATGATTACCTGTGGATTGCCGAAGACGGAGCTAAAATGGCCGGTTATAATGGCTCCCAGTTGTGGGATACTGCATTTGTCGGACAGGCTTTGATTGAAGCCGATATGGAAACCCATTTCCCGAAAATGGCGGAGAAAATTTATCACTACATCGATATCACACAGATCGACCGCAATGCGAAAGATTACGACAAATACTGGGGAGATGTAACACTTGGCTGCTGGCCTTTTTCAACTATTGATCACGGATGGGCCATCACGGATTGTACATCTGAAGGAATGAAAACGGCTATTTTGTATAACAACAAAGAGCACGTCAAAAAGGAGAATCCCATAGATGCGGAGCGTTTGAAGCCTGCTGTTGACTGGTTGTTATCCATGCAGAATAAAGACGGAGGCTGGGCATCTTATGAAAGGCAAAGAGCCCCGAAATGGATTGAAGTATTGAATCCTGCTATGTTGTTCGAGAACATCATGACAGAAATGACCTATACGGAATGTTCTTCTGCTACCATACAGGGATTAAAGGAATTCACCAAACACCACGCGTATCGCAGAGAAGATATAAAAGCAGCAATTGAGCGCGGAGGGAAATTCCTGCAGTCAAAACAAGATCCGGATGGTTCGTGGTATGGCTGTTGGGGAGTGTGTTACACCTACGGTACCTGGTTTGGGATAGAAGGCTTATTAACTGCAGGTTCTGAAAATTACGAGAACGGAACGCCTTCACCGGAAATTCAAAAAGCCTGTGAGTTTTTGTTGAGTAAACAACGTGCGGATGGCAGCTGGGGAGAATCCTTTCAATCTTGTGTGGAGCACCGATACGTAGAACACGAAGACGGGCAGATAATCAATACGGCATGGGCGGTTCTCGCTTTAATGAAAGCAAAGCATCCGGACAAGGCTGCCATTGAAAAAGGAATTGCCTTTATTCTTTCCCGACAGGAAGCAACCGGTGATTTCCCGCAGGAAGGAGTTTCCGGGATATTCAACGGGAACTGTGCGATCACGTATACGGCTTACCGGAACGTTTTTCCTTTGTGGGCAGTGGCGCGGTATTATCGGTGGTATGCTTAACGTATTCCATTAAGCCAATAAAACCGTGCAAATCGCATTCAGTCTGGAAAGAAAAACTTGTGAAGTTTATTGAGATCTAATCACTCTCAAAACTCACACGCTATTGCAATAAAATTCGAATACTTTGAAGTAGAATGGTTGGTTTATTCTAAATAAGATGGCGTTATAATTTGGCTTGATCTATTGCTTTATATATTTTCCAATCTCCGTCAACTCTTTTCCAAATATTGATGTATTTAGCAGCATTTCGACTACCTGTTTTAGACGTTGAGGTGAACGTTCCAATTTCGCACACTGTATTCTCTGACAACCATTCGATTGAAGTCGGAATACTCTCAATGTCAATCTGTGTAGCCGCAACTTTTTCATAAAAGGGTCTTAATTCGCTGATTCCAGCTACTTCCTTTCCGTTTTGAAGAAATAGTGTGGCATCTGCTGTATGTATTTTTAAGACATAATCCGGATCGCCATTTTTTAATGTCGTCCGAACTTGTTTGTACTTCTCGCGAATGATTTGCTTTACACAGGTTATTGAACACGAATCGTTGGTATTGCATGATAGCAATGACACATATAAAAATAAAAGGAATGCCGGTTTCATCGGATAGCTGTTTTCAATTAAATGATTGTCTGTATTCTTTTGGGGTATAATTGGTTTTGCTTTTAAAAAGCTTGCTGAATGACTGTGAATATTCAAAACCCAATAGATAAGCAATTTCGCTTACCGTCAAATTGGTGGTAGTTAAAATTTCTTTCGCTTTTTCAATCAATTTAGTGTGTATATGTTGTTGGGTGTTTTGGCCTGTTAAACTTCGCAGCATATCGCTTAAATAGGAAGATGAAACATTTAAGTCCTGTGCTAATTTTTCAACTGTTGGTGCTGTTACATTCAAATGATCCCTAAAATAACTATCTAACAGTTTTTCAAATTTTGCAAGCAAATCGTTGGTTGCCATTTTCCGGGTAATAAATTGCCTGTTGTAAAAACGATTGCAATAACTTAAAAGCAATTCAAGGTTTGAGACCATGACATCCTGACTAAAATGATCCAGTCTTGAATTGATTTCTTTCCGGATGTTTTGAACGATTGTTTCAATTGTTTTTTGCTCTTCATCAGAAAGATGCAAGGCCTCGTTTACTTCGTAACTAAAAAAACCGTAATTTTTAATCACATTGCCTAAAGGATATTGCCGGATTAGATCGGGATGAAATAATAGGGACCAACCATCTTTATTTCTGTCTTCTTCACTATCTACGCTCAGTATTTGGTTCGGCGCAATAAAAGACATCGTTCCATTATCAAAATCATACTGGTTTTTGCCATACTTTAATTTCCCTTTGAAACTTCTTTTGATGGAGATATTGTAAAAATTCAAAAGCAGTTTTTCCTGCTGGGATTCCTGATTGTTTGAGGTCGTTGAATGGTCAATAATTGTAATTAAGGGATTCAACGGACTTGGCAAATCCATGTAATGATGTAATTCATTTATTGAATTTATTTTTTTGATCTTTTGCTCCATCTTATGATATTCAAAATGAGTAGGTAGCAAAACACTGCTACCTACTTTTAGTTCATTAATTTAAGCATTTAAAAAATCAGCGCCTGAATTTCTGTCTGCGGTCATTACTTCTAGTACATTTCCCGGATACTCAACCGGTAATTTACTTACTTCATTGAGTTGATTTAACTCGTCATTGGTAAAGACAATGTTGACAGATTTCAAGTTGTCTTGAAGCTGATGAATTTTAGTTGCACCAATGATAATACTGCTCACCACCGGTTGATGTAATAACCAAGCCAAAGCCAATTGAGAGATAGAAACTTGTTTTTGCTCTGCCATCGGTCTAAGAACATCCAAAACATCGTAAGCTCTTTCTTCGTGAAAAGGAGGAAATGGAAAACTAGTTAACCTACCCTCTTCTTTCTTTCCATTTCGTTTGTATTTCCCCGTGAGCAAACCACCGCTCAAAGGGCTCCAAATCATCATTCCAACTTTCTGGTCTAGCAACAACGGCACAATTTCACGCTCTGCATCACGCACATCCAAGGAGTAATTTGCCTGAAGTGAGGCGAACCGATCTAACTGATTGTATTGCGAATAGGCCAGTCCTTTCATCAGTTGCCAAGCTGAAAGATTACTTGCTCCAAAATACCTGATTTTCCCACTGCGCACTAAATCATCTAATGTTTTGATGGTTTCTTCGATAGGTGTTAATGGGTCTGCTGTATGGATCTGATAGAGGTCAATGTAATCTGTTCCGAGACGTTTTAGACTAGCATCAACTTGCTGAATAATATGTTTTTTTGAAAGCCCCCTGTCGTTTTCACTATTCCCCATTGAACCTCTCACTTTGGTGGCTAGAACCAAATCATCTCTGTTGATCGATAGATTCTTAATCGCTTTCCCAATCATAACTTCCGAAAGTCCCTCTGAATAAATGTTTGCGGTATCTATAAAATTTACACCTGCGTCCGTTACGGTTTTAATTTGTTCATCAACCGCATGCTGGTCAAGGTTGCCCATATAGCCAAAGAATCCTTTTCCACCATAATTCATTGTTCCTAAACAGAGTGTTGAAACCTTCAATCCTGTATTTCCTAAAATTTTGTACTTCATTTTCTTTAATTTAATGTGAATTCCGAGGTACAAAGGTCATCAGTTTGAACTGCTCGATTGTGTCCAAAAAGCAGTTGTTTGTGTTCAAAACGAGGGGTGATTTAATTATCGTTCCATTTTGAAAGTGAAACAAACTCTTTATACATTCTTTTAATGAACAAAGAACGTATGAAGAAGAGTAGACCTTTTTCATTTTTAAGACACAAAAGCCGCACTAGTGCGGCTTTTGTGTGAAATAACCTATAGTAACTACGTTCAAACAACTTTGGAGCAGGAATAAAAGGCAGCTTCTTAGTTTATAGTATGTTTTAGCGAGTTGTTATTTTTCAGTGTTGGCTTTCATTTGCTCTACTGCTTGTTTTACGGCAACTGCATGAGTTATCGGAGTGAACTTGAAATAAGTGTTAAACTTGGTACTATCAAAGTAATAATCTCTGTCATACTGGTAATTCATCTCTGCCAATTCTTTCATAATAGGTACCATTAATCCGAATCCTTTTACGATCCAATTGGGTAAAACAGTCAATTTATTTTCCTTGCCTAATTCCGAAGCAAAAAGTTTGGTCCATTCTTCACCGGTTATCCGTTGAGGGTTCGTTGGTAAATTCCAAATCTGATTGTAGGCTTCATCGGTGTTTCCAAGCATTGCTGTTCCCTTGGCAAGTTCCGGAACATACCCCATACTGTGAACAAGTTTGGAATTGCAAAACCATTGTGCCTTTTTATTTTTCACCAAATTATCGTAAACAAGATTCATCAGTACACTGGATTGTCTTGCCGTACCACCAAAGAAGTCGGGTGATCTTGCAATGATTGCCTGCAACTTATTTTTCTCCATATTCTTTAAAATAATCCGGTCAACTTCTGCTCTGATTTCACCTTTCTTGCTTGTTGGGCTTATCGGAGAATTTTCTGTAATATGATTTACATTGTTACCACCGATGGCATAGACATTGTCAAAAAAAACAAGTTTGGAATTGTGCTCCAGGCAAGCGTCAACTACGTTTTGGATAAAGGGTACCCATGCCTCTTTCCAGGTACTTGTCTTATAGGGAAATCCAATAGCGACATAAGTAATCTCTGAATCTGCTACGGCTTTAAACACATCCTCTCTTTTAGTGAGGTCTGCCGAAAATAGAGAGTCCGTTGGATTTACTTTTTTCGGATTTCTGCTCACCAATCTAATGTCTGATGTATATTCCGTTAATGCTTTTGCAAGTTCAATACCGATTGCGCCACCTGCGCCTAAAATTGTTTGTTTCATAATTTCTATTTTTTAAATCGTTCTTTAAATACTTATTTGATGAAACAAAGCTAAGGTGATACTATCCATTAAAATTGGAAGAAAACGAAATCAGGATTTTGAATTGCAAATATCCTGATGCAATTTCAGATATCGGGTTGGGCTCAGATTGATAAAGTGTTTGAAATCATTGATGAGTTGGCTTTGATCGTAATACCCGCATTCGGCGATAATTTCAAACCAATCTATTTTTGCATTTGTATAAGCTGCGTTTTGAATGAGTGCAATTGCTTTTAAAAACCGTTCATACCGGTTGTATTCTTTGGCAGAGTACCCAAAGTGTTTTTTATGATTGAGCTGTGTGTTCCGTTCTGTTTGATTATTTTGACTAGCAATAGATTTGATGGTATCCAACGTTTGATCTTTGAAGTTTGCGATCTGTTCGGCAATTTTACTTTGACTTTCGAAATAGGGCTCGCTGAATTTAAGAATGTGATTTACCCGATCATGAATATCTGCGATTCCATTTAGTTCATCCCACAAAATACGGAAGGAATTTTCATTGAATGATTCATCGGGAATCAGTGGTTCCTGCGCTGCCATTGTAGCATCACCGAAAAAACGGAAAAAGGCATCATCTTTAAAATTGACTAATAGAATTTCTGCATTGGGAGGTAAAGAATAGTCAATCAAATGCTTGATAGGCCCCAACATCAGGTATTTGTCAACTTCTAAGTAGGGATATTGTTTCGAATGAAAATAGGGTTTTTCCCCGAAACTAAAGATCAAAATGGTTTGATAGGAAGGTATTAACAGTTTGGTGATGGTTTCACTGGTTTCGTTTTTAGCAAAATAGAAGTGAGTAAACACCTTTTCATACGCTGTTGGTATAGCTATTCTGAAGTTATTATAATTTGGATTACTATCTTTCATTGATCGATCTGTTTTAGCTCAGTACTGCATTGCCCGTTAACTTTTGGCTAAGAAATAGATCTCGAAGCACAAAATTTGATAAAAGGCAGCATATTCAATTAACCACTCAATATTATAGATTAATTGTTAAATACTGAAAGATTCTTAAAAAGAAATGGACATGACCTCAACAGGATTCGCACAACTTTGATTAGTTGAAAAACGAAATTAAATCAATGGTTTGCGGAAGATTTTTCATAAATCGTCAAATGGACTTCTGATTTGTTGTAGACTTTTGTTACTCGCATGCGTGTATATCTACGTGGTTCTGCTACTGTTGTATTCCAATAATTCTTGAATAAATCGTAAATCCGTTCGTATGTTCATAACGAACATAGAACCCGCCTTCCTGCTCGGTTACAGCTTTAAGTGCAGCAGCATATTCTTGTTTTTTAGTTGTTGATTATAGTAGGCTCTGAAAACAGGACAATAATTCTCCTCCTGGAAATGCGTTTTCTCAGCAAGCCAGCTGCAGGTACTGTCGGGATAATGTTCAGTTACCTAGTGAAAATCACTTTACCGGAAGATTGCCCGCAGCCGCACAGAAAAAAGAACAGGAAGAACACTCCAGCAAGTGAATAAAAATTATACGGTTTCTTCATCAACGGGATTGAGCGTTTAAAAGTGCCTGTTTTCAATGGGTTCGATTCATGTTTAGCTAAAATTCAGGGTTACCCCCTGTATGGACGGAAGGGGGAATAGCGGACCTTTGCAGCATAAATTAGCTCTATGTACCCAACAGGTAATAAAAAACCAAACTTCATGTTTTTCACAGTTAAAAACAGGAGAAGCATCCTTTTTTCTACACTCATTTTTGTGCTTTTCTGCGGATCTGTCAGCGCACAGCTTACCGGCGTACGCACTATACCGGGTACTTACCCGACACTTCAGCTGGCCATCCAGGACCTGAACACACAGGGAGTGGGAGCCGGCGGCGTAACATTGAACCTTCTGGCCGGTAACCCGCAAACAGCACCGACCGGCGGATATCTGATCACCGCGGAGGGAACGGCAGCCAATCCCATCATTTTTCAGGGAAATGGAAATACCATTACGGCAGCCCTTGCGACGGTCGCCCTAACTGACGCTATCTTTAAGATCGTAGGTGGCGATTACATTACTATTACGCAGTTCACGATGGTGGAGAACCCCGCGAATACGGGATCCATGATAGAATGGGGCGTCGCATTGCTGCCCGGATCGACGGCTAACGGAGCACAGTTCAACACGATCTCCGGTAATACGATCACGCTGAACAACAGCTACCAGAACACGGCGGGTGTTTATGCCAATACACGGCATCAATTCGATAATCCAGGTGTGAGCTCCAATACGACAAACAATACGACAGCTCCCAACCACAATAACAGGATTCTGAACAATGCCATTTCGAACGTGAACGTTGGAATTATTTTTTCGGGATCGTTTGTGTCGGACCACATGGACCGGATGACAGAGATTGACGGGAATACGATTACGAATTATGGCGGTCAGCCGTATGGGATGGGTTTCAATGGAGTGACCTTCTCACAGGTAATGGGTATTTATCTCAACAACCAGAATTTTCATACGATTTCGGACAATATACTAATCGGGTCGCCTTTCAACACCAATTACGGTGTGCGCTGCATTATGACCGATTATTCGGCCGTGCCGGCAGGCGCAGTTACCAATACGATCACGCGTAATACGGTTACCTATTCCCAGGCGGGAACGGGCTCTGCTTTAGCTATCAATACAAGCAGCGCAGCCGGGGTCATAAGCAATGTCACTTTAGACATAACCGACAACCTGATTACGAATTGTGAAGGGATCAGTACTGGTTCGGTAGTTGGTATTTCCAACTATGCAGCCGCCGGTGTGCTCAATATGACGGGGAATACGTCAAGAAACAATACGATTTCCGGCACAGGAGGCGTTGGCGGTTTTTATAACCAGGGAGCAGTGACTGCAACGATCAACCTGAGTAACAATCATGTCGGTGATGCAATGGGAGGTGCAGTCACTTTTAGTTCGGTATCATCCAGCGGCATTGGATGGATTGGGAATTATGCCGGGGCACCCTCTGTTGCACTGATCATGAATGGAAATGATTTCAGGGGAATTGTGTTCCAGTCAGGCAGTGCAAACTCTCTTACATTCCTAATTAATACGGTCGCAACCGCCTCACAGACGATTAATGCGAACACTTTTACTTCGCTCAACCTGAATACTTCGGGAGCTGTCACATTCATCAGCAACAATGTCGCGCTGCCGGCAGGCGGGTCAATGATGGCGCATAACAACAGTATTGTCGGCAGTTTCACAAAGGCGACTGGAGGAAGCCTTGTCATCCAGAATTCGACTGCAGCCTCTGCGGCAACGGCAACGAAATCGATCCAGGACAATAATTTTTCGAACATTTCGGTGTCCGGCACAACCGTCACCGGATGGAATGATGGGGATGGTGCGACGGGTTCCGGGCCACAGAAAACGATCATGAACAACACGTTCAGTAACTGGACATGCGGCACAACGGTAAATGTCCTCACGGTAAACCGGGCAGGCGCGGGCTCTGTCCTGAGCGGGAATACACTATCCAACATAACCAGTTCTTCAGGAGCGATTACAGGTATCACGGTGAGTGGTCAGAATAGCGGTGATCACATGGTCTCAGGCAACACATTAAACAACCTTTCTTCAACCGGCGGTAATGTTCAAGGCATTTTATCGGTTACAACAGCTGCCTGCGCGCTTACCATTAAGGAGAATACGATCACCGGACTCCTCGCCGGCAATAGCGCAGTAACCGGTATATTTTTCAACGGATCAGGAGCTGATGTGACAGTCTCCCGGAATAAGATCGCTGACCTTCAGTCGAACCAAACTGTCAGAGGACTATACATAGCCGTCGGAACGATGTACCGCGTCAGCAACAATTACATCGGTGATCTGCGTACCGGAACCGCGAATGCTGCAGATGCGGTTATAGGTATCTCGATGGCCGTTCCGGCTGCAGTGGAGCTGTATTACAACACGATCTACCTGAATGCGGTAAGCTCCGGAGGATTTTTCGGATCGTCGGGCATCTCCCAAACCGGAAGCGCTGTCAACCTTACGATGCGCAATAACCTGGTGGTAAATCGCTCGACAGCAAACGGCGGAGCACTGACAGTTGCATTTCGTCGTGCAGATCCCTCACTGACAAATTATTCGGCCACTTCGGATAACAACTCGTTTTTTGCAGGAGCTCCTTCCGCTAATAACCTGATCTATTCCGATGGAACAAATAGTGACCAAACGATCGCAGCATATAAAATACGCATGACACCCAGGGAAACCGCATCCCTGACTGTCAACCCCGTATTCGCCAATCTGACGGCGGCTTCCCCCTTGTTTCTTCATATTCCGGCAGCTACAATTACTCCGCTTGAAAGCGGAGGGGGCACTATCTCCGGTTATGTCAGTGATTACGACAACGACGCGCGACCGGGCCCTGCAGGTTCTGTGAACGGTGGTGGAACTGCCCCGGACATTGGCGCCGATGAGTTTGACGGGGTAATTAGCTGCGCTAGTCTCCCTGTGGCCGGAACTGCGCTGATCGCTGCGCCCTCTGCAGTATGTGGCAGCGGTACGTTCGCGCTTTCCCTTTCAGGACACTCTGTGGCAAACGGCGTCACCTATCAGTGGCAATCCTCGCCGAATACCGGTGGACCTTATGTAGCTATTCCAGGTGCTACAACTGCTGACTATACGACAGGAATCCTGACTGATACAACCTATTTCACTGCCGTTGTAACATGTTCTGCCAGCGGACATTCATCAACTTCCTCAGAGATCAGTGCAATCGTAATACCTACTCCCGCGGCACCAGTTCCATCTTCAGACTCTCCGGTATGTGCGGGCAGTATGTTCAACCTTTCGACCCCGGCAGTAACAGACGCATTATACGCCTGGACCGGTCCGGACAGTTATGTTTCGGCCGATCAAAATCCAGCAATCGTTGATGCAACTGTTGCAATGACAGGGACCTACAGCGTAGTTCTGACAGTGAACGGCTGCTCATCCGCACCAGGAATCGTATCCGTCAACGTGAATGCGCTTCCGGCTGTGACAGCTTCTGGCACAGCAACAACGGTGTGCGAAGGAACTTCCCTTACACTTTTCGGGAGCGGGGCTGCAACCTATACCTGGAGCGGCGGTGTAACGGACAATGTGCCGTTCAACGCAACGACAACTCAAACATTTACCGTTACAGGAACAGATGCCAATGGCTGTGAAGACAGCGATGCAATTACCA
>CAMLDR010000013.1 GCA_946478775.1 uncultured Flavobacteriales bacterium
ATACCGAGCCGCTGCGTGCCTGGACCCCGACCATTGCAACTTCAGACATCGTTTTCTATCAAAATCCGGCATTCCCGGAATGGAATAACCGCTTACTGATGGTAACCCTCAACGGACAACGGGTGGTGACGATGGAATTGAATACACTGGTAACAGCTGTTACCGATGAAGATCAATATTTTCAGGGACTTTTCGGACGCTTAAGAGACATTGCAATCGGTCCGAACAAGGAAATCTTCATCGCAACAAACTCCGGTACCAACCCGATCCTGCGTCTCACACCTTCCAATGAGCTGAGTGTGAAAGAACAATATGGAGCAGAAACGGAATTGATCTATCCCAATCCGGCAGAAACTTCCTTTCAGTTCATTAGCAAAGAGGCCGCCGAGCAAGTTTCTATCCTGGATTTGAATGGAAAAACAGTGCTGGAGTTTAAAAATGTGGAAAGCGGGGATCATATCGATATTCTGAAACTGCCGGCAGGAACTTACTCGGTCGAAGTGAAGTTTGTTGGGAAGGATGGTATTCAGCGTTCGAGATTAATCAAATAAAGACACATCGGAATCTGCAGGGAACGGAATGGTTCCTTGCGGATTTCTAAAGTTTTCATTCCTTTGTAAAAACAGGAAGCAAACTCTTTATGAAAAAAGCCGAGACAACGCGCCTGACCATCTTGCAAAAAGCATTTGAATTGATTTACATCAAAGGGTATCAAACAACCAGTATTGATGATATCCTGGCGACTACACAGGTAACCAAAGGTGCTTTTTATTACCATTTCAAAAATAAAGACGAAATGGGACTGGCGATTATTCAGGAGATATTAAAGCCAGTAATGACGGAAAGTTTCATTGCGCCTTTACAAAATCAAGGCGATCCGTTGGGGTTTATCTATGAAATGATGGAGCACCTGCTGATCGGGAATCCCTTTTTGAAACCGGAATTTGGCTGTCCTGCTTCCAATCTTACTCAGGAAATGTCACCCTGGAATGCCGATTTCAATGCAGCGCTAGCCGGGCTGACCAAACAATGGGAACAAACGCTCGTGGAGGTTTTGGAGAATGGGAAAAAGAATGGATTCGTAAGAAGTGATGTGAACGCAAAACAAATCACCTTAATGGTGATGTCAGGATATTGGGGAGTAAGAAATCTCGGTAAATTGGATAACGGAAAAGAATCTTATCTCCTTTATTTAAAGGAACTTAAGAATTATTTAAATAGCCTGAGATAATTTTTTTACCTAGAAACATACTGATTAGTATGTTTTTGAATTACTTTTACATCGGTTAAACGCTTTCGATGTATTCAACACTTATTTTTCTTCATTCTCTGACACGCTGGTTTGTTGTAATCAGCCTGATCTTTGCATTATACCGCGCTTATGTCGGGTTCAAATCCCATAAATCCTTTTCGAAGTCAGATAATGCAGTGCGTCATTGGACGGCCACCATTGCCCACATTCAATTGATCATTGGGATTTTGGTCTATACGCAAAGTCCGGCTGTGAAATACTTTTGGAAGCATACAAAGGATGCACTTCAAAATTGGGATGTTACCTTTTATTCGCTCATTCACTCATTCATCATGCTTCTGGCAATTGTGGTATTAACGATTGGTTCTGCCAAATCAAAACGGATGCAGACAGATCGGGAGAAGTTTAAGGTGATGCTTCTTTGGTTCTTTATTGCATTTGCGCTTATTTTCATTGCGGTTCCATGGCCGTTCTCACCTTTGTCTAACAGACCTTATCTCAGATAATATGTTTCAACTCATTCAATCAAAAATCGGCCGGTTGCGCCTGATCGGATTCATGGAGGGAATTTCGCTGCTCGTTCTCTTTTTTATCGCGATGCCTTTAAAATATGCTTTCGGGATTCCTGAACTCTCGAAAGTAATGGGAACTGTTCACGGTGCTTTATTCCTCTTGTTCATTTTCAATGCATTAAGTGTTGGAGTAGAATGCCAATGGAAATTCAGGGAAACTACCTGGAAGGTATTGCTGGCATGTATCATTCCTTTGGGAACATTTTACATCGATCGGAAGATTTTGAGCAAAATGGATCCATCAAATAAGAACTAGCAGAGCTAGTGATAAATCATCACGGTAGTGATGATAAATACTAAAAAGAATTAAATCTTAGTAGCATGAAGACCATCGGAATTATCTTGGGAGCTTTCTTAGTAATTTATATCGGATATCGAAGCTATCGTTTTTTGAATCTGGATAAAGGATTGAGGAAGAAAATAGAGCAGGGAGCAATCGTCCTAGATGTAAGAACTCCGTCTGAATACCAAACCGGACACATAGCCGGATCGATCAATATCCGGCTGAGTCGTTTGCATACTGCGAAACTTCCCCTGGATAAAACCAAAACATACATCACCGTTTGTTCACATGGTTTAAGAAGCGTGAAAGCCATGAATCTGCTGAAAGAAAAAGGATACAAAGTATTCAATGGCGGAGCACTTGCTGATCTGGAAAGCGAAATGAAGCGGGAAAAATAATCTGTCAAAGCAGATTGAGTTTAATATTTGTTTACTTTCAAGTTTGAAACTGAACGAATGGATATTGAAGCAATACGAAACATCTGTCAAAGTTTTTCCGGTGTAACCGAAGATGTAAAGTGGGAGCACGACCTGGTTTTTTCCGTCGGATTAAAAATGTTTTGCGTTGTCGGCCTGGACCAAACACCCGTTTCGGCTTCCTTCAAAGTAAAAGACGAAGAATTTGAAGAAATGGTAAACCGTCCGGGATTCAAACCGGCGCCCTATGTTGCCAAATACAAATGGGTGCTCATAGATGATATTAACCGAATGAAAAAAGACGATTGGGAATTTTATCTGAACCAATCCTATGAACTTGTAAAAGCTAAACTTCCTGCAAAGATTCGAAATGAACTGAATGCTAATCTCCATAAATCCTAAAAATGAAAAAACTAAAACGCTACTCCTGGATCCTGGCCCTGTTCCTTCTAAGTGTACCGGCCGGATTCCTTACCATTCTAACCGAAGAGCCATCTACTCCCAAATCGGAATATCTTTTAATCCTCATTGGAGGAACACTTGCTGTTACCATCGTTGTAGGTTCTTTGAGCTTAATTCCTTATTTCGTTCTGAGAAAACAAAACAAGGATACAGCATTGAAACGGGCGCTTCAGTGTTATACTTTTTTCGCCTTGGCACTCATTGCCGTAGGAAGCTATAAATTCCCGGAAGCCATGCGAAAAAGGGACCGCTATCATTTTTCGCTATACTATACTCCTGTTTTTCAGGAGATTATTTTGAAAGAAGGATTGCCGGCTTCTGTATTAAAGAATCAGGGAGTATTCTGTTTTTGCATCACCAATGGAATAGAATCCAACGAGCAGTTAATCGGGAAATTAAAAAGGGGAAAAGATCCGGAAGACCTGTATTACCATGATCCGGAAATAAAGAAAATCAAAAAAGACTGCATTGATCTGTACAAAGAATAAGTTTAAATGTTCAAGAGTTAAAAGTTCAAATAGTTGAATGATTAAACCTCATTTGAACCTTTTGAACGTTCTCTATGAAATCAATTCCTTTGATAGTAAGACCGGTTTGGTGGTTCTGCAAGGAGCTGATTCCGATAAATAACCTGATCCGTCCCATTCGAAATAAAGGGAATTACGTATCTTTACCCAAACTTGAAAAAATCATCATGAATCGAAAAACAATCATCTTAATCGTTGCTTTAGGGCTCAATTGTCTGGCAGCAAGTTCTCAAACCACCGTCTTTTTAACCCAGGAAAATAGTAGGAGCAATGCATTTCAGGTTGTGATTGTAGATGCCGGAGGAAAACAAACGATTGTTCAAACTCCGGCTTATGGTGTTCGTAATTTCTCGGAAGGACTGGCACCTATTCAAACAATGGACAAAAAATATGGATTCATCGATTTGGATGGTAATTTGGTTATCCCTTCGAAGTTTTCTGCTGTTGGCTATTTTAAAAATGGCTTGGCATGGGCGAGAGACGAGTCAGGAAAAGTGGGTTTTATAGATCGAACAGGTAATTGGGTAATCCAGCCGGAGTTTGATGCCGTGAAGTCATTTGAAGAGGTTAGTGGGATGGCACGTGTAAAAAAAGGCGATCAGTGGTATTATGTCAATCAAACGGGAGAAGCTTTGATGGTTGATTCGGATGCATACTGGGATTTTTCCGAAGGTTTGGCCCAGGGAGAAAAAAATGGTTTGAGAGGGTTTTTCGATAATAAAGGAGAATGGGTAATTGTTCCTCAATTTACAGATGCTAAAAAATTCGTCAACGGCCAGGCTCTTGTGAAAGTGAATGGGAAATGGGGTATTATCAGTAAAACGGGCAGCTGGATAATGGAAGCTAAATTTGATTTGATCAAAGAAGTGGAAGTACTGGAATGATTCCAACCGATTAGCAACTTTTTCTTTGAAACAAAAAAAATAGTCGATTTTCTGTATATTTATACGACTTAAAATCAGGATTATGGTTCAAAGACTATTCACATTGGGTGCGTTTATTGCAAGTGCACTTTTGGTTCAATCACAAACATTGATTGTGCAGGTAAAACCTGTTGATTCAAAAACTTGGGGTTACGCAGGAATCGACGGTAAATTGATTATTCCTGCAGACTATGACAAGTCTTATCCCTTTAGTTCAAACGGATTGGCAGTAACCTATAATACCAAAGACCGGCAGCATCATTTTATTGACCTCAAAAATAAAGTGCTGGAAACCGAAGAGCAGAAGTTTAAGATCAAAGAAATATTCGGATTCGGTGTTAAGGGCTTTCAAAATGAGTTGATTCCGGTTCAGGTAGGCTCAAAATGGGGATACATGAATGGCATGGGAAAAATGGCAATTCCGGCTGGGTATGACGATGTAAATGATTTTGACGGAGGTTTTGCAGCTGTTAAAAAGGGAACTCAGTTCCTGATAGTGGATGTAAAAGGAACCGAAACTGCTCTAAGCATCCCGGCAATTGATGTGCGTGATTTTTCGGAAGGATTGGCTCCGGTCAGAACTACAGACAAGAAATTCGGTTTTATCAATCCCAAAGGAGAATTGGTTATTCCTTCCCAGTTTGAAAGCGTAGGATATTTCAACAATGGCCTTGCCTGGGCAAAAACATTCGATAAAAAGGTGGGCTATATTGACAAAACAGGCAAATGGGTGATTCCCGCTAAATTTGATGTGGCAAAGGATTTTGATGCTAAAAGCGGATTGGCTTTGGTCCGTACCGGTGATCAGTGGTTTTACGTGAATTCCAAAGGAGTGGAATTGAAAGTCGAGGATACAGAATCCTGGGGAAATTTTTCGGAAGGATTGGCAGAAGGCAAAAAAGGTGTTCTGAAAGGATTCTATGACGCAAAAGGCCAGTGGGTCATTCCTCCTAAATTCGAAGATGTAAGAGATTTTCACAATGGTTATGCCGCTGCAAAATTGAATGGTAAATGGGGTTTGATCGATAAAAAAGGCAATTGGGTAATGGAACCAACCTATGATGCGATCAAAGATGTGGTTTTAGTTAAATAATGGAATTCCCGATGATGTTTAAATCCTTCAAATTGCTTTTCAATGTTTTAGTACTGCTGCTGCTTTGTTTTTCTGCCAGCGGACAGATGGATGATAAATTCTATTTTCCATCCAAAGAGTGGCGGGAGATTGACTCGCTGAAAGTGAAGTCTTACGAACAAAAAACAGACGAAGATGTCATTACGGCCTATTTGATCACTCCGCCAGGAAAACCGAAGGCCACGATTGTTTATTTTCACGGTGCCGGAGGAAACGTTTCCACCTACATTCCTTTTATAAAACCTTTGGTGAAGGATACTTTCCAGGTATTTATGGTCGATTTGAGAGGTTACGGAAAATCTACAGGCAAGCCAACACATTTGAATATTGCTTCGGACGGACAGAAGATGCTGGATTTTGCCCTGCAGCAAAAAGCCATTAAGAATACGAAAGTGCTTTTATACGGAGCTTCCATGGGAACTCAAATAGCTGCGCATTTGGCGGCTTCCAATGAATCAAAAATCCACGGTTTGGTGCTTGACGGAACCATTTCTTCTTTCACGGATATTGCGGCCGCTTATTCTCCGCCCGAACAAAAAGAAACGATTGAAAAGTATTTAACCTCTCCGTATTCCGCAAAAGAAGACATCAAAAAATTGACGAAGATCCCGGTGCTGTTCATTCATTCCAGGGAAGATGCCGAAGTTCCGTTTTTCTTGTATGAAAAGGTGGAATCAAATTGTACAACGAAACATGAATCTTTGATTTATAGCGGAAAACACCTGGAATGTCCATTGGTGGAAACATCCGTTTTTCTCGAAGAGATCAACGAACTTCTGAACAGGAACTAAATTCAGATCGTCTTCAATACGCGGATCACTTCCGTTCCATGGGGATAAGTGACTTTCAAAAGATAAGTTCCGGATGGTATCTGACTCATATCAAGGACCAGTTTGTCGGAATCAATGGAGGAATAAGCAATAACAGGCCTTCCCAGGTTATCAATCAATTCAACGGATTTTAGGGTCTTTTCAGATGTGACAAATGATACCGTCAGGTTTCCATTCGTAGGATTCGGATAAATCGTTGTTTCACTTACAGGAGAACCTGTAGTTTCCGGATTACATACATAATCTTCCAGTTCAATACTGTTGTTTCTGTAAATGGTATTTGAAACCGTATTGGTAATTACCGCAGGATTGAAATCAAAGTAAATTTCGGCATGGTTTGAAACGGGGGTGTTGTTTGGAAGCGCTAACGCTTGGTTCAACGCAACTTCGAAAACAAGATATCCATGACTTAATGGCTCATTGGCATTGCTGTCAATCAAATGGATGTCGTCAAAATGGAACTTCAGGGTATTGTTTTCCAAAACTTCAGTCCAGCATGAGTGACTTTTTGCAATGATCTTTACCGATCGGATATCGAGGTTGGGATTCAGTTGGTCCACGATATTGATATTGATCGCTTCTGAATTCCCGGTGTTTTGAAAACGGATCCGGTAAGTTAGTTTTTGATCAACCTGAATGTATCCTTCATCACATTTTCCCACGGGATAAACCTTTTTATCATTGGGATCGTACCCATTCACGATCGGGAAGAGATAAGATGTCTGATTGTTGGTGGAATCAAAATCATTTTGAAAAGGAGTTATCTCAGTCTGGAAAGAAACAGAATCCCCGATTTGAGCATTCACCGAGGTCAAAAATGTAATTTGCGGAGCAAAATGAGCGGAATCTGCTGTCCAATTTTGAAAATTCCAGGTAATCACGTTACCGTTTACAGCTGAAGGATTCGGGCTGGAGTTCACAAAGGAAACCAGTGAATTATCGAAAGTTAGTTTAAGCTGCCCCGAAACCGGCAAACACCCATCGTTAAAGGCATCTAAAACGTACTGCGAAGAGAATCCGGGCCTGAATTCACCCGGAATGCTGAATGCCCGGAGATCAAACCCGTTTTGTACACTCCCGTTGATAAGGATACTGGCTGTTTTACTGTCTCCGTATACATCGGTTACCGTGCAGGAATAGATCCCGGGACTAGTAAAAGTTGCAATAGAATCAGTGGTTGCAGGCACCGTGTTCCATGAGTAGGAATAGGGCGGAGTTCCGGAATAACCGATTGCTTTTGCTTGGCCGGGAGCAGCGCATGAAATGTCCTCTACAGCCTGAAATGTCAATTTGATAAAAGGAATATAAGAAATGTCATTTAGCACACGACCAATATTGTTCGCAATAACGCTTCCATATTTCTTGAAAAGCCCGCCTATAACAATCTGGCCATGCTGCTGTAAACTGATTGAATAGACGCCAGACCCATAAATAACAAAATTATCATTCATAATTTGACTTTCAAAAGAGTTGTCAGCGCTTAAGTCCGGATTTAAGCGGTTTAAAGAATATTCCGTACCAACAAGTATTTTGCCGTTAGGCAGGAAAGCTATTGATTCGGCAGGAGCATTTGAAGTAGCAATAAGTACTCCGTTTGGAGTATATTTCTTTAATGAACCTGTGAAGTATTGGTCGTATAATTTGGATGAATAAATATGGTCTTCGTGATCTACGGCCAGTGAAACAGTCTGTTCAGATGGGTTGAAGATAGTATCAAGTGTTCCATCGATATTTAATCGGTGAATACCATAAAAATTTTTACTTGCAACTAAAATTTTGTTAGTTTCCGATTGGATTTCTAATAATTCAGCCTCCTGAAGACTGGAAAACGTCGGGTAAAAGTAACCGTCTAAAATTCCGTTTTCAAAAAAACGAATAACTTCCGATCGAAGCTGAGAATTGGCATCTACGTAACTAAACTTTCCGGCAGCGACTAAATTTCCGTCTGCCCCTAATTTCATGGTGTTAACCCAGCTTGTAGCTCCATTAACAGTTATAAAGGAAGCTCCCGGATCGTAATCCGGATCAACAGAACCATCTTCATTTAATCTTACAATGGAGTTTCTGCTGATTCCGTTAAAGTGTTTGAATTTCCCGGCAAGGATTATTTTTCCATCGTACTGCACAGCAATGGATTTTACTTCATCGTCAGCACCTGTTCCTATATTGAAACTGTGATCAACCGTACCGTCTTCATTCAGCCGGATAAACCTTCCGTGAACTTCATTGTCGTACATAGTAAATGAACCTCCTGCCAATATGCGGTTATTTTGGTCGACAGCAGTGCAAAAAACCTTGTTGTTGCAACCCGTAAACGGCAGAAAGTCGTAATTCAATGTGGCATCGGGATTGATACGTACCAGGTCTTTTACCAAAACACCGTTGTATTCATCAAACTGTCCGCCGCAAATCACGGTTCCGTCACTCAAAACTTCAATGCTCAGAACCTGGTATTCATTGGGTGTTTGTGAATCCACATTAAAAGCATTTCCAATAGGAAAGCTGGAATCATAAACTCCGTCGGGGTTTGCTTTAACAAGAAATCTGGGTGTTGGGAACTGGTTGGTATAACTTAAAAAGTTACCTCCCATATAAAAGGAATCATCCGGTAAAACTTTCAGACAGCGTCTGAAAAAAGGGAAAGTGCTCCAGCCACCTATAAAGTTGGTGTCAACAACCCCATCAGGGTTTAAGCGCATCAATCCTCCTAAAGTTTGCCCGTTAAACTGACTAAAGTTTCCGCAGGCCAGAATTTTTCCGGAAGATTGAAATTGAATATCAAAAATAAAGGAGGAAGTTGTAGCACTGGTTCCGGGTTGAAAAGTGGGGTCAAAAACACCGTTGGAACTGAGTCTGCAAATATTTACAGCGGCATTTCCCTGGCAGTTAGTGAAATATCCGGCAACGATTAATTTACCATCTGGCTGGATAAGCGTTTTGTGGATATATCCATCTACTCCTGATGTGTTAAACGCAGGATCCATGCTTCCGTTTGGTAAAAGCCTGATAATTCCGTTACAGGAAACACCATCGTAAGAGGTAAAACCTCCCGTCACAATAATTTTTTGATCCGGCTGAATAGTGAGCCCGGTGATACCGGATGATGACCAATTCCCACTGATAAATGCATTACCACTAAAGAAACCAGGAGCCAATTGACCGTCAGGATTTAGTAAAGCAATTCCGTATGCAGTAGTTCCGTTTACCTCGTTAAAGTCTCCGGCAATAAGGATTTGACTATTTGCAAGAACCTCCATTTTTGATACATTGTACCCTTGAACTGTTGCTTGAAAAGTTTTATCCCAACTTCCATCATTATTCAAACGAATGATTCGATTTGCAGTTTCTGAGTTATAAGTACTGAAATTACCAGCTACCAATATTTTTCCGTCAGGCTGAGCCTTTACAACGTACACCGATTCAACATTTGCTAAAGAGAGATCGTTATCTGTAAATCCGTTACTAAAATTCTGAACCCTCCATTGGTTAAAGGTGGTATCAGGATGCCCGGCCTGTCCGAAGGAGACAATTGCCAAAACAAAAGAAAGTAACGAAAGAAGCAATTTCATGTGTTAGTCATTAGTTGATGGCTTTAAAATTAGATAAAATCAGTTAAATGATGGGTTCATAACGTTAAAATGTTGTCCGGGATAGAAGGATTTGGTAATTTAAATCATTATTAAAACCCAAATACGAATCAATGAGTAGATCTATCAGTGTTATCGTCATCACGTTAGTATCTTTCTGCGTCTACTTCTTCTTATCCCAGGCTTATTTCTCCGAACTTCGTCAATGGGTCAAGGGATTTATTCCAAATTTAGGAATTAGTCATCTGGTGGTTTACCTGATCGTTTCTTTGCCGGTCATTTTGGGCGCTTCCATTATCAATGAGTTTAAAAGATGTCAAAGCACTTTAGGACTGAACCGTTCCATTCTGAAAGGAATTTTATTCGCCCTCCTTTGCACGCTTCCCATGTTTATCGGTTTTGCAATCTGTTTCTCCTACAATTCTGATTTAACAAGCGACGAAGTGGTCATTACAGGAGTTGCAGCAGCTTTTTTTGAAGAATTCATTTTTCGCGGCTTTCTTTTTGGCCAACTATTCCGATTCACCAAATTGGGCTTCATTCCTGCCATTTTATTAGGCGCGCTTTTGTTCGCTGCCATGCATTTGCACCAAAGCAACGATCCCATAACACTGCTCGGGATCTTTTCAACCACTTTTATGGGAGCAGTACTTTTTGCCTGGCTGTTCACGGAGTGGAATTACAACTTGTGGGTCCCGATCTTCCTGCATTTTTTCATGAACCTGGCCTGGATGGTATTTGCGGTCTCAGAGAATGCGTTCGGTGGAATTTATGCCAATAGCTTTCGCCTGATCACCATTGCACTGGCCATTATCCTTACGCTGGTTTACAAACGAAAAAAACAGCTTCCGATCAACATCAATAAAGAAACCATCTGGATGAAAAAACGGAATTAATTGCTACTATTGGATCTATGAAACAGTTGATCTTTTTGGTTAACGCATTCAAGTGCATTGAACCAATTTCCCCAAAAGCTGTATGTTGCACTATGAAAAATTACCTGGTCGTTTTCTTCCTCTCTTTAGCAGGAATCAGCTTTTCGCAGAAAGCAGAAACTTTTTACCAAACGGAGAATGGAGAATATGCATTCAAATTGGATGGAGAAACCTGTATACTTTACCATCTTTCCCGCTACGATCAGTTGGTTTATCGGGAATGGGAGATTTATCCCACCCATCAATCAGGGTTTGAAAGTCAATTGGATAGTTTGGGGATTATTTTTTCTAACGGACAATACGCCATTTCTTATGATTACAAGTATTTCAGTGTATGTGACTTAAAAAACGGAAAAGTCAAAAAACGCAGGACGTATGTTGCAAAAAAAATGGCTGATCCAACTGAAGTTTACAAAGCAATCAATCATGCTTACTGGAATGTTCTTTACCAAAAGATGATTAGTGAAATCCAATACGATTTCCCGCTTTTCAACGAATTTCATTACCACTATCGTCAAACAAACTGGAGTATTGCAGAAGCAAAACAAAGCATTCCCGAACAATTCGAAGTGCTTGCAAAGGAGCAGATCGGGAAGTTGAAGGATAGTTTATCAAAAGCGAATCTCAAATTGACAGCTTTGAATGATTCGATTGAAAAAAACATCCAAACATTAACACTGGAAGAGTTAAAACGCAATTGGTCTGAACGCCCCATTCATCACTATGCCTATGATGAGTATCAGCAAGTAATGCTGCATACCATTGCTGAAAATCGTCCGGATTTGTTTTTTGATTTGGCGCAGGCTTTACCGGAAGAAAGAGCGTATCTGTTTGGCAAGATTTATCAGAAAGAGGCCATAAAATCGCTGAAGAGGTATGAAACCGATTCTTCTATTCAAAAGGAATTCCGTAAGTTCAGACGAAAACAAGCCTGGAGAGTGGGATTAATTACAACCGGAGTTGTGACGCTCCAAACTGCAGTCATTGGCGGAGCGATCACCGGAATAGTCTTTTGGATCAGGAAATGATTAAAAAGGTGAAATTCAAAAATACAATTAAGTCACAATTTTCTCTAAAAAAGTGAGGTTTCAAACATTCTGTTATAACTTAATAGTAATACAAAAACAGATGTTATGGAAACGACTGTATGGCAGCCAAGGCTGGAGAACGAGATAGTACTGCTGCGCCCGTTGGAACACTCAGATTACGAAGAATTGTACCAGGTAGCTTCAGATCCATTGATTTGGGAACAGCACCCGGTATACAGCAGGCATAAACGTGAAGAATACGATACGTTCTTCAAAGAATCCATGGAAACAGGAATGAGCCTGGTAATTATCGATAAAGAAACCAATAAGATCTTTGGAAGCACCCGCTATTATGACTTTGACGAGCAAAATTCTTCGGTCAAAATGGGAGGGACATTCCTGGATCGTGCTCACTGGGGAGGGAGTTATAATTTTTCAATCAAAGAATTGGTACTGGATTACGCATTTCGATTCGTTGACAAGGTGCTTTTCGAAATTGCAGAAGAAAACATTCGCTCTCAAAAAGCATCTTCCAGGTTTGGAGTAGAAGAAAAAGAGCATTTTATGAAAGAGATACACGGAAAAGAGTACCCCTATATTCTATACGAACTGACTCCGCAATTGTGGGCAAACGCCAAACGTATGCGTGCTTGATTTTAACCGCAGAGATGCACAGGCGCAAAGTTGAAGTCATCCTGCTTGACGCTCATGTGTTCTTTGCGGTTCATTTTTTAAGTCGATACCCTCTTAAATTCTAACTTTAACTTTTCAATGCTCCATTTTCATTTTTTTGATCTTTCTTTTATGGATTCACCGTACTTTTGGTGCATATTCTGATTCGTTGAAATTCACCAAAACCAGTCATATTTCCCTTTTCAGGCAGTTTGTTCTAAATTGTTTGCTTGTTCTGTGTGTAGCCGGTATTTGCTACTATTTCAACAACCTGATTGACAACAAAATTGTAGCACTTATCCTGTTGATGACCGTTTCACTTTCTGCTATGGTTTTCAATATTTGGCCGGTTTTATTGGGAGCAACGCTGAGTGCATTTATTTGGAATTTCTTTTTCATTCAGCCGCTTTTCACCTTTCATATCAATGAAGCGGAAGATTTCCTGACTTTCATGATGTATTTCGTAATTGCTTTTATCAATGCGGCACTGACTTTTGAAATTCGGAAAGCAGAAAGCAAGGCCCGTGACAAAGAAGAAAAAGAGAAAGAAGTGAAACTCTACAATACGCTTTTTAACTCCCTTTCCCACGAGTTAAAAACCCCTTTATCCGCTATTTTGGGCTCAGTAGATATCCTGAAGGAAAGCCGGGATAAATTGACAAAAGAACAGGAATTGGAATTACTCCACGAAATTGACAAGTCCGGGTTGCGTTTAAAAAGACAGGTTCAAAATTTGTTAAACATGAGCCGGCTTGAAAATGGCATGCTGCAGTTGAAGCTGGATTGGGTAGATATGAATGAATTGATTTTCCAGTTGATTCACCGGCATAAGGAATTTTCAGAGCACGTAATTTTGTACCGCTCCAATGAAGAACTGCCGCTGATGAAAGTGGATTCAGGCTTGTTGGAAACGGTATTAGACAACATCATTCACAATGCCATTCAATACACACCAACTCATTTACCCGTCGAAATAGAAGTTCATTACAAAGCCAATCAGTGTACTATTCGCATTTCGGATGCAGGTCATGGATTTCCGGAAGAATCCCTGAGTCAGGTTTTTGAGAAATTTTACCGCGTTCCCGAGTCAAAAGCAGGAGGCACGGGAATTGGGTTGTCTATTGTAAAAGGCTTTGTGGAAGCACACGTGGGAACCGTCAGCGTAAAAAACAGAGTGGAAGGCGGAGCGCAATTTAGCATACATTTGCCGGTAGAAATTTCGTTTATGCAGCATTTGAATCATGAATAAGGCAGAGGTACTGGTAATAGATGACGAACCTCAGATTCGTAAATTGCTCGAGATCACACTTGAAAGCAATGATTACAAGGTTATTTTGGCGGAGACTGCAAAAGAAGGAATTTTAAAAGCTGCAAATCATCCGCCTGAACTCATTATTTTGGATTTGGGACTTCCGGATAAAAGTGGTCACGAGGTCATCAAAGAACTAAGAACCTGGTACAATAAGGCACTCATTGTTCTTTCCGTTCAGGATTCCGAAGAAGATATTGTCAGGGCTTTGGATGACGGCGCAACAGATTATTTAACGAAACCCTTCCGAAATGCGGAATTACTTGCGAGGATACGTTCTGCTATCCGTCGAAATCATCATTCCAATACGAAAACCATTTTGGAATTGGGAGAGCTGGAATTGGATATTCCGGGAAGAGTACTCCGAAAAAAGGGAGAGGTGATCAAGCTGACATCAACAGAATTCAACCTGGTAAACTTGTTCTTCAAGAATGAAGGCAGGGCGTTAACTCATCAATTTATCCTGAAAGAGATTTGGGGAGTAGGTTATCAAACGGAAACACAATACCTGCGCGTTTTCATTAACACGCTTCGAAAGAAGATCGAAGATGATCCCAACCAACCGAAATTCATCGTTACCCAAAGCAGGGTGGGATACCGGTTTTCCTGAATGATGCATCATCCAACTGGTTGCGGTAGTTTCTTTTATGAAACCCACTACAAATTTTAACTTGTTGTGATTTGTCCCTAATGCGCCAATCCGTAACTTTAAACCATGAAAAAAATCAATTATTCCGTCCTGGACTTATCCATGATTACCAAGGACGGAAATGCAGCAACAGCAATTAAAAGAACAGTCGATTTAGCACAAAAAGCAGAAGAATTAGGATATGAACGGATTTGGCTGGCAGAACACCACAATATGGAGTTTATTGCCAGTTCGGCAACTTCCGTACTGATCGGACATATAGCTTCCCAAACGAAAAGCATCCGGGTTGGTTCCGGCGGTATTATGCTTCCAAACCATGCACCTTTGGCAATTGCGGAACAATTCGGAACACTCGAAACCCTTTATCCGTCGCGCATTGATTTGGGATTGGGAAGAGCTCCGGGAACAGACCAGCAGACGGCAATGGCTTTGCGAAGAGGAGATTTGAATACGGCTTATCAATTCCCCAATGATGTTTCGGCACTTCAAACCTATTTTAGTGAAAATAACAAAACAGCTTCTGTCCGGGCATTTCCGGGAGAAGGTTTGAGCATTCCGATCTGGATTTTAGGTTCCAGTACAGACAGCGCTTATTTAGCAGCGGAAATGGGATTACCTTATGCTTTTGCTTCCCATTTTGCACCAAAACAATTTAAAATTGCCACACAGATTTACAGAAATAATTTCCGTGCTTCCCAATACCTCGACAAACCCTATGTATTGGCCTGTGTAAATGGAATTGCAGCAGACACCAACGAGGAAGCCGAATTGTTATCGATGAGTTTGTATCAAATGTTCTCCGGAATTTTAACCAATGCACGAAAACCACTTTCTCCGCCAATCCCAAATTTACTGGAATCCTGGCCGCAGGAATTATTGGATGCCGTTCTTCCCATGACTGCTTGTACCTTCGTTGGAGACAAGGATACTTTGATAGAAAAATTCAGCAGTTTTATTGACGAGCATGGTGTGGATGAACTGATGATAACCGGGAATATCTTCGACAATGAAAAACGGTTGAAATCGTATGAGATCCTTGCAGCAGTTTTTAATGCAATCAATCATTCATAATAAAAGAAATTGTGTAGTTTCATCAGACCTATCAGTTAAATAATGAAGAAATTATACATCGCAATCCCTTTGATCTTTCTTTTGCCGGGTATTTTTGGTTCGTGCAATTCCAATCTGGATAAGAAAACAGCACTTTCGAAAGAGGAGGGATCCGTTCAGAAAACAGATTCCCCTTTGATTCAAAAGAAGAGTGTTTATGATGAACTTCTAAAGAAATTTAAGGTGGTCTCTTTTGATACTTTGGAAGTGGATTACCGTTATGAAACAAAAGACAAACGCTATAAGGGAACCGAACTTACACTGAAGGAAGCTAGAAAATTCCCCATCGGGATCACGGACAATTATTTCGGAAAATTATCGGGAGTTTATGCCTGTTATCAATTCCCGCTTGATTCTGTTCGAATAGGTTTAATAGCTCGAATCCCGGGTGAATATGATGCAAATTCAGTGGGCTTGTTTATTTTTGACCGGAAGAAAGACCAATTCCTGAATGAATATATGCGTTTGTCGGTGGGTTTTGGGGATGCAGGAGATGTTTACAGCCGTACTTCCTGGCTGATCAGGGCAAAAAACGATCAATACCAATCGCTTGTTTACGATTACAGGGCTTATTATCATGAGGTAGATGATACGAATGATCACACCGTTGACGAATGGGAGGAGTACTATTTATTTAATTGTATGTCCCCGAAATTTGATACAATCTCAAAAAATGAGATCAGGCTAAAAAAACAATTCAAGCATATTCTAAAAAACGTGAAGTGAGGATTTTTTAGTCAAAGACGCACTGTTAATTCGGTTGAATTGTGTATGTTCATGTTCTCAAAATAAAATCAAACTAAAACGAAATAATGGAAACCGGACCAATTAACGAACAAGCTAACATCTTGCATTTAGAAGCAAGAGAAGCAGGGCAAGCCGGGAACTATCAGCTGGCCATCGAAAAATTAATGGAAGCCATGAAAATAGAACCCTCCTGGGCTTATCCGGTTTATGATCTTGCATTTACGTATTTATTAGTTGGTGATTTTGACAATGCACTGAGATACTACCGGGAAACAGATGTTTTGGAACCGGACGGTTTTTTCACCACAAAGACAGCCATTTATACCCTGGAAGGGGAAAAAGAAGGGTTGTTCCCGGAAGGATTGTATACCTTTTTCATGCAGATTGAATGGACGGATGAACCGGAAAAGAAATACCACATTGCCAAACAAATCGTTGATAATGTTCCGGCATTTGCTCCTGCATGGAAAGAACTGGCTTATTTACAGACCGATCCGGAAGAACGTTTGTATGCCATTGAGCAGGGACTTGCCGGAAACCCGGATCGTGAAACAAAAGGTATTTTACTTTTAAACAAAGCAATGATCTTGAGTGAAAAAGGGGATAAGGAAACTGCCAAAAAACTACTTTCCGGGATCATTGAATCTCAGGACACAACAATTTCCAATAGTGCAATAGCGAAAGTGGCTCTTAAATCGATTAAAGACAACTAATTTATTTCGCATAGGATTAAAACTTACCCGGGTAGAAAGAGGATAAGTGTACTATTATCTAAAATAACCAAAACACCTGTATTTGCTGGTAATTTGAGGTCAAAATCCCCAAATTTGGTCTTACCGCAGACAGCATTCGTCGAATTGACTTTTTTTAACATTTTGTTAAACTCATTTAATAACCAACTGGTTATCAGTTTATTCTTTGCAAGAAAATTCAGGATAGAGATTTTAAGTATCAGTTCATAAGGTGTTAGTTAATTGTGAAACCATCCACGAAGGCCTATTTTTGCGGGATAATTTTTAAATAATCGATATGAAATCACCTTTACAATGGCTCGTAGTGGCCACCGTCACGATGGTTTCCGGTATCAGCTTTTCTCAAACACGTTATGTCTCCGCTACAGGATCAGATGTGTTGAATGATTGCCAAACCCCGGGAAGTCCATGTGGAACAATTCAACACGCGTATTCGCAGGCTTTGCCAAATGATACGGTAAAAATTGCTCCGGGAAACTACAATCTTACTTCTACTCTTAGTTTATTGCAACCTGTTGTAATTACAGCTCTTGATCCGATGGACAGACCTGTAATCACTTCAGATGCATCTGATGTGATCTCTGTTGGGGCTGCAAATGTGACCATTTCTCATTTGCAACTGAACATGGGTCTTACTGCTTCAACTGGGTTGAGAGGAATTGTTGGAACTGCGGATTATGATGGATTGAAAGTGCATCATACAAACTTCATTTCCACAAAAACAGTTTCAACCGGTATGGTTTTCGGTGCTTATGCTGTGGATTTAACAGCTCCTTTGGGAGATTTGTACGGTGTAACATTGGATAACAATATGGTTGCTACAGCTGCTCCATCCGGATACGACATCTTCGGAAGAGGATTCGGATTAGGAAAAGGTACCACAGACGGTGCTTTCGGAACAGTATCCAACAACAACATTCTTGCATATTATGCAATGCAGGTAGTTAGAAATACTGCTAACCTGACTATTTCCAACAATACGTTGATGGGAATTACCATGTTGAATTATCCGCTTGCAGGAACTCAAATCAGTTTGAGTAACAACACGTTTACAGGTGTTGCTGCTGCTTTCGCAGATAATTTATACGCTATTTTGGATATCCGTTCAATTGAAGAAGGTTCTGTGTATTTAAACGGAAACACAATCTCCAATTACACGGGGATCGGTGTATTGAGTATGGCTTCCAGAAACGTGGAGATCTTCGGAAATACTTTTACTCCATTGTCCACTGCTACAGATTTCATTTCTTTGATGGCAAACACAAAGCTGATGACAAATGGTGTTCAGGGACATACCTTCAGCGATGAAATTTCCATTAAAGGAAATACATTCAATGCCGCAGCTGCCGGAGATGGAAAAGCAATCGTTTTTGCAGATCATTATGGTGCAAACACTCCTGCATTTGCAAACATCACGATTGGTGGTGCAACTGCTTTGGAGAAAAACACATTCGCTGCTGATTTAGGCAACTACATCGCATTGGATGAAATGACAGGATCCAGTACTGCATACCCACTTTGGGCTGCGTATCCTTCCACAACAATGGTTCCGTTTGGTCAGGATGTAGATGCTTACGCCATTTACAACAATTACAACCAGACAACATTTGCAGCAATCAATGCGAAGAATTACCAGGAATTGGATAATGCGGCATTGGGAACCGTAAACCTGTTTTCTGCAGGAGATAACCGATACGTTGCTACAACAGGTTCTGACGTATTGAATACATGTACCCTTCCGGGAAGTCCGTGTTTGACAATTGATCATGCAATTTCGGTTGCAGCGGTGAATGATTCGGTTTTAGTTGCTCCGGGGAACTATGCACAAACAAGCATCCTGACGATCAGCCAAAACGGATTGACTATCTCTGCTCAAAACGAGAACAACAAACCGGTTTTAACAACAAATCAGTCAACGTTGATCGATATCAATGCGGAAGATGTGTCAATCAATGCATTGCGCATGGAATTGGGCCTTACAGCTGCAACAGGAAAATATGCGGTTGTTTCTACATCGAATACATTTGACAGCTTAAGCCTTACAAAAAATGAGATCGTTTCTACTTCTCCGGTTATTCCTTACGGAATGGTTTGGGATGCTTTTGCAGTTCGCCTGAATGCAAACATCGGTGCAAGTACCAGTGTAACTATCCAGGACAACGTAATTGGTGAAGCAGTTGCAGGATCAAATAACATTTTTGGTCGTGGAATCAGCTTGGGTTCAGCTGTTTTGGATGGCCCGGGTGGAGTGATTGCAAACAACGATATCATGGCTTACTATACTGTTCAGGCAATCAGATCACAAAATGAGTTGGCTGTTAATGACAATGAGTTGGCAGGAATTATGATGGTAAACACGCCATTGTCAGATGTGCATGTACATGATAATATCTTCGATGGTTTGACACCCATGTCGATGGACAGCTTGTATGCATTAGTAGAACTTCGTTCGGTAGAAAATGCATCGGTAATGCTTGAAAACAATGTGTTCACAAACTACAAGCGTATTGCTTTATTAAGTGAAGCATCTAAAAATGTATTGGTGAATGGAAATGAATTCAATCCAAGTACTGCTGCAACAGCATTCGTTTCTGTTATGGCAAATACGAAATTGATGACAAACAGTGTTCAGGGAAATACTTACTCTGATGAGATCGAAATTACAGGAAATGAATTCAACGCAGGTACAACAGGTGTTGGAACAGCGATCGTTTTTGCCGATCATTACGGAGTAAACACTCCCGCGTTTGCAAACATTACAATTGGTGGATCAACTGCTGCTGAGAAAAACACATTCGATACGGATTTGGGATCTTTCATCGCTTTGGATGAATTGACAGGTGCAAGCACGTCTTTCCCGTTATGGGCGCCATACCCGGCAACTACGATGGTTCCTTTCTCTCAGGATGTAACTGCATTGGCAATTGAGAACAACTACGGTTTAGTTGATTTCAATTTAATTGAAGGTAAAAATAACGATGAGTTGGAAAACGCGTCTTTGGGTAGAGTAATCATCAAATCTGCAGGAGATAACCGTTACGTTGCTGCAACAGGTAACAATACTTCTAACGACTGTTCGTTGCCAGGTAACCCATGTGAAACGATTTTTCATGCCATTTCAGTTTCTGAAGTAGCAGATTCTATTTTCGTTGCAGGTGGAGCTTATCCTCAAACAACAGTATTGAACGTGAATGTAGATGGGCTGACAATCATTGCTCAGGACAACACTAACAAACCGGTAATAACGACAAACCAAACTACGGTATTCGATGTAGATGCAACTGAAGCTTCTATCCTTGGAATGAGATTGGAATTGGGTTTAACTGCAACAACAGGGAAATACGGAATCGTTTCTACAACATCAAACTTTGAGGGATTAACTTTGTCTGAAAACGAGATTCTTTCTACTTCTCCGGTTATTCCTTACGGAATGGTTTGGGATGCTTTTGCCATTCGTTTGAATGCTCCTGCAGCTACAACAACGAATGTAACAATCACAGATAACGTAATCGGAACCGCAACTCCAAACGGAAACAACATCTTCGGACGTGGAATCAGCTTGGGTTCAGGTTCAACAGATGGTCCGGGTGGAGCGATCAGTGCAAATGAAGTGAAAGCATACTATACTGTTCAGGCGATTCGTACGAATGATACTTTGAGTATTTCTAATAATGAGTTGAGCGGTATTGCGATGTTGAACGCACCATTGGCAGGAACATTACTATACTTTGGTTCGAATGATGTGGATGCAGTAACTCCAATGAGTGCAGACAGCTTGTATGCATTGATTGATGTACGTGGAATTGAATCAGGTGTTGTGGATTTGGTTGACAACGACCTGACAAACTATACACGTATCGGATTGTTGAGTATGGCTTCTAAAAATGTAACCGTAGCGAATAATAGATTCATGCCGGCTTCAACTGCAGATGAGTTTACTTCCATCATGGCAAATACCAAATTGATGACAAACGGAGTTCAGGGAAATACTTATTCTGATTCGATCACTATCAAAGGAAATGTATTCTTTGAAGGTGCAAACAACGAAGGTACAGCAATTGTTTTTGCAGATCATTATGGTGTGAACACACCGGCATTTACTTCAACTGTAATCGGAGGAACAACAGCCGGTGAGAAAAACACGTTCAGCGCGTTACTAGGTAATTACATCGTATTGGATGACAAAACAGGAGCTAGTTCTGCAGTTCCATTGTGGGCACCATATGCTGTGACTACCATGAAACCGGTTACACAGGATGTAGAAGCATTGTATATCAACAACACATACAACCTTCCGAATGTTGCTTCTGTTGAATTGAAGAATAGTGATTCAGTTGACAACAACATCTTAGGAAAAGTAATCCTGGCTTATACTTTCGTTGGTTTAGACGAAGTTGCAGCTGTGGAGGCTAAGCTTTACCCGAATCCGGCAACAAACGCTGTTACTATTGAGTTGACTGATAAAAATGCAGTTGCTGAATTGGCAGTAGTTGACTTGTTAGGAAATGTAGTTTACACTTCAACGATCACTGGTTTAACAACGATTGATGTGAGCGGTTTGACTTCAGGAGTTTATCTGGTTCGTTTGAATAACAACGGACAGACTTCAGGTACCCGTTTTGTGAAGAACTAAGATTATTATAAATAATAAGTGGATCCCGCTGTCAGAAATGATAGCGGGATTTTTAGCTTCTATCAGTTCATTTAACAATAGCAAGGCTTTTTCTGCGTTATTACCAATAGTGTGGCTTTTGCACTTTGAGCATTTTAAAACTTTTGAACTTCTCCTTTTAACTTTTCACTTTTAATAACCTGTTCATAAACTTTCCTAAAACTTTTAGAGAGACCTCCATTTTTCGCTAATTTTATAGAAACACAACCATAGCGTATGTTTGACTGGGAAGACGATAGTGACAATTTTGAAAACCACCTGAACGATGATTTGGCCCGTTTCGAGTCCCAATTGGAGTCCAATTCGGTAGGTTTTTTTGATAGTGATCGTTTAGAAGCGATCATTGATCATTACTTGATGAATGGCAATTATTCCAAAGGAGAATTAGCCGCAGAGATCGGAATTCAGCAGTATCCGTTCAATACTTTATTTCAAATTAGAAGAGCGCAGGCAATGTCGGGCTTGGGGAAATTGAAAGAAGCTTTGGAATTACTGGAGACAGCAGAACAAATCGATTCCGAATCTATGGAGCTTTTCCTGACGAAAGCAACTATTTTCAGTCAGTTGAGAGACAGTAAAAGAGCCGTAAATTTTTTCCGTCGTGCGCTTGAATTGGCCGACCGGGAAGAAAAAGACGAAATTTTCCTCGATTTAGCTACCGAACTAGAGCAATTAAAAGACTTTAAAGGAGCTGTGGAAGTTCTGGAAGAGGCCATGCGTTCGAACCCTAAGAATGAAGGAGCTTTATACGAATTGGCATTTTGCTTCGACCAGCTTGGAAACAACGCCCGTGCTATTCAGACTTACAGACGGTTTTTGGACGATAATCCGTATTCATTCACTGCCTGGTATAACCTCGGGAATACTTATTCGAAAGAAGAAAAATTCAACGATGCCATTACGGCATATGAATATTGTGTGGCAATCAATGACCGTTTTTCGCCCGCTTACTTCAATATGGGAAATGCCCAGTTAACTATAGAGCAATACAAAGAATCAATTGAATCTTTTGAGCGCTGCATTGAAATAGACGGAGACGATCCATTGACTTATTGTTATTTGGGAGAGGCCAATGAGCAATTGAATAATTTGACTGTTGCCTGGGATTTTTATCAGAAAGCACTGTCCATGTCGCCAACTCTGGCAGAAGCATGGCTTGGATTGGGAATCGTTAAAGACTTGGAGGGACACCCGAAAGAAAGTCTCCACTATATTGAAAGAGCATTGGAATTGGAACCGAATATGGACGGATATTATCATGTCTATGCCGGTGCACTTGAGAATGCTGAAATGCTCGTAGAAGCAGAAGAAGCTTATTTGGCTTGTTTGACTTTAGATCCCGGAAATGAAGATTGTTTCTTTGATTACGTAGATTTCTTATTGGAACACCGTGTGGGTGAGGCTCGCACTTTTGTGGAGAATTACGTTGTAAAGCACCAATTGTTTTTCTCCATTCTTCCGATTATTTACCTGAATTGGGTCTCCGGAAACGAGGAAGGTGCTAAGTTAGTGCTAGTTGAGTCGTTCGATAAAGACCCCGAAGGAACAAAAGATGTTTTTATTCGCTATCCGGAATTGGCGGATGTTCAAGAATTAGTAAATTTGACACGCTCTTAGAGCTATAATTTGACATGAGTCGATAGTACCCAATTTATCAAAAAATGAATTTTAGTTTACCACATATTCCGGAACGTACAAAACAACCCCGTAATAAAGGGATTACAATGATGATGGATAAAGGATTAGGCATGAATGAAGCTGAGAACTTTATTCAGGCAAATGCTCATTTGACAGACATTGTGAAGTTTGGTTTCGGAACCGCTTTTGTTACGAATAATCTTGAAGAGAAGATCAAGTTGTATCGCTCTGCCGGTTTAAGAGTGTATTTTGGAGGAACCCTTTTTGAAGCTTTTCATGCACGCGGCCGTTTCGAAGATTACATGCGTTTATTGGATAAGTACGATATGGACCTGGCAGAAATTTCTGATGGGTCGATCATCATTAATCACAATGAAAAATTGGAATTGATCCAGCGTTTGGCTAAGACAAGAACAGTGCTTTCAGAAGTTGGATCGAAAGATTCGGGAATTTTGATCAGTCCGGGAAGATGGATCAAAATGATGAGTTCTGAGCTGGAAGCAGGTTCATGGAAAGTCATCGCAGAAGGTCGTGAAGCAGGAAATGTAGGCGTTTTCCGCCCCAATGGAACTGCACATACGATGCTCATCAATAAGATTATCGCGAAGGTGAAGCCGGAAGATATTTTGTGGGAAGCCCCTCAAAAGAACCAGCAGGTTTGGTTTATTAAATTATTCGGAGCGAACGTGAATTTGGGCAATATTGCACCAAACGAAGTGATTCCGCTGGAATGTCTGCGTTTGGGCTTGCGTGGAGATACATTCTTTGATTTCCTGCCCGAAGATTACGCACAACGATTAAAACAAGTAGACTCAGACGAACCGGAAGAGGAAGAAGCATAATGTTTCAGCCGGGTAGTGTATTTAATGGGCACGCAGGACCGATTTATTCGGCTTCCTGGGATGGTCATTTTTTATACAGTTCTTCGGGAGATAAGTACGTTACACGCTGGGACCTGGTCTCAGGATCGCAGGATTCTACCTTTACGGTGAAATTAGAGCACGCAGCATATGTAATTAAAGCCGGAAATCAGTTTTGTTTTATCGGATGCACGGACGGTACTTTATTAGCCATCGACACGGAAACGAAAAAGATCAGTTGGGAGCATAACTTTTTTGGGAATGCCTGGTTCTCACTATTAATCGACCGGAACCGGGATTGGCTGCTTGCAGGTGATTCGGAAGGTAATTTAGTAGTTTTGGAATTGCAGACCGGTAAACGGATTTTGCATCTGCCATTAGCAGCTGGGAAAATCAGAGCGCTTACTATTGCTGAAAACACCTGCTTTGTGAGTACCCAATTGATTGGTGTTTTGGTCTTTTCCTGTGAAAACTGGAATGAACTAGCTTCCTGGGAACCAAATGAACTCGGAAGTAATGTGTTGTTTGCCGATCTTCCGTCCCAGCGGATCATTACCGGTGGAAGAGATGCACATATTGCAATCACCAACTCCAATTACGAAGTATTGAAACGCATTCCGGCACATTACCAGACTATTTACGGGTTGATTAAATTAAACGATCAATTCGTGACAGCTTCAATGGACAAAACCATTAAAGTATGGAATCAGGACTTTTCCAAAGTGGAGCAGCGTATGGAGTTCAAACACGGTGGACATAATCGTTCCGTGAATGGAATTGTGTTCATTGATAACCAAACTTTCGTTAGTTATGGCGATGATAAAAAAATCATTGTCTGGAAAAAAGACCGGGTAATTTTCCGATCTGATAATTGATTCTGAAAAAGTTATTTTGTACATTAGTAGTATTATGGACAACGATTCTAATTCTCTCTATCCGCCAAAGCCTTTTTTGGAAAAGGAACCCGTCAGGCAAGGTCACATTGCGGTTACGGTGTTCTCGTTGATGCTTTTTGCTTTGAGTTTCCTGGTGTTTTTTGACAACCAGCTTGGTTTTTTGATAGAATTACTTGCCGTATTGATCATTCACGAAGGCGGGCATTACCTGTTCATGAAAATCTACGGATACGAGAATGTAAGGATGTTATTCCTTCCGTTGATGGGGGCTTTTGTTCACGGGCAGAAAGAATCTTACCGTCAGCGGGAAAGTTTAATGGTGGTGCTTGCCGGACCTTTTCCCGGTATTATTATTGGGATTGCTCTTTGGCTTTTTGGCATTCAATACGAGATTCTATGGATGGTTGAATCCGCAATGATTCTTTTTGCAGTCAACATTTTGAACCTGCTTCCCATTCTTCCTTTGGACGGCGGGCGTATGCTGAGTATTCTGTTTTTTGAGCGGATTGAATTGTTCCAGGTTATTTTCTCGTTTATTTCTTCTCTCGGATTGATTGCGATAGGTTATTTTCTGGGAGAATACATTATTTTGATCTTTGGTTTTCTGATGGGGTTTCAGGTGCGCAGCCTGCATCGCAAATACCTGATCCATAAAGGACTGAAAGAAGATGATGTGAATTTCAATTCAACCTACGATAACCTGTCAGATCGTTCCTATCATTTCGTAAAGAACCACGTATTGGAAAACACACCCGGGCTTCGTCGTTTTGTAGAGAACATGGAAGCAGAGGAAACCAAAACGGTAGTTGCCAATGAAGTCAAGAATATGCTGGTGCCTCCAATGGCTCAGGATTTGAATGGCTTTATGAAAGTGATCGTGATCATTGCCTGGATTTTGGCTATTTTTGGCCCCATTTACCTCATGTGGAATCAAGGGGTTTTTAAGGAGATGTATGTTTAAGGTTGGTCAGAAGGTTTCTTTTTTATACGAAAAAGGAGACGGAGTTATTTTGAGTTTGGAGCAAAATCGTGCACAGGTCACAGATGATTCCGGTTTTGATCGCTGGTTTCCCCTGAATGAACTGGTTTTTATCCATTCCGAAAAATATGCGGATGATGAAATAACGATTTCCAAAGAAGATTTGGAGCCTGAAACGACCTTTCGGATCATCCAGGAAAGAACAGGAGTAAAGAAGCCCCGGACCGTTTGGGAAATTGACCTGCACATTGAGGAGATCCTGGAATCCACCCAGGGAATGTCCAATACTCAGATCTTGCTGAAACAAATGGGCGAATTCCGATCGATATTCAAAAAAGCGAAAAACCAGGCTGTCCACAAACTAGTGGTAATCCATGGAGTAGGAGAGGGCGTGCTCAAAAACGAGATTCGTACCTATTTAGCGCTGCAGGATCAAATTGAAGTATACGATGCCGATTTCCATGAATATGGAAAAGGAGCCACTGCCATCGAGTTCCATCCGAATTGGTAGTTTGAATGGAAAATCAACCGATTGATGATCTGAACTTCATTCAGCCAAATAGCCGGAAAAATAATCCTGTTGTAAAAGTGGTTACGATTGTTCTTTGTATCATCTGCCTGATATTTAGTTTCATTTACTTCAGGGATATCTATGATTTAATTAGTGACTACTTTTTGTACCGGCATAAAGATGTTGTTGTCTTTGCAGTTGACCAGATTATAGCGGCTGTTTCCATTTCAAGTATTCCGCTAACTGCTTATTTAGCCTGGCGAAAAAAGTTTAATAAACAGGGTTTTGTTTCCTATTTGATTTTATTGATTTTTGTCCTGTTCTTATTTCTAGTGGTTTGTTTGGTGGGTATTGAAGTGATATTTGCATTCTCAAAAACTAGTTTTGCAGGTTCTTGGTCTGTTCTTTATCCACCGATTCCTCATTTTTGCTTCAATCTACTGTTCATTCTAGACGGATTGTTGACTTTTTTAGTGTTTCATATCCTTAGCAGCAGAAAAAAAAGGTCCCTAGTTTGAAAAAAATTGCGGCTTACTTACACAAACAATAAGTAGAATCCTCAGTCCCGAAAGTAAACTCCCCCTGGTGCTCCCAAAAAATATAGTTTCCGTCTTTCGAAGTATATTTTACACCGCTTGCAGCCCGGACCTGCTTCATGTCGTATTCCCGGTTTAGTTTGGGGCTTTTTACTTTTACGGTGATTTTAGTGGTACTGTCGCCATTTGTAACGGTGGTGCTTTCCGTAAATCGAAGCTTGAAATCGTTATCGCAATTGAACTCCAGGTTGCGGTTCTTCTTCATGACACTATTTCCCATACAGGATCCTAAAAGAAGCGTTCCGAGTATTCCTGAGATTACATGTTTCATTCCAATTGGTTTTAAGCAAGATACAAAAAATCAATTCAACTCCTTCGTCATCACAAAATCATCCATGACGTAGCCATTTCCGATATCCAGTACTTCTTCGTGATCGGTGACGAAACCATGTTTTTTGTAAAAACCAACAGCTTTATTCTTTTTATTGACATTCAGATGAAGGGTAGTATTTCCTTGCTTTTTAGCTTCTTTTTCAACGTGGTCCACCAGGATCTTTCCAAGTCCGGAGCCTTGCGTATCCGGTAGAATGTACAATTTGTGGATCCGGGTGATAGCCTGGTTAGAGTAACGATGTTCGATGCCACAAAAACCAAGCACTTTTCCATTCTCTTCTGCCAGCCAGAATGCCTGATTGGGGTCCGTAATTGCTTCTCTGATTTTAGGCTCGCTGTACATCAGGTCCAGCATGTATCGGATCTGTCCCTCAGAGATAACTCCTTTGTAGGAAACAGGCCAGGTAAGTTCAGAAACTTCCCTTATAAAAGGAACGTCTGCTAATGTCGCTAATCGAAGAGTAATCATGTTTAAATATCTTTTCCGAAGGAATACATGTCGTTGTGATTGAATTCGATCTTGTCTTTTACTTTTTTCATTGTTTTGATCAATCCAAAAACGAATTCGTCTGTATTCAGATTGAGCCATTTGAAGCCCGATTCTTCGTCGTCAATGGCTATTGCCGCGTTGTACAGGAATTCAAATCCGTGAACCTGCAGCCAATGCTGAGCGCTTTCATTTCCTTCCGCAGCATTGACAAAAGCCATTAAATGCGGATAGCCGTTTGCCAGCAGCCAATCCCGTGCTTCCTGTTTCAGGTTAAGGGCCTGATTCAAAAAGAAGATTTCTTGATAGCCGTTGTCGTAAAGGAATTTCTCCAAATCTTTGTGTCCCTCCAATGCTTTGATCCAGGCAAGAATGATTTTCGTGGGATAGTTGAATTCTGCGAACGCAATGTTTGCTTTCTTCACTTCCACCTTTTTCTTTTCTTCTAAAGGTTCTTTTCCAAATATGCGTTTAAACCAATTCATTTTACAGCCGGTACCTGATAGAACAAGTAAGATACTAAAATAGCGATAATTATCCCGATTATATCAACAATTAACCCTACACCGGCAGCATATCTAGTGTTTTTTATTTTAACAGAACCAAAGTAAACTGCCAGGATGTAAAACGTAGTTTCTGTTCCACCTTGCATGGTAGCAGCTATTTTTCCCACAAAAGTATCCACTCCTTTAATTGTAGCGGTGGTATTGGACTCAATCACGCTTTGCATCATTGCACGTCCGCCTGATCCACTGAATGGTTTGATCAATCCTACAGGAAGGGCTTCCACAAACTCGGTGTGTGCCATTCCGATTGTAGTGAAAAACCAAACTAATCCATCCTGCACTGCATCTAAAGCTCCGGATGCTCTGAATAATCCGATTGCACACAGAATAGCGATGACATAGGGGATAATAGTAATTGCGACCTGGAAACCTTCCTTGGCGCCTTCAATAAATTCTTCGTAAACGACTACTTTTTTACGAATGGCAAGAAGGAGGAACAAAAGAATGATTGCAAAGAGAATTCCATTTCCCAGGATGTTGGAAATGACTTCCGTATATTGAGGAAACCAAAGTGAGCAAAGAAGTAATGATGTAACGAAGCCCAAGCCTCCAAGGAAATAAGCAATAACTACCGGATCGATCAATTTGATGCGCTGTTTGATTGAAACTATGATCAATGCAAATAAAGCAGACAGGAAAGTGGTAATTAAAATTGGAAGAAAAACTTCCGTGGTATTATCTGAATGGTATTGAGATCGAATAGCCAAAACACTTACCGGAACAATTGTCAAACCTGCGGTATTCAATGCCAGGAACATGATCTGTGCGTTGGAAGCGGTTTCTTTGTTTGGATTTAATTCCTGCATTTCCTGCATCGCTTTTAAGCCCAAAGGTGTTGCGGCATTATCCAGTCCGAGCATATTTGCACTGAAATTCATCATAATAGATCCAGCTGCAGGGTGATTCTTGGGGATTCCAGGAAAAATGCGGATAAACAGAGGTGAAATTAATCGAGATAACCACTGAACAGCTCCACCTTTTTCCCCGATTCGCATGAACCCAAGCCAAAAGCAAAGTGCTCCGGTAAGACCTAAAGAGATTTCAAAACCTGATTTTGCTGAAGCAAACAAGGCTTCCATCATTCGTTTGTAAATATCCAGGTCTTGCCAGAATATCAACTTACTTGTCCCAACCAAAAAGGCAATGAGAAAAAAGCCGATCCAAATTCGATTAAATAACATACCTCAAAAGTCGGAAATTATCGGGCTTCTATTTCGCATGCTGTTCACAAATATGAACAAAGTTTTCAAGAATAATAACGCCGTGATTTCCGGATACTTCCGGATGAAACTGAACTCCGTAAAGCGGAAGGGTCTGGTGCATCATGGCTTCATTCACCGTGGCGTCTGATACTGCAACGTGAGTGAAATCTTTTGGAATACTGATCGCTTCACAATGATCTTCCATCAATTCGATCTCAACCGGAAGTTTATTGAAAAGGGGGCAGTCGGTAATGACTTCCACAATTTGCCAGTCGCGGTCTTCCTTTTGCCTGTTGGAAAGCGCGCCGAAAGTCAATCCCAGCATCTGATGCCCGAAGCAAATTCCTAAAACAGGTAATTTCTCCGTCTTTAACCAGTCGAATTGCTTCAGATAAGGATCCGTGTCCACTTCAGTTATCAGAATGGGGGCTCCGGAGATTATAAAGCCCAATGCATCTGTATGTAATGCTCTTTGAAACTCAAAAAGGGGCACAACCCGCGTATCCATAAATTCGTAAACGATGGATTCAATGAGTGGCGTTTTGGAGCTTCCGCAATCGATAATTACAATCATAAATCTATTTGTCCAACTCCCTGACGGATGATTTCTGCATTTCCGTTCGTGCAATCTACAATGGTTGATGCATCCAGTTTTCCGGGACCACCATCAATGATCATGGCTACTTCATCGTCGTAACGTTCATAGATCGAAGCCGGATCAACAAAATAATCCATGATCTCATCTTCCGAATCGTGAAGGGATGTAACAGCCATCGGATTCCCCAAACGCTCTACAATTAACTGAACAATTTTATTGTCCGGAATCCGGATCCCGATTTCTTTTTTACTGGAATCGAAGAGTTTGGATACTTCGTTGGTGGCATCCAAAATGAAAGTAAAAGGCCCGGGCAAATAATGCTTCAATAACCGGAAAGTATTTCTGTCCAGCTGTTTCACGTATTCGGATACCTGGCTTAGATCCGAGCAGATGATGGAGAAATTGGCTTTTGAAAGCTTGACGTCTTTCCATTTTGCAAGTTCAGCCAATCCTTTTTTGTTCATAACATCACAGGCTACTGCATAAACAGCATCTGTCGGAATAATGATGATTCCGCCTTTTTTCAGTTCATCAACTACTTGTTGGATAAGCCGGTTGTCAATGTTATATGGATTGATTTCTACGAACATTTTGTATGATTTGCTTGTATAAATTTACCAAAAATCGGGGAGAAGGCATTACAAAAATTCCATTTACTGCATTCAAAATCCAAAATGGAGAATGCAAAACAGATCGGCCCGAATTTTGTTTGGGAGGGATTTAAATTTTAAATGCATCATTTGAATTATGAAATTATCTTTGCACCAAATTAAAACTATGAAACTCCTAATATTCCTTACTCTCTCTGTTTTTACATTTACTACAAACGCTCAATTGGATCGGAAAGCCATTTACAACGCCTTGGCGAGCGATTCGAAAGAGATTGTCCAAAAACAACTGAGTGGGGTTCAAAGTTTGAAGGAAACTTCCGAAGTGAAGGCATTTAAAGGAGCTTTGCAAATGAAAGCTGCTCAATTCGAGAAAACGGCAAAGGATAAAATGAGTTTGTTCAATGCGGGAAAGAAGATCCTTGAATCAGAGATCAAATCAAATGACGGAAACGTGGAATACCGATTTTTGCGTCTGCTTATCCAGGAGAATGCACCTAAGCAGCTGAAATACAACGGAAATATTGAAGACGATGTTGCATCGATTGTTTTAGGTTATAGTAAATTGAAAGAATCGACTAAAACGGCTATTGAGTCGTATGCGAAGAAATCGGCTTCGCTGAAAGGACTTTTGTAATTACGAATTACAAATGCCGAATTCCAAATTAATGGAGAATTGAAAATGTGAAAAGGATAATCCTGCTTTTCAATTCTCCATTATAAATTTTCAATTATTGTACGTCTGCTTTCACTTTCACCACGGTAATGCGCGGATCCGTATTTGCAGTAATGGTGATCGTTTTTTCACTCACTCCTTTGCCATTCGGCTTGAAACCAACTTCAATTTTATCGGATTTTCCTGGAGCGATCGGACCTTCGGGCTTACTTGGTGTAGTACATCCGCAGCTCGCTTTCACATCTGAAAGCTCCAAAGGTTTGTCCCCGGTATTCGTTACGGTAAACGTGCAGTGATTTTCTACTCCCTCAACTACTTTCCCGAAATCGTGAATTTCTTTATCGATTTTCATGGATGTGGTGGATGCGGCTTCCATTTGCTGCTGTTCCTTTAATTCCTTTAATGCCTGTTCATTTGCTTTGATCGTTTCAGGATCATCGGCAACTTCCATCACCAGGTTGCTTTCGTCTGTGTTTTTTTCTGTGCTGCCTGAACAAGCGCTTGTCATTCCGCCTAAGATTACCAGGCCGATAAATAAACTTCTTTTTTTCATTTTAGTTTAATGCCAATTTTTGTTTATCGTACTCATTGGATTCCAGCAATTGTATTGCCTTTTGAAGAATCTCATTCTTTTCATTGTAGATTTTATAGAAAGCTTCAATGCCGAATAAATCGTTTGCAATAGTAGCTTTTAATCTTAGTTCCATCGTATTTTTACTGATCTTATATTGATCTTCCTTGAACTCAAAATCTTTGTTTTCCTTTTTAACATAAGCAAAGAATTCATCCATCAATTTTTTGTCTACGTTAAAACCGGCTATGAACTGATCGATAGTCTCGTATTTTTTATTCAGTTCATCTCTGTTCTTATCGACGTAAGTCAAAGGAAAACTGGTAAAGGCTCCGTTTTGAACCGTGTTGCGGTAAAGGTCGGTAATTTCGGAAGTGTCGATCGGAACAAAGAAATCCGGCATGATCCCGCCACCACCGTAAACAGCTCTTTTCGTAACACGTGTCTCGAATTTCAATGAATCGGGAAGTTTGATGCTGTCCATGTGGGAAAACTCACCATTCATAAAGCGACGCATGTATTCATTTTTATAATCGTCTATGTTTTCATAAGAACGCTGAATGAAACGTCCGGAAGGAGTGAAGTAACGAGCAATCGTTAAACGCATTTGAGAGCCATCTGAAAGGTCGATCGGTCGTTGGACCAATCCTTTTCCGTAACTTCTTCTTCCAACGATCAAACCGCGGTCCCAATCCTGGATCGCTCCGGAAAGGATTTCTGAAGCAGAAGCAGAATTGTCATCGATCAAAACGATCACTTTTCCTTTTTCCCAGGAACCGCTTCTTCCCGCACTCAGGTCCTGGCGTGGCTGCGCGCGGCCTTCTGAGTAAACAATCAACTTATTGTCCGATAAGAACTCATCTGCAATGAGTTGAGCAGCGTAAAGTAATCCGCCACCATTTCCCTGCAAGTCGAGAATGAGGCTTTCCATCCCCTGTGCTTTCAGCTTATCCAGGCCTTTTTTGATTTCGTCATGTGAACTGCGGGAGAAAGAAGTCAGTTTCAAATATCCGATCTTCGGGCTTACCATGTAAGAGCAATCTACCGAATTAACGGGAACTTTGTCTCTTGTAATGACATAATTGATCGGTTTTTTCTGCGCTTTTCGCATGATATCTACCCGAACTTTTGTTCCTGCTTCCCCCAATAGTTTTTCGCGTACCTGGTTGTTCTTCAATCCAATTCCCGCTACACTTTGACCATCGATCGCCACAATTTTATCGCCTGCACGAATTCCTAATTTTTCAGAAGGACCTCCTACAATTGTTTCAACCACCATCAACGTATCTTTCAGGATCTGGAAACGAACTCCAATCCCAACAAAACTTCCGTCGATAGCTACATTTGCTGCATCCACTTCATCTTTGGGGATATAAACCGTATGCGGGTCCAGTTTCTCCAGCATACCAATTATAGCGGCATCCATCAACTCCTTATCGTTCACCGGATCAACATATAATTTATCTACGTATGTGAAAATTTCATCTAAGCGCTGACCGTTTGTAGGTGATTTGGGTTCAGTAGGAACCTTTTGAGCAGAAGATGTAAATGAGTTGATGCTTAATGCAAAGACCAACAAAACGCCACAATATTTCATACAATTTTCTTAAGAATACTAATATAAGTATAAAACGTTCAATCGACTTGTTCGAACCAGTCGAAGTTTGTGATTCGTGTTAAAAAATCAGAAAGAGAAACAGAATGAAAGCGAAGAATGCGAATGCGATAAGAATCTTAGTCCTCATTCTCGCTCTGATTCTCATTCTGACTGTAGTTACCAACAATTGGGTGTTCGTCTTTTATTCAGGTTACAAACAGGTGCTTTTTGTAATTTTAAAACGTATAGTTCAGATATGAAACAGTTGAAAAGAATCTTTTTAGTGACCGCCCTGATTATTCCTTCATTTACTTCTTTCGGGCAGGTAAAGGCTTTGGATAAATTAGAAGTTTTGTACGATCAGGGACATTATAAAATGGTTCTCCGAAAGGCAAATCGTTTGCTGGACCAGCCGGATTATGATTATTCATTTAAGCCCGAATTTTACAAAAGCCTTGCCTTGTTTCAATTGGCGGATAAGGGATTGTGGGCTGAGTTCCATCCGAAAGCTCTCCAGGAAGCACGTGAATTGTTCAGTCAGGTTTTGGCTTCTCCCGATGGGATCAAAGTATTCAACACGCATTTGAACCACGTGTCCCAATTAAAGCGCGACCTGGTAATAAAAGCTCAGACTTATAAATCAGAAGGAAGGCAAGCCAAATACGACGAGGTCCAACAGATTTTATTCGGATTATTTGACCGCATTCCGGACCTGGATGTTCCGGGTGAAATCCACCCGCCGGTTATTGATGCGCCTGAAATCAAAGAAACTCCGGCAACTTCGAAAGAGCGGGAGGAAATTGTGAAACTGGCAAAAAAATACGTAGGAGTTCCATACAAATGGGCAGGAGCAGACGCGAATGGTTTTGATTGCAGCGGATTCACCAGTTTTGTTATGAAAGAATTCAAAGTGACTTTAAGCAGAAGGGCAGAGGATCAATACAATTCATCTACTAAAGTGAAACAGAAAAATGCTCAAAAAGGTGATTTGGTCTTTTTTAATAACGGTTCCGGGATTTCTCATGTTGGGATCATTGTCTCAAACAAAGGAGAGCCTTTAACCATGATCCACGCCAGTTCGAGTAAAGGAGTGATCATTACAAATATTGAAGATTCCGAATATTGGCTGAAAAGACTTTATGCGATCGGGACTTATGTGAAAGGGGATTGATCTTTCTAGCCACCTCCCTTAATCCCTCCTCAAGGAGGGAGATTCGAAACACCTCCTCCCTTGAGTGAGGAACGAGGAGGGTGGCTTTCTTGTAGTTAGTTACCTGATTGTTCTCTTTTCGGATTGAACAAAAAGATATTCATCAACACGATCAAGCCTGAAATAAGTGCACTGATAAATCCAATGTTTATCAGGTAAGGTGAGAACAGGAATGCGATCAGGCTAGCGGCCAACAAAGCAAGTAAGAGCCATTTGGAAAAGAACCGTCTTTGGATAAAGCGATTGTTGAGGTCCAGTAAATAAACATGCGTTGCCGCAAGTAAGAACAACATATTCATTTTCCAGGTATCCCCGATCTCTACCCAAGAAAGTAAAAGTGAGCCCAGGAATAAAACCTGCACGATCAATAGGGAAGTATTGATCAATCGGAAAGTTCTAGAACTGATCTTACTAATTGTAAGGACCTGAAAGAACAAGAACAGAAAGCTGATGAAGAAAGGAAGTACTTTCGTCAATCTCCAGGAGAATTCACTCCAGCCTAAGAAAAGTAAGATCATGAGTGCCAAAAACACCCAAGCCATTAATGCGGGCCATTTAGCTCTCATGTGAAGGATTTATATATTTTACAGCAAATACGCACACATCATCGACCTGGTCCACATCGTGCTTCCAGGAATCAAAAGTTCTTTGTATTTCTTTGTATTGTTCGTCCATATCCATTTGGTAAATGCTCGCAAGCAATGTTTTAAATGGTCTGGATTTGAATTTCTTTAAACGGTCTCCGCCAAATTGGTCCACATATCCGTCTGTGTACAAATAAACACAGTCCCCGTGTTCCAATTGGAATTCCTGGTTAGTGAATGGTTTTGCATCAATAAACTGACCAATTGGCTGTTTGTTAGGTTTCAATTCGATGATTTCTCCATTGCGGATAATGACACATTCGTTGTTTGCTCCGGAGAACTTCAGGACCCCTGTCTTCTGATCAATGGAACACAAGGCGATATCCATTCCGTCTTTCACGTCGGATTGCCCTTCCGATCTGAATGCATCAATTACAATGTCACGCAGTTTATTCAGGATCTCATTTGGTTCTGTCAGCTTAAACTCATTGATTGCACGCAGTAATCCGTTGTTACCCACAATACTCACCAGTGCTCCGGGAACACCATGTCCGGTACAATCGACTGCAGAGAAAATGACTTTCCCCTGCACTTCGCGTGCCCAGTAGAAATCTCCCGACACAATGTCTTTCGGACGATAGAATACGAAGTGCTGTCTGAACAACTCATTCAAACGGGTGGTCGTTGGCAATATCGTGGACTGGATCCGTTTCGCATAATGGATACTATCTAAAATATCCACCGTTTTAGCCGTAATTTCTTCCTTTTGAATTTCCAGTTGATGATTTTGCTCTGCAATCTCTTTGGTCCTTTCCTGAACAATTGCTTCCAGTCGTATATTCTGTCTTTTTACGCGCTGGGTAGAAAGCTGAACGACCAAATAGATCAATAGGAACAATAGGATAACATAAATGATGTACGCCCAAACGGTTCGGTACCAGGGAGGATGAACAATGATTTCATATGTCAGAACTTCACTCTCGATTCCATAAGCTGATTTCGCTTTTACTTTGAAGGTGTAATTTCCCTCAGGGATTTTTTCAAAGTTGGCGAAGTTGAGTGGAGACCATTGAGACCACTGGTCACTAAATCCTTCGAGTTTATAGCTGAAAGTGGTTGGTCCCAGGCAGGAGAATGAATTGGCATGAAAAATCAGTTTGAAGGAGTTTTGGTCGTAATCCAATCCTTCCAGTTTCCTGCTTTTCGAAACATCGTACAGGAAGGTTTTTCCATTGACTTCCAATCGATCAATCTGAACTTTGAAGGGATTCCGGTTTTTTCGGATCGCATCCAGGTTCAAAACAAACAAACCGTCATTTGCACCGATCCAAACCTCATTTGCCAACGGATTCTTTTCAACCGCAAAAACGAGTCCGGCATTCTTCAGTCCTGTTAAAGGCCAGGATGTCCATTCCCATTGAGAACCGCGTTTATCGAACCACCCGAAGATGTTCTCGAATTTACCGTCTTTTTTATCCTGGTAAACAACTACCCAAAGTTGTTGATTGTTTACATTGATAATGCGGTGAATGGTATTTTTGTAATTCTTTGTTTTGAAAGCATTGGCTGGTTCGAAAGGTTCAATTTTACCGGTTTTGTCATTGTAGACAAACATTCCATTTGCCGTTCCGACAAATACCTGGCCTTTGAATTCCTCCACATAGAAATTGTTGTTTTGATCTTCTTTGCTAAGAGCCGGGATTGTTACCGTTTTAAACTTTTTGGTAGCCAAATCGTAAATCCCGATTCCTTTCGAACGGATACTGAAAAACACTTTATTGCGCAGGTAAGCCAAACTAACGGTTTCACCTCCGGCATCTCCAACCAGTTCTTCGTATTCCCACTTTCCATTTGGCAGGAGCTTTAATTTTGCCAAACCACCTTCGAGGGTCAGGTAAATGGAATTCGGATCTTTCGGATCTTTCTCAAAGGCAATGGCATATTGATAGGATGCCGAAACGTGTTTTGAAGAAGCAGTATTCAAATCAAAAACCCCATTGTAACCAATGATCATGGATTTACTTCCGGAACGGGTTTTAATCGTTTCGATGTCAAAAATGATCTCGTTTAAAGTTCCGAAAGGCAGGAGTTTGGTTCCTGATATCGTTCGCTGGGGAGAAAGGATTCCATTGTGGGTCCCGATCAGTGGGGTTCCGGAATTGAAATCAATGGTTTCAATTTGTGAGGTCACGCCTTCGTTCTTGTGGAAATAGGAAAGGGGAGAGCCCGTTTCTATAAACTGAATTCCGTTTCCAAGGCAAAGCCACAGGTTGAAATCGTTATCAAAAAAGGAATGATTGATGGTTAAGTTGGCCAGGTCATCTTCCAGGTTGTATTCCCGGATTATTTTTCCCGAAAGATCGCCAATGACCAATCCGTCATTTTCAGTACTTACAAGCAAGTAATTTCCTGCTTTTGTAACCGTATTTACGAAGTACTTGCTCAGGCAGGGAAATTTGGAGCGCGGAACTGAATCCCAGCGCTGAGTATTTACTCCGGAATTGCTGACACTGAAAACTTTGCTTCGTGCATCAACGACGTACCAAATATTATCGATCTGAAAACTTCCCCGGATATTCTTGATGTGAACTGAAAGCGGAAGCTGAATTTCTTTCAGTTTCGAGTTCACTACATCGTAGTATAAATAGTTTTCTTTTCGGGACTTGAACTCTGCTTTTGATTGAAAAGTAAGCAGTACGCCATTGAGAACCCGGCAGGATGTTTTGCATTCCAATTCCTGGAAAGCTGCCGGAAGCTGCAATTGAGTTGCTTTTCCGTTTTTGAAAACGTAGAGACCTTTTTCCGCTGCGAAAAGAATGGAATTATCTCCCAATTCAAAAATATTCCAAACCTGTCCGATGTTGTTTTTTAGTCCTCCGTAGAAAACAGGGTAGTAAACCAATTCACCTTTGGCTGAATGATCCAGGTACCCGAAGTTATTATCGCGTCCTACATAAACACGGTCGTCGGAGGCCAGGTACAATTTGGAAACGTACGTATCCGTACAGCTTTCGCGGATAGCCTTTTTTGTTTTTTTAGAATCGGTTTTGATTTTGGACCATTCAATTCCATTGAAGGAAAGGATATCCTGTCGGTTCCCGAAAAGCACGTTTCCGTTGGCAGCCTGTAAACCTGTCCAGATCTGACCGGCGCTTCCGTATTCATTGATTGAGAAATGCTTGGTATTGATTCTGCCCTGCAGGGTAATGTTCTGAGCAGTGGAAAGCACGGCAAATTGAACAGTAAATAGAATCAATAAAAGTATCCCTTTGTTTCTCAACATCTCTTTCGTTATACGTTACGAATATATAAATAAAAAAACACCTGAAGCCTATTTTTCTTCAGGTGTTTCCATCACTGTATGAAGTGAAATATCAGTAGTTTAACTTTCGGCTTTTTTCTGCTGCACAAACCAGATTCCACAAGGCTCTTGCACCAACGTTTGCGTCCCAATCGCCTTTGTCTCCCGGAGAAACTTCATTGAGATCAAACCCGATGATTTTTCTTCCGGATTCAACCAATTGGAAAAACAGGTAATTGATCTGCTCCAGTTCAAATCCACCAACAACAGGTGTTCCGGTATTCGGGCAAAGTGAAGGGATTAAACCATCAATGTCGAAAGAGATGTAAACACGCTCCGGCAATTCGTTCAGGATCATGGAAACCTGTTCTTTCCACGTTTGGCCTTCGAATTGTCCTTTTTTTAAATCCCAGTCGTAAAAGGTTTTTACACGAGGATCTGACTCTGATAGCTGCACTTCCGAATAGGCAATATCGCGAATTCCGACCTGAACCAATTTCTCCAGGTTGCCGCACGATTGCAGTACGTTGTACATAATGCTTGCATGCGACTGCTGAAAACCTTCGTAAGCTTCCCTCAAATCAGCATGGGCATCAATTTGAAGAATGCCAAAGGGTTGTCCCTGATCATTTAAAGCTTCCATTAAACCTAAAGGAGTACTGTGTTCTCCTCCAAGGACTGCCACGATTTTATTCTCAGCGAGTAATTTCGATGAACGTTCTTTCAGGTTGCTTCTCAATAAATCGGAAGTCGCATTAACTTTCTCCAGTACTTCGTTAAACGGACTGTTCTCATCCAGCTCACCGCCTTCTTCCAAAAAACCAATGTACTGAACGGTGTCAATACACATCTGGTCATTGATCTGCTTCATATCTGCTGAAATCGGTGTCATGAAAACCTGTGTGTTCCATGCTTCCGGCAATTGCGGATGGTAAAAATCCAATTGAGTACTGGCATCCAGGATGGCTTTTGGTCCGTCACTGGTTCCTTTTCCATAAGAAGCTGTTGCGTCCCAGGGAACCGGAATGATTACGATGTCCGCGTTTTCTTCAGCCACCGGAAACCCAAAAATGTTCCCGTTTGCAATTCCTACTCCGTTTGGATCAAATTTCTTTGAATTATCCATTAATCAGCTGTTTCACGAAATTAGGTAAAGCAAAACTTGCGGTATGAATATCTGAATTGTAGTATTTCAATCCTTTTGTTTGAACAAAACTTTCGATTTCTCCTTCTTTGGAAACCGATTTTGGCTGAGCGGCTCCTTTTAGTCCGTATTGGAAACTCCACATTCCTGTTGGGTATGTTGGAACAAAGAACAAAGATACCGGCGCATTTTCTTTTCCGAAAATATGCTGAAGTGTAATGTTCAATTCCGTAAATGCCTGTTCGTTGAATTTCGGTGATTCTCCCTGGGCAACCAGGATTCCGCCCGGTTTCATGATGCGGTGACAGTTTCTGTAGAATTCTACTGAGAACAATCCTTCTGCAGGACCTACCGGATCTGATCCGTCAACAATAACCAAATCAAATTCTTCGTCGGCAGCGTCTTTAACATAAGCAATTCCGTCACCTACGATCAGGTTTAATTTCGGGTGATCAAAAGAAGCAGCAATACCAGGTAAATGTTCTTTACAGGCTTTAATCACTTCTCCGTCGATTTCCACCATGGTTACTTTTTCCACACCTTCGTGACGCAGGAATTCACGAACAGTTCCACCGTCTCCACCACCGATAACCAGGATGTTCTTTGCATTTCCATGCGTAAACATAGCAGGGTGGGAGATCATTTCGTGGTAATGGAACTCATCTTTTTCCGTAGTCATGAACATATCGTCCAATGTCAGCAATTTCCCGTATTTCGGAGATTCCAAAATACGAACGCGCTGGAAAGGAGACTGAACATCAAAGAATACTTCTCCGGTATAACGCAAGGACAAAGCCTGGTTGTCATCCTTATCTGTGAACCATACATTTCTGGTATACATTTCCGGGTTTGACCACTCACTTGCTTTCTGACGCATCGAAGAGATATCGAAGTCATTTCTGGTTAACAACTGAACTGCTCCGCGCTTCATTTCCAGGGCGGAATAATTCTTGGCACCAAAACATTCTTTCAGATAATCAAATGAAATCCAGGCATCCATTTCCCCGCAGGTGAAAAGGTCCACTGCAGCATAACCGTATTCCGGCCATGTATGGATAGCCAAATGGCTTTCCTGAATTACCACTACACCTGAAACTCCATAGGGAGAAAAATGGTGGAATGTAGAATTAATCACAGTTGCACCTGCTTTCAACGCCGCGTCTACCATGTCGCGCTCGATCGAAGATACATCATTCATAATGTGCGGATCGCACCCCATAAACTCTACCAGAATATGGTTCCCCAAAGCATTACTCATCAGCTATTCAGTATAAATTATAAAAACGAGCGCAAAGTTACTGGTTTTAGATGGTTTAGAAGGGAATATTGTAAAAAAATAATACTTACATAATAATTAAAAATTACGAATGCCTGATTTTAAATGGAGATCAATTGGAGTAGGGATGCGAAGCATCGCGTCCCTAACGGATATCCGACATCCATTGAGCGATTGTTTTCATAGTTTCTTCCTGTTTTTCCAGGTGCGGATGATGTCCGCAAGCCGGAATGATCTTGCATATGCGGTTTTCTTTATTTAGAACGATGGAGTTCACCTGTTCTTCGGTTCCGTATTGATCGTCTTTTCCCTGGATTGCAAGAACAGGAATCTGAAAATCGGAAATTTCGTTGCGAATGTCCCAGTTTTTAAAATCCGGGCTGAGCCAGGTATTTGCCCAGGCATAAAACAAGGTTTTTGTCTTGTCTCCGTGGATTCGGTATAAACCTTCCAGTTTCCCTGTTTCAAATGCTTCTATTGCCGGGTGGATTCCTGCAAGTGTTTCTTCTTCTACAAAGGTATGGGCAGCCATCGTTACAAGTGCCGAAAGATTTTTTGTTTTATGGGCAGCCATTATTAAGGCAATACTTCCGCCGTCGCTGTGGCCGATAAGCATGTACTTTTGATCCGGATTTAGGATTTC
>CAMLDR010000014.1 GCA_946478775.1 uncultured Flavobacteriales bacterium
TTCCTCCGGCTGGCAGCGCTTTGCCAAAGTTACCGCAGCAATCCTCGGTAGTTTATTGGTCACATCCTTTTTATTCGCTGCCTTGGCTTTTTGGCTCCCCGATTATAAAACAGCCGTCATTACCTCCGTCTACGCCATCTTTCCGGTTTGGATCACACTGATGGTGCTACCTTTCCTTTTTGAGAACGGTTGGAAGTGCTGGTTGGTTTACCTCCTGATGCTAGCAGCTCTTTACTTGCTGATTCATTTCGGAAGAAACTGATTCCTTAATCCATTTCCATGAATAACAGAAATTACAATGTTTTCTTTCATCTGCATACCGTTAGTGGAATCACCATCACCATAGGACTTTTCATTATCTTCTTCGGAGGAGCATTTGCATTGTTCAGGCAGGAAATAGGCGAGTGGGAAAGCGGAAAGTATGAGAGCATAAAAACAGTTTCGGTGCAGTCGGGAAAAACGGACTACAACCGGATCATGGACTCCATTGAAAACACCGTTCCTTCACTTTATGGAAGAAATGTCTACGTTTATTCGGAGGGAACTTCAGACAAACAATCCATTTATATTTCTCCGTCAGATGACCCGAAAACAGATTCTTTGGGAAAAATCGCTTACGAATACGAGGTGAGTCCGAAAGACTACGCATTGAAGAGCCATCAAAGTTCCTTTAGTTTGGGTGAGCTGCTGTATTTGCTGCATTTCTACTATCAGTTGGACCGAATCGGGTATTACATCTCCGGTTTGGTAGCCTTGTTCTTCTTTTTGGCAATTGTAACCGGAATTTTAGTCCATTGGCAAAAGATCAAATCAAACTTCTTTGTCTTCCGTCCGAAACAAAAGCTAAAAACCGTTTGGACAGACGCACACACCGCTCTTGGAGTAATCGGACTTCCGTTCCAGTTCATTTATGCATTGACCGGGTCCATGTTCGGATTGGGAATTATCGTGGCAAGTTCGAATGCCTTGTGGATTTACCATGGCGATGCAGAAAAAATGTACGACGATGTGATCCGTGAAGAGACTGCAGCTGATTCATTGGGAATAAAACAAACCTTCGAAGTCAATTACAACCAACTGGTTTCCGAAACGGCGAAAAAGTGGACGGACTTTAAGGTAGACCGGCTTCACATGAAATACTTCGGAAGTAAGACCATGCAAATCGAAGTGAGCGGTTCTGAAAATATTCAGGAACGCTTCTTAGGACAAGGCTCCGTAACATTCAATGGACTTACCGGAAAAGCAGTGAAAATAAAGTCCCCCGGAAACATGGGCTACTACGATGATGTTTGGTCATCTGTACGTCGCTTGCATTATGCACAATTCGGAGAAATAGGAACGTTTAATACCTATTTCCTGAAATTGATCTATTTCCTGATGGCTTTCCTCACTTGTTTCGTGATTATTTCCGGAGTATTGATTTGGCTGGAAGCAAGGAATAAGAAAAACATCCCGGAGAAAAAGAAGCGCTATAACCAACGTGTGGGATCCATCTACCTGGCAATTTGTTTATCCATGCTACCTGTTACAGCTGGGTGTTTCCTTGTTTCAAAACTGCTTCCTGAATCAGTAGCTGAATCCCGTGAATCCATTCTGAATTACAGTTTTTTTCTGGGATGGCTGGCACTGACTATGCTACTGACATTCAAACGGAATAAAGCATTCACCAACAAATTCTGTTTACTTGCCGGAGGGATTTTGGGTTTATTCATTCCGGTGGTAAATGGGATCAGTTCCGGGAATTGGTTCTGGAGGACCTGGAGCAGTGCCGAATACGGAATTTTCTCGGTAGACATGGTTTGGCTCTGTATCGGGATCATTTGTTTATTGGTGGTAAAACGCTTACGAAAAGAAAAATCGGCAAGCTCTTAGTTACCTGGGTAAGTGGTGGATAATCTTGCACTTATCCCCTGATGAGATAAAGTCCGGCGGATTTATCACATACTTCCCGTAGTTTTTTATTTTTTGATCACGCATAAAGTAGAATCATTTAGCCAATAAAAGTCATGAACAGACTGGAATTAGTTAGATTGAAAATAAAAGGATTCAATAGCTTTGAACTGTTTCATTACGCTAATCGTTTCCGTAAACATGAATGAAACCTTGTTTCACATAACCCGGATCCTTTTCAATCCCATTTGGATAGTACATATAGAAGTAAACTCCGTCTGAAACACCTTCTCCGCCCCAGTCATTCAAATAAGGACTCGCTTCAAACATCCTGTTTCCCCAGCGGTTGATAATGATAATCGTATTCCCTAATTGAGAATAAGCATCGTCAATAATGAAGAAATCGTTGATCCCGTCTCCGTTCGGAGTAATGATGTTCGGAAGGTCGTTATCACAATCTACAGCATGAACAACCAAGGTGTCGGAATCCACACAACCTTCGGGTGTCACCACATTTAAGATCAATTCCTGGTTGAGGCTAATCGGAATGGTGGTGCTGTTTCCGTAAGTTGTCCAGTAATACGTGTTCGCATCGTTCGGGAAGTAGAACGTATAAATGTCATTCAAACAGAAAACAGTATCCGGAAGAATATTTAAGTTGGGAACCGACGACAGTGGAACAAAAACCGTGTCCATATAAACACAGCCTATATCGTCCCAGGTCCGGATGTAGAAGTTCCCGGAATTTTGCTGGCTCAAAGTAAAAGCGAGCGGATCAGTAGATGAATTCCCGAACGGAGTGATCCATAAAATACTGTCTGAAGTGGTGTTTGCAGTAATGGTCCCACTGGTTCCCGGACAATAATTCGGGAAGTTTAAGGCCGTGGTTAAATTGTAAGTGGAAGTGTTAACGATTAGCGCTGCAGATTGTGTCTGACAGCCAAACTCGTCTACAGCTGTTACCGTAATAGGAGTATAAGTAGTATTTCCGTAAACCGTCAGTTCATCATTGGTAATCGTTCCGAAACTACCTGTCCAGGTTACAGAAGTCAGGTTGTTATTCGTCAGGTATGCTGTTTCCGAATCAAAGAAACAAACATTCAGGGTATCATCTGCAAGCTGCAGAACAGCAGGAGTTATGATTGAAACACTGTCGAATTGAATAGTTGTGTAACAGGCATTGGAGAATTCCACGGAGAACAAGTTATTGGCATTCAATGTAGCAAACGGAATGGTGATTGGATTATTTGACCCGAGAGAAACTCCATTTGAGAACCACTCCACGTTGTCTGTAGTATTGACAGAAAACACACCGTCCTCATTGATACACAGATTCGAATCACCGATGATAGTTGCAATTGTTGGCGGCACGGCAAGGGTAACGGAAACCAGTGAATAACTGAATCCACAAATGCTGTTGGGAGCAGTATATGAAATCAGGAAGCTGGTGTCTTGCAGCACATTGGTCAGGCTTACCGTTGTTCCGGTGAAAAGAGGGGTTGTATCTGTTGAATACCAGACAATCGTGCTTGCATTGGTCAGTATGACATCCTCTCCCGGACAAATCGTTTGTGAAGCAATCGTTGGAGGATCGCTTCCAGGAACAGTTGTTACCGAAATGGAATTCGTTTGGTAGGTACAGCCAAAGCTATTGGTAACCAAAGCAGAATAAGTTCCTGCTGCAATGGTGCTATATGAATCTCCGGTCACAGGGCCGCTGCTCCATTCGTAACTTCCACCGGGGTAAGACCCTGTGAATACAGCGGTATCACCAAAACACAAGACAGAATCACTGACCGAAATGGAAGCGGTAAACGAACCGTTGATGATCTCAACAGTGTCTGCAACGGTTATTCCGCATTGGGTGACCTGTACAATATAAATCCCAGGAGTATTGGTCGAAATATGATCGCTCGTAGATCCATTGTTCCAAAGAAACGTAGCATTCCCGGAATAGCTGATTTGAATATCAACCAGTTCATTGGTACAGATCATGGCGCTTGGAACAACCGATATCGAAGGTGTGGAATACTCAAATACTTCGAAAGGAGGAGAAGCCAGAACGCAACCATCCACATCGGTTACATTACAGACATAACTTCCCACTTCGTTCGTGTAGCATTGCGAGGTAGTAGATAAAGTATCTCCGTTCGGACCAAACCAAATATAATCAGTGAAAACATTCGGAACGGACATCAACAAGGAGTCGAACGGACAGATCACAGCATCTCCCGGGGAAGAAGTAATATTTGGGGCCACTTTCACTCCCACATAATGGTTGAATACAATAAAGGAACTGCAACCTGTCAAAGAATCCGCAATCACTCCGGTGTAATTGTACCAGCCGGGAGCATTCACTTCAATACTGTCTGTTCCGTTGTTCCACAAAATATTGGATCCCGACCATTGCAGACTGGGGTGTGGATTGGAGGCGACCAGGTAAGTAGATTCACCCGGACAAAGAAGATTCGCTCCTGAAATGGTTGTTCCCCAATTGGGATTAGGGTTGACCTGGATGTAGAATTGCTTGGTAGCAAGATAAATGGTTGTGTCTACGCCGCACACGTTGTCAAATCCTTTGATGACTTGTACGGTCACGGTATACCAGCCGGTTGAACCTGGAGTAAAAACAGTTGCGGCTGTATCGTAATTAATGTAAGGAGAACCATTGATTGTCCAGATCACCGTGTCAATTGGAGGATAGACAGAAGGATAAAAGTTTCCGCCCGGATTAACGATCAGGTCAATCGCATGAAACTCAACCGGGGTATTTTGACAAATGACTATCGAATCGCCGCTTGGGTTAGTAGTATTCATAGCAATGGAAAGCGAAATACTGTCCGGTGGATTTGCCTCGTCCTGCTGAAAGGTAAAGCTTCCGATGTTAATACAGTATTCATTGGTAACCTGCACAAAATACTGGAATTCCTGGTTGAGTATATGCGGACCTAAACCGTTAAAGGAGACTACGTTTCCAATGGTTACAAGCGAAGATCCCGGGTCTAAATTGCTGTAATTCAAAATGGCACCTTCCGGATAACAAAAATGGTAGTTATTATACTGTGGACCGGGATTATTGACATTTATTCCATGATCATCCGTCAACAACGGAAGATTGGGAATGGGTTCCTGTATTGCATAGATGGAGTCCATATCCATGTAGCATTCGTCGTTGCGTTCGTGTTCCACCCAGTAAGTTCCTGTTGCAGAGATCGTATTGATGGGATTGTTAGTTCCGTCGTACCAGGTATTGGTGTAATCCGGCCCGAAATGTGGGAAAGTCAGAGTTTGGTAATATAGATTTGCACTGGTACAAAAATGGACCGTATCCCCGATAACCGTCACATAATTGGCAGCTTCTTCTGCATGAATAAATCCGGCAAGTGAATCCTGAGTTGAAACGGTATAATAATTATAAGCTCCGTAAGTGCTGTTTACATGGTTCGTTAAAAAGGAGTTTCGGCTTTGGTCGCCCACAAGGAAAACATGATAGGGTTCCATTCCGAAAAATGGATTGAAGGTAAAGTTGTCGTTACCCACAGTGGCTGCTCCGGGAACGAAATTCAGATCGGAGGTATAGCTTCCGCAAAGCAGCGGTTTGTCCGATTGCCTCACAGCAACACCTTTTCCCTCGTCATCCAGTTTACTCCCGAATTGTTTGATGTAGGAACGTGAACCGTTATTCGAAATTTTTAAAAGATAAGGATCACGGAACCCGACAGAATTGAATAAGTTTTCGGTACTGTCCTGGATTTGGGAAAGGTCACATTTGAAATAACCGGTTACGAAAATATCATTGCCCGGATCAATGGAAAGTGCACGCGCAGAAAGCTCATTTTCAGAACCCAGCGTTTGATTCCAAACGTATTGCCCGCTATTACTCGTTTTAAGCACAAAGATTTGCTTGTCATACGGATTTTGAACAGACTGACTCCCATTCTGGTCATAGTAGAGCATATTCCCCAAAAAATCACCCACCACAATCGGTTCATTGCTGGAGTTTACTTCCACATCGTAGGGTAAAACGTAGCCTGCTTTCATTAAATGCAGGAATTGGACCTGTCCGGTTGGGTTGAGCTTACACAGGAAACCCACGTTTATTCCATTATTAACGTAGGTGTTGGAAGCAAAAGTCAGCGTATTAGAAAACTGTCCGGTGAAAAAAATGTTGTTGGAAGCATCAACATCAACTGAAAGACCGCGATCGTCCAGATCAGCAGAACCACTCAGGGACCAGATCGGAGTTCCACCGGAATTGTATTTCGCAATGAATAAATCAAATGAACCGTTGTTACTGGTAAAAGTATTTGATCCAATTGTTGCAGTTCCCTGGTAATCACCTGTTAAGATGATGTTGTTTAAATTGTCTATTGTAAGTTTATACGGATTGTCAGGCGAATTCCCACCTTCTTTTCTGGCCCAAATCACATTTCCTGCAGGATCTAATTTTACGATGAAAATATCCTTTGAATTGGCACTTGAAACAAGTGTTGTGCTTCCGAATGTAACACTTCCGAAGAATTGTCCGGTTACCACGATGTTCTGATCCGGTCCAACCGCTAAATCAATAGCTCTGTCAGCAGCCGGTCCACCAAATTCTTTAATCCAGATGACAGTTCCTGAAGGGGAATACTTTGCAACGTAGGCATCTGTATTTCCCTGCGTGGAAGAAAGTGAATTGGTGGAGCCAAAAGACGTTTGTCCCGAGAAATAACCGGCAACATAGGATTCGTTCAGGTTGTTTACTTCAATATCTGCTGCTTCATTCGTTGTCTGGCTAAAAGTCCCTGCCCCCCAGGTTTGAGACCAGGTCCACGATACAGAAAAACAGAGTGAGCAAATAATGAGGAATCCCTTCATAGTATAGGTTATTTATAGGTTTAAGACGAAAAAGGGAACAAAAGGTTGGACGACGGAAGCGTTTTCCACCGTAATAATTGATTTTGGACAGGGAATTTAAGGCAATTGCTTCTCAACTTGCTGTTATTAAATCCGTTAGTCTGGAAACAAGGAATAAACAAAAATGGAGGAGAGAGTTTCTAAATTTGCTAAGCTTTGGGAAATATACTGATTCCTTGCTCAATAAAAAATGCATTTTGTTCAGAAAACAATGAGCACAATTGAAAATCCGAAGAATCAATTCGCTTTGTTATAAGAATCACAAAGTAAGTTGAAAAGTACAGTTTTATAAATAGCTAACGGACCACGTGCAGGAATCCCTGCTTAACTCTTTCCGGGTTGCCTGTTCCTTCCGGATAGTATTGGTAGAAATACACTCCTTCAGAAATATCTTTGCCGTCAAAGTCATTTCGATATGGACTGGCCTCACATAACTTATTTCCCCAACGATTAAAAATGAGCAGTTGATTGCGTAGCTGTGAATAAGCATCGTCAATGATAAAGTAGTCATTGATACCATCACCATTCGGAGTAATGATGTTAGGTAATTCATCTTCGCAATTCACTGTGTGAACTACCAAAGTGTCACTTGCTGTGCAGCCATTCGGGGTGGTAGCAATTAAAATCAGGTCCTGATCAAATAAGATCGGGATGCTGGTATTATTCCCATAAGTCATCCATTGATAACTGTTTGTATCATTCGGAAAATAGAAAGTATAAACATCGTTCAGACAGAAAATGGAATCCGGAAGAATATCGAGATTTGGGGAAAGATATAACGGAATGAATACAGAATCTGTATAATGGCAGCCCAGTGCATCCCAATATTCAATGGAGTAAGATCCTGAATGAATCGAATCAATGGTGACAGACAGGGTATCGTTGTTAAAAATCCCGTAAGGCGTAGTCCAGAGAATGCTGTCTGCGTTAGTATTCACCGTGATTGTACCGGAGTCCCCGAGGCAATAACCCGGAAAGTCCAATTCAATGGAAGTACTGAATCCGGAAGTAATGATTATCAGTTGCACCTCGTTGGTCGGACACCCGAATTGATCCTGCCCGGAAACACTAACCAGCCCATAGTTATTAGCGCCACTTACGTTGAGAATATCATTTGTAACAGTTCCCAAATTAGAGTTCCAGGTTATGGAATCCATGTTTGGCGTGCTGATTTCAGCGATATCCGTATCGTAATAACAAAGTGTTATGGTGTCATTAATCAATTCAAGGAGTGTAGTTTGAATGATCAGTACGCTGTCTATAATCGAAGTACTGTAACATTGATTTGAAACCTGGGCGGTAATTTGAGGATTGGCAGAAAGGGTATTGAAAGGAATTGTAATCGGATTGGAATTCCCTAAAAAAGTTGTACCACTGTACCAGGAAAGGTTTTCAGTATTCGTATTAATCGAAAAAATGCCGTTTTCCTGCTGACAAATGATCGAATCACCGCTGATTTCATATTGTCCGAGAGAATCTGCCAATTCAATGCTTACAGAACCAAATGCCAGTGGACATTCGCTTGATTGAAAGGCAACGATGAAGGAAGTATCAGTGAGCAGGTTTGAAAGCTGGAACTGGTTTCCGCTCGTAATGAATGACGTATCCACAGAAGAATACCAGTTTAAAGTATAGGTTGAATTAGAATTAATGACAACATTGGACCCTGAGCATACACTCTGAGATGGAATAATCGGAGGTGTTGATTCCGAAGGAAGCGTAATGGAGACCGAATTTGTCTGAATGGTACAGCCATATTCATTGGTTACATTTGCATAATAAGTTCCGGGTTCAGATACCTGATAAACTCCTCCGGAAGAATTCCCGTCATTCCATTCGTAATTCAAACTAACTGGTGAGCCCACAATGAGAACAGTATCCTGATAGCACAAAGTAGAATCCGTAACACTTATACTAGCACTGAATGATCCGTCAATGATTTCTACGCTGTCCGTAATGGTAAATCCGCACTGAGTTATTTGTACATAATAAACACCGGATGAACTCACGGTAATTTGGTCCTGCGCAGAATTAACAGGGCTCCAGCTGAAGACCGGGGTTCCCGAATAAGCGAGTTGAATGGTAACGGTTTCACCCGGACATAAAAACTCGTCCGGCATAATGGTAATGCTCGGAGTGGTGTATTCTCTCAATTCATAAGGCGGGGAAGTTAAATTACACCCCTCATTATCCACAACGTGGCAATAGTAAAACCCAAGATCTTCCCCATAACATTGGTTGGTATTTGAAAGACTGTCTCCTTCCGGACCGATCCAGGCGTAAGAAACGTAGTTCGAAGAAATCTCCATCAGAACAGAATCATACGGACAGATAATTGCATCTGTAGGGAAAGACGTAATAGGTGGTGTTTGTTTTAAAGTAACAAAATGGGATACTTCAAAATTATCAGGACAACCGTTTACGGTGGTTATTGATCCAGAATAGGAATAGATTCCTGGCGTGTTTATTTCGATGCTGTCGTTTCCGTTATCCCAGATAATTCCGGGTCCTGACCATGCAAAATTGGGAGTTGGATTATTGACGACTAAAAATACCGATCCGTTTTCACATAGGAGATTCGAACCACTAATGTTTCCGGACCAGGTTGGCATCGGATTTACATGGATGTAAAAGGGTTTGTTAAGGTAATAATGAACCATATCGATTCCGCACAGGTTGTCGTAGCCCAAAATCAGATCAAGTTCAACGTTATACCAGCCGCTTGTTTGAGGAGAAAAGCACGTTTTAAGCTTGTGAATATTTCCATTGCTTATACCGGAAATGGTCCAATTGGCATGATAAAGAGGGTGAGGAAGTTCCATATCAAAAAGAGCTTGCGGATTCGTCAGTAAATCAATTCCTGCGAAACAAACATCATCTCCGAGGCAAATGGTAATCGAATCTCCTGTCGGAACCGGCGTATTCATAACAATATCTAATTGAAGAGAATCAATGATGTAGGTGTAATCATAGTCAATATGGAAACCGGCTGTATCCTGACAATATTGATTACTGACTATTGTAAGGTAAGTTCCACCATCCTGTACGGTAAAAGGCCCTGTTCCATTGAGTTGAATTCCATTGGGGGCATAAGTGATCAAACCAGTTCCTACTTGCTGATTAGTGTAATTTAGAGTCACACTGTTCGGGTAACAGAAATGGTAGTCATGATAGGAAGGTGGCTGATTGATATTTATTCCGTGATTATCTGTGAGATTGGGTAAAAGAGGAATGGGCTCTGAAATAGCATAAATACTGTCATTATCAAAAGCACATTCATCGTCCCGTTTTACATTCACCCAATAGTCACCGGTATTTTGAATGCCGATTCCCTGGTAGATGGATCCTGTATTCCAAAGAAATGAATAGCTTGGGCCATAATGTTCCCAGGTAAGTGTGTTGTAGTGCAGGTAATCTGAATGACAAAAATGAACAGTGTCAGGATCTTGTAATACGGAACCGGATGAATTGATATAGCCGACCAATGAATCGCTTGCACCATTGTAATAATAGTTCAATGTCTGATAATCCTGATTGACATAGTTGACCAGGAATGAATTACGGCTTGAATCACCGGGTAGGTAAAGATGGTAATTTTCACCCGGATAATTCACAAATGAATGGATTGAATTATTGATACTGGTGGGTTCGATATTGTATGCAAAATTCAAATCCCTGGTAAAGCTTCCGCAGATAATGGGTTTGTCGTTTTGTCGAATGGCTACTCCGTGACCTTCATCATCCATTTTTCCTCCGAAATGTTTGATATACTCGTACTGACCGGCATTCGTGATTTTGAGCAGGTAAGGATCCTTGTATCCAACCGAATTGAAGGTTGCTTTTGAAGTGTCCTGGATTTGGGAAAGATCACATTTGAAATAACCGGTTACAAAAATGTCATTATGTGGGTCCATAGAAACGGAGCGGGCAGAAATGTCATTATTGGATCCCAAAGTGTAGTTCCAGATGTAATTCCCGTTGTTGGTTGTTTTTAGTACAAAAATCTGCTTGTCGAATGCATTTTGGATCGGATGCATTCCCGAAGCATCGTAGTAATTCATGTTTCCCAAAAAATCTCCGGTAATTACCACTTCATTGTCGCTGTTGAGCTCCAGGTCATACGGATTGGTCATTCCGGCTTTTAGTTGGTTGAAGAACTGCAATTGTCCGGATGGATTGAGTTTACAAAGAAAGCCGATGTTGTATCCCAGATTCGTATAGGTGTTGGATGCAAAAGTCAGCGTTTTTGAAAACTGCCCGGTAAATAACAGGTTGTTTTGATTGTCGGCTGCAACTGCAAGTCCGCGGTCTTCGTACTCAGCGAAGCCGTTCAGCGACCAAAGCGGATTCCCATTGCTGTCGTATTTCGAAATAAAAAAGTCGAAAGAAGGCAGATTGGTATTCGGGTCAATGGCACTTGTGAAAGTATTATTCCCGATCGTGGAAGTTCCCTGGAATTGGCCGGTAAGAATGACCGAGTTTTGATGATCGACCGCAATTCCGTAAGCGTTTTCAGCTAAATTTCCACCTTCTTTTCTTGCCCAGATGACATTTCCGGCGGGATCCAGTTTTACGATGAAAATATCTTTTGAATTTGCGGAAGAGGTGAGTGTGGTACTTCCAAAATTGACAGTTCCGAAAAATTGGCCGGTCACAACAATGTTTTGGTCATCTCCAATTGCCAGATCAATTGCTCTGTCGGAGTAGTTCCCTCCAAAAGTCCGCTGCCAGATTAATGATCCTGCAGGACTGTATTTCGCTATATAAATATCTCCATTTCCCTGTGCGAAAGGAACTAGTTCTGTGGTGCTAAAAGCGGTCTCTCCCGTAATGTAACCCGCAGTGTAAGACTCATTGCTGCTATTGATTTCTATGTCGTTTGCTTCATTGGTGAATTGCGAGACGGTGGAGTTTCCCCATTGCTGTGAATAACTTATTATCGGGACAATGGAAATGAAAATTAGGAATAGAAGAGGTTTCATTTTCAGTTTTTCTCATTGATACGGTCTCAATTGAAAGGTTGTAAAACGTTAAATTGGAATCAGTAGCGAATTGATCCGAAAAACCAATGAGAGATGACATTTGGAAGTGAAATTATTTTATACACGAGCGGGGACTAAAGGACTTTGTTTTCAGGTTTTTATATCAATATTTACCCGGGTTAATTTTTTAGTTGACGCATCAATCTGTTTAAACGTAAAAATCAGTTCGTTCGTCGAAATTAAAATTTCCATGCTTGCATAGCAAACTATCTTTGCAGAAAATTACAACATCTGAAACCATGCGTAAGAGTTTATCCTCACTTAAAGCAATAATATCAACTATTGTTTTAGTTCTTTTATTTAGCCCAAAATCCACTGCTCAATGTACCGTTGTATCTGCTACAGGATATGCAGTAAATGTGACCATTACTCCCAAAACCATTGTAGTAAGTTCTGCTGATTGCCAATGGGGATATAATTACAATGTTGGATTTGATTACAACATCAGTATCACCGGACCGAATGCAGCTGCTCAGTATACTTTGCAAGCCTTGATCTATTGTGTGAACGGTCAAATAAACGGAGCATATTCCTTACCGTTGGGAGGAGGTTCCGGTTCTGCTGTTACAACAACCAATCCATCTATTCCGCACAACGGAACGGCTTATGGATACAACGCACCTTATGTGCCTTGCAATGCTGCAACGGTTGCAACCATGCAGTGTAATGCAATTGATCTGATTATTCAGGGCCCCGGAATTCCGTACCAGCAGATTCATTGTAACACGGTGATCTCAGTGCTTCCGGTAGAATTTTTATATTTTGAAGGAGAGAAATCAGCGAATGGGAACTTATTGACCTGGGCAGTAGAATCCGAGCAGCGAAACGATTATTTCACCATTGAAACGAGTACGGACGGAATCACCTGGAATGAGTTTGCGAAAGTGAAAGGGGCGGGTACTTCCACCGATGCAAAAACGTATACTTACCTGGATACAAAAAACACAAACGCATCTACTTATTATAAATTGAGTCAGACAGATTTGGATGGCAGCCGAAACGAACTGGCTTTAAAATTCATTCCGGTTAAGGATGTGGAGTTCAGAATCTATCCGAATCCTGCATCTGACAGTAAAGTGCACATTGATTTCTCAACGAGTTCGGATGAGATAGCTTCTGTGGTAGTTAGAAATGATTTAGGACAGACGGTCTACCAATCTGATCTTAACGCAATTTCAAAATCAGGAAAAACAACTTATTACAGTTCTGATTTGGATTTGGGTCAGCCTGCAGGAGTTTACTTCGTGGAAATTCATTCGGGAAATCAATTGACAGAGCGCTCTAAGCTGATTATTCGTTGACATTCTTGCCTGTTTTGTTTCAAGGAACGGGAACGTTTTATTCGTAAAGTCTTTTTTCTTTGCATTCTTGTTTCTCTGCGGTTCAATTTTCCTAATTTCGAGGCAATGAAAGAAAAAGCGATTGTTCTCTGGTCGGGAGGGAAAGACTGCAACCTTGCCTTGCAATTGGCAAAGAACGAAGGGTATGAGATTCTTGCATTGGTGACCTTTCATTCCAAATCGACTGAATTCCGGGCTCATCCGAAAGAGTGGATGGAGTTGCAGTCAAGGTCTTTGGGAATTACACATATCCTGCTCGAAATCCGCGAGCCTTTTGCTAAGAATTACGAATTGCAGCTGCAAAAATTGAAAGATCAGTTGGGGATTACCGTTGCGGTTTCGGGAGACATTTCGGAGGTTCACGGTTCTTCAAACTGGATCAGCGAACGGGCAAAAGCTATTGGAATGAAGGTTTTTCTTCCCCTGTGGCATAAAAACAGGAAAGAGGTGATGGACCTTCTGCTCCGATTCAATTTTGAAGTAGTTCTGTCCATGGTGAAATCTCCCTGGTTACAGGAAGAATTCGTTGGTCGGAAGATCGATTCGGAACTGATCGAAACGTTCAAATCCCTGGAAAAAGAAAACGGGTTGGATTTGTGCGGAGAACAAGGCGAATACCATACGATGGTTTTGAATGGTCCGGCTTACCGTTCACCGATCTCTTTGAACCGTTTCAAGACAGTACGGCACGAAGAACTATTCCATTTGACCGAAATCAATCTTTCCCTGGATAGCGATTATAACACTCCGGCATTGGAAAAACACAAATTGTGCGACAGCTGCAGCAAATCATTTTCCTGCTATACAAGTGGTTGCTGGTGCGGAGAACTTCCACAGATCATGCCCATGGAAAATATTACGGATTGTTTGTGTCCGACTTGCCTGAAAGCAGCAATTGAAGAAAAGCTGCTGGCAAGAAAAGAGGAATGAAATCAAATTGCATGTTTTACTACCGATAGCTATCGGAACTAGTCTTATCCCGGACTTCTCAAACGTATAACCGCCCTTCCATGAATTACTTTTGAATACTGTTCTCCAGCAAATCTTTGAATGTATCTGTTCCATCTGTATATGACCAGGCAACAGCCAATTTTCCGTCGGGAGTAAGAATGTAAAGCATCGGCTGGCCAATCGAGTTGAAATGCTCTTTTTGGAGCTTGGCATAGCGTTCACCTTTTGTTTCTGTTTGTCCGGGTTCTTTTAGCCTGTCGTCTACATAAGCAACAGCACACACGAAGTTTTCGCTGATCAGCTGTTTAATTTCAGCTTGGTTCAAAACCTGGTCTTCAAATTTTCTGGCATTCACACTTGCATATCCGGAAAAATAAATCAGGCAGTTCTTGTTTTCTTTCTTTGCTTTTGACAAGGTGTTTTCCAGGGAAATAAGTTCCGGAAAATCCATGGATTGATTAGAAACAATAGCTGTTTCGCGGTTCATGATGATTTCCTGATCACTCTTTTTTTCCTGTGAACAAGCCGTTGTAAAGACTGATGCTAAAAGCCCGGTAAATAATGCAAAGTTCGAAGTTTTCATAAAGTGAAGATAACGATATTCAGGAATAACAACAGTCTTAGACTATTCTCATGAATGAAAAAATAAAGTCATAGCGGAGCTTACCGGATCCTTAAAAAGTGTTTTTTCAAAGAATTCTCTCCGAAACTTTTATAATTTAGCAGGCTAAACCTATTTCATATGACAATTCTTTTCGGATGGAACCGTTTCCGACTTAAATCATTCACTTTCCAGGAATTAAATTTACCGGAACTGGAGCAATTTCCAAACGCTGTCTTTCAGGTAGCACAATCCTATTTTCACTTGTTTTACATTCCTGTTTTCCCTATGGGAAAGCGATACGACCTGGTGATGGATAAAAAAACGTACCATGTTCCACCCAGTTTGATGAAAATGGTCAATCCGGAGCAAATCAATGTTCGTGGAAAATGGTATGCATGGCTGCTTCCCATACTGATTTTATTGCTATTGGCAAGCGTTAAGATAAGTGGTGCCGTCAAGCAAAACCAGGCTCAGGCAGATGCAATCGAATTTGCTCAAATGCAGCAGCAATTCTTCGATAATCCGGTAGTAGGTGATCATATCTGGTTTACAAACAATGACGATCTGAAATTTGATGCGGAAATATTCATAGTAGGAGACAAAAAAATAACCTTGTTCGTGAATTTAATGGAACAATTAGATGAATTGGCATTGGAAAATGCGAGAAACGGAAAAGTTCGTGTTGATGCCGATTCCATGCAGATTTTGATCAACCAGCGAAATGAACTGATTGAAACTTCAACATTCAATGACTCTCTTTATCAGGAACATCCCGATCAACCGATTTATCGAAAATTACTCCTGTTTGGATTGGAAAATTACCCGATTGATTACAAATTTATTGAAGTGCCAATTAAGGAATATAAAGCATGGAAGAAATCCATTGGAGATGGAGACACGAAAAAAGCGAAGAAAATCAAGATTCCGGCATTTCATGAGATTACTCGCCAGGCACTTTTGGTGGACCCGGATTAAAAACACAATCCGTAGTGGTTTCATACGGATTTGTATCGTGCTTTGATGACGCATACTTATTCGAAATTACTTCTGCAGAAAGATTGGAAGAATAATTTCATTGCTTCTTTAAATCTCGCTGTAACACTGGCCTTTTCACGGAATGGTTAGGTTGTTTTTCAGCATTGTTCGCTGTTGTTGTTTGATTAATTAACAATAACTTGCAACTTTATTAACAAACATCCAAAAAAAGGTCATACCTTTGCGCAAAATTTTAGATTTATTTTATGACCTTTAAAGAACTCGGGTTAAGAGTTGAGGTTCTGCAGTCGATAGAAGCAATGGGTTTTGCAGAACCAACTCCGATCCAACAAAGTGCCATTCCGCACTTACTAAATGATGAAAGCGATTTTGTCGGACTCGCACAAACAGGGACAGGGAAAACAGCGGCATTTGGTTTACCGCTAATTCACAAAGTTACAGACCGACCTACTGAAACACAAGGTTTAATCATCGCTCCAACGCGTGAATTGTGTTTACAAATCTCCAAAGACTTAGAAGCATTTGCTCAATTTGATCGTCAGATTAAAGTAGTAGCCGTTTACGGTGGTACTGATATCCGCAAACAAATGAGTGATATCAAGCGTGGCGCAACGATTGTTGTAGCGACTCCTGGGCGTTTGGTTGATTTGATCAATCGTAAAGCAATCAACTTGAAAACAGTTGAAACAGTTGTGCTTGACGAAGCAGATGAAATGCTGAATATGGGCTTCAAAGAAGACATCGATGCCATTTTGAATGCTACCCCGGATACAAAGAATGTGTGGTTGTTTTCAGCAACAATGCCAAAAGAAGTTGCGGCAATTGCTAAGAACTACATGACAGATCCTTTGGAAGTTGCCATGGGCCACAAAAATCAAAGTAACGAAAACATCGAGCACGTATATTATACTGTGAAAGAGCGCGATCGTTATGATGCATTAAAAAGATTAATCGACGCCAGCCCGGAGATTTTCGGATTGGTATTCTGTCGTACACGTAATGAAACGGCTACCGTTGCTGAGAAATTGGCAAAAGAAGGATATAGCGCAGAACCGTTGCACGGAGATTTATCTCAGGCAATGCGTGACCGTGTGATGGATCGTTTCCGTGAGCGTTCAATCCAGTTGTTAGTTGCAACAGATGTTGCCGCTCGTGGAATTGACGTGGACAATATTACACACGTAATCAATTACAACTTACCGGATGATATCGAGAACTATACGCACCGCTCAGGTCGTACGGCTCGTGCAGGAAAGCAAGGTAAATCATTGGTATTGATCAATACGCGTGAAAACTTTAAAATTAAAGCAATCGAACGTCAGATTCGTACGACGTTCAAGGCTGCTTTGATTCCTGAAGCTTCAGAGATCTGCGGGATTCAATTGAATAAATTGATTTCCAAAGTGAAAGAAATCGAAGTGAAAGAAAATGATATCGCTCCATTCCTGCCTGCAATCATGGCAGATTTCGAAGAGTTGTCAAAAGAAGAAGTGATCAAAAAATTCATCTCTGCTGAATTCAATCGTTTTATTGAATACTACGATCGTGCAGGAGATTTGAACGTTTCTGCCGGAAAAGGAGATCGTGAAGATCGCAAAGACAGAAAAGGTGATGATCGTTTTGACCGCAAAGACCGTTTCGAAAGAAGCGACAGAGGGGAAAGAAGCGAACGTGCTCCGAGAGCAGACCGCGGAGATGATGCTAACAGAACCCGTTTCTTCGTTAGCCTTGGAAAACGTGACGGATTGAACCCGGGTGGTTTATTGCGTGTGATCTGTGACTCGACAGGTTTGAAATCAGCATCTATCGGGAAAATCGACGTGATGCCGAACTTCTCATTCTTTGAAGCAGACAAAACAGATGAGGGAGCAATCCTTTCAAAAGTAAATGGTTCCGATTACGAAGGACACACTGTAAACGTTGAAATCACTCAGAAAAAAGAAGGTGGTGACCGCGGAAGCAGAAGTGGAGGCGGAGAACGTCGTTCTTTCGGAGACCGTGACCGTTCATCCGGTGGTGGCGAGCGCCGTTCAGGAGGAGGTTTCCGTGGAGGAAGCTCCAGCTACGGTAAATCATCAGAAGGTGGAAGTGAGCGCAGAAGTTCTGATCGCCGTTCATCCGGTGGTGGATTCGGGAATAAATCTTACGGATCTGCATCAGGAGGTTCAGGTTCTTCAACCAGAAGAGAAGGAGGAAGCTCAGAGCGTCGTTCATCAGGCGGCGGCGGACGTAAATTCAGTTCAAGCAGCTACAAGTAATTAATAATTATCAATTGTTGAATTATCAGGTGGGTGACCTAAGGGAATCTCACTTGATAATTGATAATTAAAGAATTTATAATAAAAAAATGGAAATTAGAAACATCGCAATTATTGCACACGTTGACCACGGTAAAACAACTTTGGTTGATAAAATGATTGAGGCAGGAAATGTATTGAATGAACGTGATCGCCCGACAGGAGATTTGATCATGGACAGTAACGATTTAGAGCGCGAACGTGGTATTACCATTGTGTCTAAAAACGTTTCCGTTTCGTACAAAGGAACAAAGATTAACATCATCGACACTCCGGGTCACGCCGACTTTGGTGGTGAGGTTGAGCGTGTATTGAATATGGCAGACGGAGTTTGTTTGCTGGTGGATGCTTTCGAGGGTCCGATGCCGCAAACACGTTTCGTACTTGGAAAAGCATTGTCAATGGGACTTAAACCTTTATTGGTAATCAATAAGGTAGACAAAGACAACTGTACTCCTGATGAAGTGCATGAAAAAGTATTCGATTTGATGTTCGAATTGGATGCAAACGAAGAACAATTAGAGTTTCCTACAATCTATGGTTCAGCTAAAAATGGCTGGATGTCTACAGACTGGAAACAACCTAAAACAAATATTACCGATCTATTGGATCAAATTTTGGATTATTTCCCGCCTCGTCCTATCGAAGAAGGAAATACCCAAATGCTGGTAACTTCTTTGGATTTCTCTACTTACGTAGGACGTATCGCTATCGGTCGTTTACACCGTGGAGAATTGAAAGAAAATCAGCCGATTGTATTGGCAAAACGCGATGGTTCCCAGGAGAAGCACCGTGTGAAAGAATTGTTTGTGTTTGACGGTACTGAGCGCAGAAAAGTGGATTCGGTTGTTGCCGGAGATATTTGTGCGGTTACAGGAATCGAAGGATTCGAAATTGGTGATGTGATCTGTGATATTGATAATCCGGAGCCATTGGCATCTATCAAAATCGATGAGCCGACCATGAACATGTTGTTCTCTATCAACGATTCACCGTTCTTCGGGAAAGAAGGTAAGAAGGTAACTTCCCGCCACATCCAGGAGCGTTTGCAAAAGGAATTAGAGAAAAACCTGGCAATGCGTGTTTCGGATACAGATAAAGCAGACAAATGGATCGTTGCAGGTCGTGGTGTATTGCACTTATCGGTATTGATCGAAACTATGCGCAGAGAAGGATATGAATTGCAAGTGGGTCAGCCACAGGTAATTATCAAAGAAATTGACGGAGTAAAATGTGAGCCGATTGAAGAATTGACGATCGATTTACCGGAAGAGTTTTCAGGAACAGCTGTTGAAGCAGTTACTAAGCGCAGAGGTGAAATGACCAACATGGAACCGAAAGGAGCCCGTATGATCATTCAATTCCAGATCCCGTCTCGTGGAATCATTGGTTTACGTAATTACTTATTGACGCAAACTGCCGGTGAAGCAATTATGACTCACCGTTTCTTAGAGTATCAACCCTATAAAGGAGATATTCCCGGACGTCAAAATGGATCTATGATCTCATTGGAGCAGGGAACATCCATTCCATTCTCATTGAATAACCTGCAGGACCGCGGTAAATTCTTCATTAACCCGAACGAAAATATCTACGAAGGACAGGTAATCGGTGAAAACTCACGTGCAGGAGATTTGTGTGTGAACGTGACGAAGACAAAGAAAATGTCGAATATGCGTTCATCCGGAGCTGACGAGAAAGTGCGTTTGGCACCGGCAAAAATCTTCTCTTTGGAAGAGTGTTTGGAATACATCCAGGGAGATGAATATGTAGAAGTAACACCTGAAAACTTACGGATCCGTAAAATCTTATTGAAAGAAAACGAGCGTAAAAGAGGGAGTAAAGCATAATTAATTGAAAATGTAAAAGTGAAAATTGAAAACAGAGATTCTCCTTACTTTTCAATTATTCATTTTCAATTTTAAATTTCTAAAAAAAGCGGTTTGTCATCGGACGGATCGCTTTTTTGTTTTCAATGAGTGAACATAGGACTTACTTCAGAAATAATTAAACCAGAAATCCATTTATACTCAATAAGTATATAAATTTGAACAGGTTATTTCTCAATCGAAAAAAACATGAAGATATATGTAAAGAATATGGCTTGTGAAAGTTGTAAAATTGTCGTTCAGGAAGCGCTGAATGAAATTGGTATAACACCAGTCAAAGTTGATTTAGGCGAAATAGTAACGAAAGAGGATATTTCTGATGATAAAAAAAAGAAACTGAACAGCATAATCAATAAAGCGGGATTGGAATTGCTGGAAAAAAAGCAAGGTGTCATAATCGAAAAAATCAGAAAAGTGTTGGTGGATTATGTTTACAATTCAGAAGAAAGACCCAATATTAAGTTCTCTGTTTTGTTAAGTAAAGAATTGAATCTAAGCTATAAACACTTAGCAACCCTCTTTTCAGAAATTGAAGCCATTACCATTGAACAATTTTTGATTTCCTTAAAAATTGAACGGATAAAGGAGTTGATTATCTTCGGAGAAGACACTTTTTCGGAAATTGCATATAAACTGAATTATAGCAGTGCAGCACACTTGTCTACACAGTTTAAAAAAGCAACAGGGTTGACTCCATCGCATTTTAAAGCATTGAAAGAAAAAAGAAGAATAACGATTCAAAATATATAAGACTCAGACTGAAACACGGAAATACATGATAGAATCAAAATTGACATTAGATATTATTACTTCAACCTTACAAGGTGAAAAGTACGAAGAGCAAATCACGAAACAGCTGGAGCACCTGGAAGAAGTGGAATACGAGCATACGGATTCCGGGCTTTTGATCTTTATTGAATACCGAAAAGCTGCAAAAGAATTTTGGTTAACAGATGCGCAATTGTACGAAACATTCGGTGAATCAACTCCTGAACTATCGAAAGTACTGTTGATCAACGAAGAGTTGAAGATTGAAGCCGAAACAAGTGTTCATTTTACAAATGGATTGATAGACCGGGTGGAGATCTGGAACAAATTGGGTGATTACCCGGAAGAGGATTTGGAGAGTTGGGAATTGAAACCCATTGAAAATTGAAAATTCAAAAATGAAAGCGATTGGTCTGTAAAGTGAATATGTAGTTGGTTTAACATTCGTTCTTCGATTGAAATTAATGGTGAAGTGTATGTAACCAGACACTTGAAATTTCGTTACTTTATTGTAGATTTACAGAAATAGGTTGCCATGAAAGATTATAAGCAAATCATAACGATTGAACCTGGAAAGCGAGCTGGAAAGCCCACAATTCGTGGTATGAGAATAAGTGTAAACGATATCTTGAGTTGGCTTGCATCGGGGATGAGTATTCCTGAGATTTTAAATGATTTTGACGAATTAACTCAGGAAGACATTTTTGCGGCATTAAGTTATGCGGCGGATAGAGAAAATAAAATCTATCAGGTTGCAATATGAAATTTTTGTTCGATCAAAATATCTCCCATCGAATACTCAAAATCCTTCCGAAACAATTTATCGGCTCTACGACTATTAAGCAAGAGAATTTGATTGATAGTTCAGATCGAATAATTTGGGAATTTGCGAAGAAGTCTGATTTCACTATTGTTACTCAGGATTCTGACTTTAACGATTTAAATTCTTTATATGGATTTCCTCCTAAGATTATTTGGATTAGAACCGGTAATTTAAGAACTGAACAAATCGCCAAAATTTTAATCGATCATTCAGGAGAAATTGAAAACTTTTTAAAAGATCCGAATTATGGGTGTTTTGAAATATTGGCTTTGAGATAAATACTTCGCGCAACCCCATTGAGCCAAAACAGCATAGCTGCACGAAACTTTGGGTAAATCAGACTCGGAACTGTCCAAATTCGAATTAATCAATTGAGGAACTGAATATCCGGGCAGAAATATCGGTCTATTTCAAAAACGGAATCACTGATCACATGGAGATCTGGAACAAATTGGGTGATTACCCGTAGGAGGATTTGGAGAGTTGGGAATTGAAAACCATTGAAAATTAAAAAATGAAAGCGATTGGTCTGTAGACGGATCGCTTTTTTGTTTTTGATTAGTTTACAAAATATCAAGGGTTCATTTGATGAGTTATAGAAATCAATATATTTGAGAAACATAAAAGGACCATTTTAAGGGACGTATAAATAGGTTAACAGATAGTTTGAAGACATAGTAGCTTGGAGCTACAAACATTGATACCAAAAAAACACTGACAGAATATGAACGAAACGACTGCAAAAGAATTTGCATTAAAATCACACAAAGGACAAACTTACGGGACGAGAGATTACTCTTTTCACTTGGAAGCAGTTGCTTCAATAGCAAAAGAATTTAAGTTAGACGAAAAAATCATTGCAGCTTGTTGGCTTCACGACACGATTGAAGATTGTAAAGTCACATTTCAAGACATTAAGCATATTTGCGGAGAAGAGATTGCCGAAATTGTATATTGTGTTACAGATGAGTTAGGAAGAAACAGAAAGGAAAGAAAAGTAAAGACCTATCCGAAAATCAAAAGTAACAATGATGCACTATGTGTAAAACTTTGTGACAGAATAGCGAATATGCAACAATCATTTTTGGACAACAACGAAAATCTACTTGCCATGTATTTAAAAGAACAAAAAGAGTTTAAGGAAGCATTGTTTAGTGAGAACTCAACAGAAACCACCGTGTTATTATGGAAACGATTGGAAGAACTTGTAGCAAATGGAACGGAAAAAATAAAAAACACCTACTAACATCGGTTTGGCAATAGGGTGGCTGAATTGCTTCTATAAAACATTTATGATGAAAATCACCACACCGCCAAGCCGAAAAACCTTAGCTACAATTGATGAAAATAACATTTAAAGAGATTGCCCATAAAAGTCCGGAATGGACAGATGCGGTGAAATTGAGAGAAAAAATTCTCAGAGAGCCACTTGGAAGTTCGTTCACCGACCAGGAATTAGAAGAAGAGAAACACCACTTTCAGATAGCTGGTTTTTCGGAAGATGCTATTATTGCAACTGCAGTTCTTGTGCCTGAAGGGGATGAAATGAAAATGCAGCGAGTAGTTGTGAGGGAAAACCTTAGAAGTTTGAATATAGGCTCTGAAATGATGGCTTTTTGCGAAAAATTTGCCTCAGATAAGAACTTCAAAGTCATGTATTGCCATGCTCGGGACTCAGCAGTCAACTTCTACATTAAAAATGGTTACACTGGTATTGGTGATTATTTTGATGAAGACGGAATCCCACATTTAAAAATGAGAAAAAAACTTTATCTGGTAGCACAATGACATTACAAGAATTTTTGAAAACGTATGACCCAAAAGTTCAGGAAATTTGCCTGGAACTTAGAAAAATTGCATTGGAACTGTTACCCGAAACAGAAGAAATACTTTTTGAAGGTTGGAAAAACTTTACCTACGGAACAGGTGAAAGCCGGTCCGATAAAGATTTGATAATTTATGTGGCACCTTTCAAAGATAGCGTAAACCTTGGCTTTTATCGTGGTGCAAACCTTCCCGACAAGAAAAAACTACTAAAAGGAACAGGAAAACTTTTAAAACACATCAAATTAAAGTCAATGGCGGACTATGAAATTAACGATATAAAACAATTGATGATAGAGGCAAAAAACGAACGGCTTGGGATGAAAAATGCTTAATGAAATAATTTAGGGGCTCAACAACTGTCAAGCATCAGAATTTGATTGATCATTCAGGAGAACCTGAAAATTTTATCCATGGTTCCGGCCTTTAGCTGTCTAAGATTAAAGCCGTCCAGTTGGACAAGCGCGGCTGATCGAATACTAAGCTTCTTCACCGGGTGTGAGAACCTTAGTGAAAAATGCTGCAGATGAATATATGAATATCAACAACAGGTAATAAATGATAGAAATTTTACGGAATCATATAACGACCAGGCTTGGAGGCAATCTTGACAATTTAGAGATGGTCCTGTCTTCCTTTAAACAGATCTCCACCAAAAGAAACGAACAACTGTTGCAGGAAGGTGAGACTTGTAAATACGTTTACTTTATTGCCAAAGGTTGTTTGCAGGTGTATGTTTACGACAAAGATTTTAACGAAACCACAAGAGATCTTATTATTGAAGACAATTGGTGCTCTGAACTTTTAAGTTTTGGAAGCGGAAAACCAGCAACGGAAAACATACGAACGGTTGAACCTTGTGAATTATTTGCCATTGACAGGCAAAATTTTCAACGGATGATAGAAACTGTTCCGCAGTTTGATAAAGTTTATAAACAAATTCTTGAGGCGTCCTATGCAAACTCTGTTTATCGCATCAATACGCTGGTGTCTATGACAGCATTGGAGAGAATCAGGTGGTTGATGGAATACCGGCCAATGCTTATGACCAGACTTTCAAGTAAACTCATTGCTTCTTATTTAGGCATTAACAAAGATGTTTTTAGCCGGCTTAAAGTCAAACTATAAAAAGTAGACTTTTGTCATCATTCATAAAAATTGAATTGCTGAAACTTGCATTAGTATTTAACAATTACATTTTTTATTATGACAGAGTATCTTTTATTATTTCGCAATGCCAGCGCCGAAAACGATTATTTGGCAACCTCACAAGATATGGCGGAAGATATGCCTAAATGGCAATCCTGGATCGGCAATATCGCATCGCAGGGCAAATTAGTGCATACTGCACCTGTTCGTTATGAGGCAACAATTGTAAACAACAACGGAGTTACAGCGGGGCCACACAAAGAAAACGACACTGTTTTGATTTCAGGTTTTTTAATCTGCAAGTCGGATAAGTTGGAAGAAGTGGAAGAATGGAGTAAGACTTGTCCCATTCTGAAGTATCCGGATAGTTCCGTTGAAATCAGGCCACTTGTTCCTTTCCCAATAAACTAATGATGAAGAGGATGGACAAGATTTTAAACTTAGGAAAGTACATTTTTCCACTTTCGTTTTTACTGTACGTGGGTTTGCATTTGGGTAAACCTGAAATTGGAGCATCTTTTGTGCCCGACTATATTCCGTTTCCATTATTTTGGAACTACTTTACCTTGGCTTGTATCCTGCTTTTCATTGTAAGTGCTGTCATTGGCAAATACGACAAGTTAGCATATTCGCTAATGGCATTGTATGTAATCTTAATGGCTGTGTTAGTTCACTTGCCACGAGCAATGGGACATGAATTAGGAACAGAAAACATGACCGAAAACCTTGACAGGGAAAAAGAACTTGAACTGGTAAATTTTTTCAGAAATATCATGGTTACAGGTGCGATGTTAGCATTTGCACGATTTGTAGCCAAAGATAAAAGAGTAATCGGTTGAGCAAAAAGGAAGGTGAATCTAAGTCGGAACAGGTATGTTCCGACTTTTTGTAATCATTGAAACTAAAAAGCGGAAGCCAGGTTCCGCTTTTTCATTCCATTTATCGTTATTGTATTCTGTTAATCCCTTGCAAATTTCACTCTGTGGCCTTCACAATTCTTTGGCTAAACGTATTTCCATTCTTGTTTGTAACCGTCAAATGGTACATTCCCGGAGCAAGATCGGGTAAAAAAATGTTCGTTTCTTGATTCAGGCTTCCGCTTTGCAGGATTTTACCGGCTAAATCGGTACATTCAAAACGAGCACTTTCACCGGTAGTTCGAATGGTTACTTCATTTGTGAAAGGATTCGGATAAACCAGGAGTTCTCCACCGTCGGTATGCTCGCTGATTGAAAGTGTGCCTGCGTATTTTGCCAAAATGGTAGAAAAATCACCGGATGCTGCCAGGTACAATCCGGATTGATTCTGTAAAAGAAGCTTTTGGGACCCGGCTTCGTTCAAAGAATCGCTGTCAGTTATTGAACCGTTTTGTTTATTCACTAAATAAACCGTTGTGTAAGGTTGTCCACCTGAATATTCAGATGCGGCAAGGGCAATTTGGTCATTATCAAGTAAAAGAATGTCCGTAACATCATTGGTTTCAGCTGAAAATCCTTGGTTCCAGATTTCAGTTCCCTGAGGGTTGAATTTGAAAATGGCAGTTTGATAGGCACTTTGATCCGTTGAATTGATTCCTGCGAGGTAAATATTGCTTTCACTGTCAGTGTGAACACTTAAAGACAGATCTGCAAATACCATGTTTTGTGCAAATTGGTTTTGATTCCATTGAAATACACCGTTCGCGTTCAGTTTTTTTAATGAGTAACTGTATGATAAATATGTCAATGCATAAATGCTTCCGTCGGGTGCTTCGGCAATTTTTGGTGTTGCATAGACGAAATCCGTGGTATCCGGTGTACTCCAGGTAATAGTTCCGTTAGGTGCAAACCGCGTGAGTTCATATTGTCCGTCGCAGGCAATTAAATCACCATTCGCAGCAATAATCATATCGGCGCCGTAATTGTAGTCGGTGGGATCATAATTCACCCATTGCTCGTTTCCGGCCTGGTCATATTTCACGATCGCACCAGACGAAAACCCGTTATTGTCGCCAACATTTCCGCTTGCATAGGTATTTCCCTGGAGGTCTGTTACAGAAAAGTGTGACCCACCGGAAGAATAGAAGTTTTCTACTATTCCTTTTTGCCAGCGTTCCTGACCGTTCGCATCGAAACTAATGACAAACCAATTCGTTTCAGACTGGTTCACAGTTACTTGTCCGGAGAAGTAGGTGTTTCCGTTTTGGTCAATCCCACCGCTTTTTAGAAAGAACTGGTCGTATTGCGGGTGTTGGTAGCTTTCTTCCCAAATGGTTGTTCCTGCCGGAGCAATTTTTTGGAGCAGCAGTCGATTATAGGTATCCGGGGACGAATACTTAGTAATCAGGGTTGCTTTTAAGACATTTCCGTTTCCGGCGTCATACAAACCGATCACATTCATATAAGCGGTATCCGGGGTGGTATAATTCGTTGTCCATTCACGGTTGAGTTGCGCATTTCCTGTTTGCGATACCAGGCAAAGAGAAAAAAGTATGCAGTATTTAATTCCTGTTTTCATGATGTTTAGTTTTATATCACAAACATAGAGGAAGGTTTCTCGCGGTTATAGGACTTTTTACGGTTTGAACAGTAGTTTAATCCGGATCACTCCGATTTCTGGTTTCTTACGGACGATCTGAAAAGAGCAGGTGTGATCCCGTTCTTTTCTTTAAATCGGCGGACAAAATAACTGGCATCGTCGAAGTTGAGATGAAATGCAATTTCCTTGATGGAAAGATCGGTGTGAAAAAGCAGGCGTTTAATCTCCAGCATCACTTGTTCATCTATGAGTGCTTTTGCGGAAAGCCCCAAATCGCGTGAACACAATTCATTCAGGTAATTCGGTGTGATGTGGAGCATATTTGCATAGTCTGAAACAGAACGTATTTCATTAAAATGAATGGAAACAAGTGTCATGAATTTTTCGAGCGTTCCATGATGCTGCTGCGTATCCTGCGATTGTTCGTAAGGTCTTTTCAACAGCTGAAGCATGGACCGGATCAGTGCTTTCAATGTTTCCTGCGATGCGAATTTTTCAGAAATACTGTAGGCTTCGATCAATTTTTTGAGTGCCGCAAAAACTTCTTCTGAAAGTTTCAACTGCTGTTGATTGGATTGTAAAGAGAAGAAGGGATATTCCCGGAAGAAAGCTGCAGCGCCGGTTTCATTATCATAGAAATAGGTCCTCAGGAATCTGAAATTGCAGCCCGAAGAGTTTTCCGTGCGGTTCATCATATGGACCTGACCTGTACGAATGAAGTAAACGGAAGCAGTATCGTTGGGATAATTCACAAAATCGATAGCTTGTGTTCCGCCACCTTCAAAAAACACAATGAACTCATAGTAGTCATGACGATGAGGAACTTCGGGCTGCGGAAGCTGTTCTTTCTTTCCCCAAAGTGCGAAATCATGCTGACCGTAAAGTCCAAGGCTGTGAACGGGAATTTGCTCCAAGGTGTGAATTTATAGTTCAGAGCCGAAGATAGTATAAATCAGTTAATCCTTGAAAGCAGAGATGAGTTTAATAAGGTTCGAACTAACGGCCATTTAAATCAAAACGAGTTTTGCAATCGGTCAGAATTCCCTGTTCCTGTATCATGTACAAATTTGTTTGCTGACAGCGCTTTTTGATTAAAATAAATCATAATTTAGGTGTAAATAAGCAGATGATCCCATTGGTTAACTAACTGTATATGGGAGGATTAATTCATCTAGGATAGATTTTGTATCCTTCTAATTGCTAAATTTGAAAATGCCACTTCAAATAAACCGATGCTGAAATTAGCCGGTGTATTTGACAATACTGAAAAGGAAATACGATGAGAACTCACGCCAACAAAAATCAAGGAGGCAAAAGCCAATCGGCCACCGGATCCCGGATTCGGAACGGGAAGGAACCTGCTTTTCAGCATATGGACAATCGGCCGGAGGCGGTTTCTCAAAGAAAACTGCAGGAAATGGCTGACAATTCGGACAGATCAACTCTTAAACACACTCCGTCTTCCAATTCCAATGTCATACAGGGATATTTTGAAGGCAAGGACCTGCAAAAAGGAAATGTTCCGTCGGACGCGCGGTTAAGTGAAAATTTAAAGATTGTCAGGGAGGGAAAACAAAAACTATATGCAGATCCGGAAAAGATTAAAGAAGCAAATGCCGTTTTGGGAGAAGGTTCAAGAATTGTCCTGAAACAGGGTGACAAAAAGGATTACGATTTAGAATCGGCAATGGATGGCAAAGGATTTCATACCATTGGTTTCACAGACCATTACCAGGTTGTTCCGAGATACAATCCGAATGTGCCGGCTGAAGATGACCTCATAAGAGAGCAGAGTCCGGAAGAGAATGACACACCTGAAGAGACGGAAAAAAAGCATCGTGGCTATGCGCATGAACTCATACAGTTATTGACTGATTTCGGAGATCTGCTAGAGGCTATCGGGAATAAAAAAGAAGGAGACGGACTAAGCACCTGGGATGGTGGAAAATGGTTCTCAGAGGTATATAAATGGTTAAATGAAAACCGGATCAGAAACCAGGTATTACGACTTGGAATGCAGGAAATTGCCGCTGCATTCTTGCTGGATAACGATCGGAAAAGCAGAAATGCCAGAGTTCAGTCTCTTTTTCATGCATACAGTCAATTTATAGATTCAGAAATAGCTGCAAAGGATAAAATTGCCCTCCCGACCGATTGTGCCGCTGTGGTGAGGGAGATTGTAAGCAATGGAAAAACTGTTGAAAATGATCGACTGGACGATAATCCGGATATCGGATCAAATTACTACACAGAATTACCTGAGAATGCGAGCAACGTAGGCTGGAACTTTCATTGGGGAGGGGTTGTTCTGAAGGATGGCGATGATAATGTGACGCTGGAATCCGCAGGAGGAACATCTATTGGAAGTATGGGGAAAAATACCTGGTGGTTCCAGATGTATGGGACTAAAAATGTGGAGCAAACCTTCAAGAAGCAGGTGCATCAAACCCATATAGACAGAAACAGGGACCTTGTTGATAAGGGCGATGGCAAGACAAAAGGACTTTCTCACGAACAATTGGATAGGCACCAGGCCCGGATCGATCAATGGACGAAACTGGACAGTGATCGGTAATAAAATTTAATCAATTTAGTTATGCAAACAAAAAAGATCATTCTGGTACTCTTGGTTTTACTCAATTGTATCGTTTTATTAGGGCAGATCTGGCCCGAAGGTGTTCCACCTTTTGCACGGGTTGTAAACATCGTTTTTCTCGTTTCAAGTTTGCTGTTCTTTCTTTTTTCATTCAGGAAGAAGTGATTTTTTAGAATGCCAGTTTTTTTCAGGCGTTTACTAGTGAATTCAAAGTGAAATAATTCATCTTTTTAAAAATTAAGAGACCAAATCAATAATATAATGTCGTTCTTTGAATGATCCTCTTTGTAAAACATACACTTGGGCAGTTAATTTTTAACGTGCATGCTATGAATAACAAAGAAGTTCAGGAACAAAATCAATTGGAGGAATCGATCCAATTTGAAAGATTGATCCAGGGTCTGATTGATAACGAATACGGTTGTTGCGATGATTTCATATTGCCAGAGATCGTAAGGGGTTTACATGCAAACCTTCAGCTTTTAAATGAGACAGAAAAATTGAAGCCTTCCGGATTTGGTAATAAACAGGATTTCAAAAAAGATGACGCGGTTAGAGGTGATAAAATCAATTGGATAGAGGCAGAAACTGTCAATCAATTCGAGCTGATCTACCTCACTAAAATGGAGAATTTTATCAGCTACTTGAACAAAACCTGTTTTACAGCAATAACAAGCTTCGAAAGCCATTATTCCTCGTATGAAAAAAGTCGTTTTTACAAGAGGCACCTGGATCAGTTTAAAAATGAAAAAGGAAGAAAATACTCCGTTGTTTTATACCTCAATAAAGATTGGAAAACCACCGATGGAGGATTGCTGTCGTTGTATCCCAAAATGAAAGAAAAAATTGATATTTCTCCTTTGGGAGGAAGAATGGTTTTATTTAGAAGTGATGAAATGGAGCACGAGGTCAATCCTTCTTTCACAAGAGAAAGAAATAGTATCGCCGGTTGGTTGAAAAATTGAGCACTATTTCAATCTGTTTTTTGAATGATGAAAAGTGATTGGTCTTTCGATTGTTGGCTTTTCGGGGATTGTATGAAAAATATGCGAACGATTTGGAAACGGATGAAAGTGGGTAATGGTGATTTCTTCTATTTTTATCAAAACGAACTGCTAAATCACCCTTCTTGCTGAACACTTCCAAAACAGAACGGATCACTGGATCGAAATTAACCCTAATTTTAGAACCTGAAACGAACCATTTTTTGAAAGAAAGCCAACACCCATGAGCGCACTTAAAGATATGTATTCCCCTTCCTTCTTCAACTATTTCTCAGGTATTGCAGAAACCGTTCTTCCATCGTTTGACAGGACTAAATTTACAGCAGACATTTTCATTCCCGATTGGCAAAACAAAGAGTTGAAACAGCGTATGCGTCACACTTCGCTGGTATTGCATCAATTCCTGGATCCGGATTTTGTAAAGGCTGCCTGTCAAATCGAAAAGCTTACACGAAAACTGCAGGAGGCTGGAACCCCTGAAAATTTCGTGTATATGTTCCTGCCTGACTACATTGAAATTCACGGATTGGAACATTTCGATGCTTCAGTCAATGCCATGGAAATTGTAACTCAGTTTATCAGCTGTGAATATGCCGTGAGACCATTTCTTCTGAAATACGAAAACGAGATGATGGAACAAATGCTCACCTGGAGTAAACACCAAAGTCACCATGTGAGAAGATTGGCAAGCGAAGGATCCCGTCCGCGGTTGCCCTGGGGAATGGGGATTCCGGAATTAAAACGCGAACCGAAGCAAATACTCCCGATACTGGAAAACTTAAAGAACGATCCTTCGGAATATGTAAGGCGCAGTGTAGCAAACAATCTGAATGACATTGCGAAAGACCATCCGGCGATCGTACTGGAACTGGCCGGTAAATGGCAGGGAATAAGTGCAGAAACAAATGCCTTGATCAAACATGGCAGCCGGACGCTTTTAAAACAAGGCAATACCGATATTTTAAGTCATTTCGGATTGTTAAACGATCCGAAGTTTGAGGTAACAGCGCTAAAAGTGATTACTCCGCAAGTGAAGATCGGTGATGATCTGATTTTCTCTTTCACGGTCAGCAACGGCAGTGATAAAGAGCAACTCTTCCGGCTGGAATACGCCATTTATTACCTGCGGCAAAACGGACAGCTTTCAAAAAAAGTATTTAAGATCAGTGAACGCAGGTTCCAACCCGGGGAAGTGGTATCAATTAGCAGAAAGCAAAGTTTTAGGATGATCACGACCCGTAAATTCTATGAAGGAGAACAACAGCTTTCGGTTATTATCAACGGACACGAAAGGGCGTTTTCAAAATTTGTCCTGGTTTAAAGGAAGCTTTTAAAAGCGACAGACTGAACGAAAGATATGAAAACCCACCAACTAGTAAAAAGAATAACAAGACTTTTCCTGCTCGCCGGAATTCTGACGAACACTTTCCTGTCTTTATACTTTATGGCCCTGGGAGAAAAAGCGAACACTCAAATGCTTTACTTAGCAATTTATACTTCGATCGGCCTTCTGTTTCCCGCGTTGCTGGTGTTGGTTTTTTGGATCATTATCGGTTTGATAGAAAGGGGATTCTCAAAGACTGTGGACGATCTCAAGATCGAGTTTGTTTTGGCATTTCTGGCTATATTTACTCTTTTTGGATTGATAATAGTGACCCATTATTTTATCGATTAAGGCTTGATTAAACCAATTGTAAATTGACATTTCTAAACAGACAAATCCGCTTTACGGCCTCTATCAAACGAAAGTTTTTGGTTGGATTGATCTTAGGCGTTTTTCTGTCCTTTGTGATCATTGTACTGCAGCCTTTTGATACGGACCAATTCCATTCCGATCATAAATTGCTGGTACTGTCCATTTTCGGGTTCCTGTTTTTTGCTGCTTTTGTGATCTACAGCATACTGGAGAATTTCTGGTATTCCCGGGTTCGTAAGACTTGGCGTGTTTACCATGAGATAAGTTCGATCATCCTGTTTTTTGTTTTCGTTGGTAGCGTGATCTTTTTATACAACAGCTTATTGATCAATCAGCAGCAGTATTCCGTGGGCAATCATTTGCTTTATTTACGGACGATTGTCCTTGCAATGACCCCTGTTTTAGCACCTTTGACGATTTATCTGAGACAGAGGTTCGGCGAACGCATTGTTCCGATTCCGGCTAGTTCCATTCTGCTGATCGGGGAGAATAAGAACGAGGTCCTGAACCTGGAAAAGGAAGACCTGTTGTTTGTTAAAGCGGTAGAAAACTACGTAGAGATCTGTTTTTTGGATGAACATAAAACTGTGCTTTCAAAAACATTCCGGCAAACGCTTTCCAATGTGGAGCGGCAAATTCCTTTTTTGGAAAAATGCCACCGCTCTTATTTGGTCAATCGCAGTGCAATCAAAGAAATCAGTGGTAATTCACAGAGTGCAAAGATTTCGTTTGTGTATGGCGAAGAGAAAATCCCGCTTTCCAAAACGTATTATAAACAAGTAAAAGCTTCGCTTTTATGAATTGATAATTCCATTGTTATCGACTCGTCAAAAAAACGATCATTTCATCACAATTCAGCAGGAACAGGGAGTAACCGATCCGATTTAGCACTTTCTTTGAACGCTCATTTAAACACTTCAATGTATGCTTTACACCAAAAAATGGAGATTCGTTCTTCTAAATTTCGTCGGGATCTCACTTCTGAATTTCACCTATTGTCAGAGCAATGAAATAAGCGTCCGGTTTATCGGTAACTGCGGTCTGGCCATGTCGGACGGAACGACGAATATCTATTTTGACTTTCCCTACAAATCGGGGGCGCATCACTACATGGAATACAATTTAGCGGAATTAGACAGTGTGAAGAGCAATGCTATTTTTATTTACACACACAAACACTTAGATCATTATAGCGGAGTGGTGAAGAAAATTGCCAGAAAACGCAAGGGAAGAATCTATACTCCGCGCAATGTGGAAAAACTCTTAAAACTGAATGACGAATTGAAAAATTTCAAAATTGAAGCGTTCCAAACCAAACACCATTTCTCATTCAATCATTATTCCTATCTGGTAACCTGGCACGGCAAACGGATCTTCATTTCAGGAGATACGGAAAATGTGGAAACGCTGGCAGCCGTAAAAGAGATTGATTGGGCATTTATCCCCGCATGGCTTTTAATGGATGCCATTGAAAAGAAGATCAAACTGAGAGAAGCCATTCAAACGATAGTCATTTACCACATCGGGCCAAGGGATAAAATTACCTCCGACGAGGCAGATAAGCAAATCAAGCTATTGAATAAGCAGGGAGAGATTTTGGTGATTCCGTTCGATTGAATAGTTTGCAGCACTGTGGCCTACAAATCAAAATAGCTGTTATCTTTCCGGTAAGGAAATAAGATCGTGCTAAAAGAAACATTCATAAGGCTATTGACAAACTACACAGATAACAGGTATCTGATAACCGAACTGTGGGAAGAAATCGAGGAGCATTATTCCGGTGAAAAAAGGCATTATCATACGCTGGAACACCTGGAGAATTTGCTGGATCAATTGAGAGCAGTAAAAAACGAGATTCAAAACTTTGAAACGATCTTATTCACGCTTTTCTACCACGACATCATTTATAATCCCCTCAAATCTGACAACGAGGAAAAAAGTGCTGAACTGGCTGAAAAACGAATGACACAGCTTGCTGTTCCTGATCAGATGATCGCACTTTGCAAAGAGCAAATCCTGGCTACCAAATCGCACCATACTTCGGCTGACAGCGACACCAATTACTTTACAGATGCCGATCTTTCCATATTGGGGCAGGACTGGGAAACCTATTTGCTGTATTGCCAGAATGTGAGAAAAGAATATTCCATTTATCCCGACCTGGTTTACAATCCGGGACGAAAAAAAGTGCTGAACCATTTTTTATCCATGGACCGAATTTTTAAGACAGGCTTTTTTCATGCTAAATTTGAAAACCAGGCGAAAGAAAACATATGGAAAGAGATAGAACAGCTTAATTGTTCCTGATTCTAACAAATAACGGCAACCATGTTCCCACACAAAATCAACGTATTAGTTAACTCGGACCGGCCCGATTTCCGCGTTTTCGCCACCTTTCTTTTCGGTGAAGAAGATCATAATTACGATTCGGAAGGCGATAGCCATGCCGTTTACAGCCGCGATTGGACCGAACTGTATGTATCGTCCAGGGCAATTGACTTGTGCTTTTCCATTGATAAACTAACAAACGAACCACTTGTTTTGGAGGTTTCTTCCAAACAGGAAAGCACCACGTATGCGGTTGCTTATTTTTTGGCGCGTGAAACCTATGGTGAGATTATTGACAAAGAAGGAAATTATTTACTCTTTTCAGATGTGGCAGCGTTAACCGGCAATTTTCCGTTGGAGAAACACCTGGCCATTGCCGATCACAGTATTTGGAGAACCACTTCCGAAGAAAATCCATATCCGGATTTGCCCAAATCAGAATTTGATTTTTACAAAGCTACATGGGCTTCTGGTCGAATCGCCAGTTATCACCTGGGATGCTTGGATGGTTCCGTTTACATGGATTTCAATATATCAAAAGAACAATTAATTACACTTTGCCGGATTTCTTTTGACGGGTTTGGATGCTGCGGATTGGGAGATTATACGAAATACCTCGATCACGAATCATCTGCTCAGTTTTTGCAGGAAATGAAAAAGTATGTGCTGGACCAGGAAGTATTGGCAAAGCTGGTGAAAGAGTTAATTCGACTGAATCGGGATTTGATTTGGGAAGAGGCTCTGAAAAGATACGGTCTGATTGATGACAATTCGAACAAATCATAAAGTTTGCTTAATCGGACTGTTTTTGTTTTCTTAACTGGCAGAAATCCGATAACTTAGTAGGAGTATAAATACCAAGCGCTATGGAAAATTCCTTAAGAGAAGAAAAGTACATTTTGAATGATCTATTCAAATTGATTACAGTAAATACTGAGTTTGGAATGAGCCAGTGGGTGAAAGGATTCGGGATTGAAGACAGCAGAGGGAATACGGTTCTTCCTGTCATCGATTCATTTAACCTGAATGACTTTGCGGAAGCGGAAAACGTGTTAAGAGTTCATTTTTGCGTTTATCCGGACCGCGAACCGGAATACATTGCCGATATCAATCCTTCCAACGGGACTTTTGTTTACGAATACGAAGAATTTCCACTGGTAGATTTTAATGCCCTGTTCAAGAAATTGTCGGACAAGTAAATTTCTGATCCACTATGAGCACGGAAGAACAGATCAGGGAATACATTGCCGGTCAGTCGGAAGCCAAACGCGGCGACATGGAAGAGCTTCATCAGCAAATACGGAAGTTGATGCCGGAGTCTAAGCTTTGGTTCCTGGATGGGAAAAACGCAGAAGGAAAGGTGGTTTCCAATCCGAATATAGGGTATGGAGTTCAGACAATCCACTATGCAGATGGCAAGACAAAGGAGTTTTATCAAATCGGACTAAGCGCCAATAACAGCGGAATTTCCGTTTATATTATGGGAATGGACGATAAAACATATTTGCCGAACACCTACGGAGAAAAACTGGGTAAAGCAAGCGTTACCGGATATTGCATCAAGTTCAAAGCATTGAAACACATTCATATGAATGTGTTGGAAGAAGCAATACGGGAGGGCATTAAGTGAATTGAAAAACGTATACTATTAGCATGAAATATTCCCTTATTTCTATTTTCTTAAGCTGCATCGTCATTTCCCTGGCTATTTGGGTGAATGTTTCCATTGCAGAAGATTATCTGAATGCTAAAGGCAAGACCAGGGCATTATTCGGACTCATTGAAATGGGGTATACATACAAATACTATTTCCTAATCGGTTCATTGGCATCCGGTATTTTAGTTTGGAAAGCATCCCGGAATAAAGAGAATCGAAAAATAAGAATAAGCGCATACCTGTTCTTGCTGCTAGGTATTTTATCTGTCGTTTTGAGCACGTGGAGGTGGTTTGTTTGATCTCGTATTGAATTCAAAAAAATCAGAAAGTTTTATCAGTGAATGAAGGATTAAAATAAAAACAATGTTAATTTACTTTGTAATTCAAAGTACTTTATATATGTTTGAATCGTCAACTGATTTAAAACATTCAAATGAACATTCTAATCATCAATCCACCGCATTTATCCATTGGGAGCCGCATGGCCAATGAACATTTACCACCACTGGGACTCTTATCCATCGGAGGTCCGTTAATCGATGCCGGGCACGAAGTAAAACTCCTGGATGCCGATTATTACAATTACAAAATCGAAAAAGTGGTTCAACTGATCGGGGAAGATAATCCCGATGCAATTCTTTTGGGACATTCGGGTTCCACTTCCGCACAGCCCATCATCAACGAGATCACCAAACGTGTCCGGCAAAAGAACGAGCGCGTAAAAATCATTATCGGCGGTGTTTTCCCAACCTATCATTGGCAGGAAATCCTGGAAGACCATCCGCAAATCGATTACATCGTTTGTGGGGAAGGTGAGGAGATCGTTTTGAACCTCATTACGGCTCTTGAGAACAAAACACACCTGGAACCCATCAAAGGATTGGCGTTCAGGATAAATGGAACTCCGTTTAAAACCGCACCGGCGCTCAACATTCAAAACCTCGACGATTTTCGCATCGGTTGGGAACTCATGAAAGGCTACAATTATACTTATTGGGGAAAACGAAAAGCAGTTGTCATCCAGTTTTCACGCGGCTGTCCGTATCCGTGTACTTATTGCGGCCAGAGCTTATTCTGGAAAAAGTGGCGACACAGAAGTGCACAATCGCTTGCAGATGAAATGGAAATGCTGCACAAAGAATACGGAGTACTGGTTTTTAATTTTGCCGACGAGAATCCGTCTTCCAATCCGAAGGCCTGGCGGGAATTCCTGGAAGCACTGGTAGCGAAGAACCTGAAATTGATTTTGGTGGGCTCCATTCGTGCGGATAATATTGTGAGAGATGCCGAGTTCCTGCATTTATACAAACAGGCAGGTTTTGAGCGCTTTTTGCTGGGTATCGAAAACTACGATGAAGTGGTGCTGGCGAAGATCAAAAAAGCAGGAACGATCTCCAAAGACAAAGAAGCCATTCAACTATTGCGAAAACACAACATCCTTTCCATGGCAACTTATGTGGTTGGTTTTGGGGAAGAAAGAACCCGTGACTTCTACAATAGCTGGAAGCAGCTGATCTCCTACGATCCGGACCAAATCCAATTGCTCTACGTAACGCCGCATAAATGGACGCCTTATTTTGAAGACGTAAAGGAAAAAGAGATCATACTGACCGATCAGCGCAAATGGGATTACAAACACCAGGTGATCAAAACACAGTACCTGAAACCTTGGAAGGTGATTTTGTATGTCAAACTGATAGAAATAACCGTACAGCTGCGTCCAAAAGCATTGAAGCGCCTGTTCTTTCACAAAGAAGCGCGATTAAGAAGTGCCATGCGCTGGTACACGAATATCGGGCGGCGTGTTTGGTTCTGGGAATTGTACCAATTCTTCTTTGTGACTAAATTGCTCCGCAGCAGCGAGAAAGTGAAAATGAAGGATTTTTGGAAGTGATCGAACATTTTACATCTTTTCAAAATAAGATTGCAATTCAATCACTATCTTAATCCGCTAAAATAAAGCAGATGAAAGTAAGATTGATTTGGGGGAATTATGTTTCCGCTGATTTACAAAGAACGGCAGAATTTTATTCGGCGCTTGGATTTAAACGCAATGACAACAGGGAAGACGGGGAATTCGTGAGTTTTGTTTTCGGTGAAACCAGTCATTTTATTATCAATTTTTTTACGGAAAAACGCTTATCGCATCCCATGAACGGCGGACTTTCCATTCCGAAATCTTCCAATGAACTGATCTTTTCCTTATCTGCCGACAGCGAAGCAGAAGTGGACCAATGGGCTGAAAAAGTGAAACAGGCTGGTGGAGAAATTTTCTCTGAGCCACAAAAGTTCCAGCAAGGATATACTTTCGCATTTTCAGATCCGGACGGACATAAATTTAATTTCCTATATTGGCCCGGAATGTAAAACCGTTTAACACTAATCGAAATAACTATGAAAATTGCTATCGATAAAAAAAGGTATCGGAAAAGAATCCTTTTCCTGCTGCTCTCAGTTCTTGGATTTGGGGCTTTAACCGTTTTGATCCTGGTAATGAATGACCTGTCTTTTGCACCCATTTTTTGGGGATCTATTTTAGGTCTAATGGCTACGGTTTCCTTTATTCATTTGGTTTTTTATATTTCAATCCGGAAACTCGAAATTGGATTCACCTATGAAAATGGCGAATTGAATGACTATTCGAAGCCTTTTAGTAAAGGACGTGGTTTGAAAGTAGAAGACGTTAAATCCATTACGAACTGGTCCGAAAGAATGGGAATTAACCAGTATATTCTGATTAAAAAGGGTTTCGGATTGGGTGGAAATACAACGGTTCACCGCTTCAAAGGAAATCACATTTATTTCAGCGATTATGTGGTCAATCCAGAGGAATTGAAGAAAATGATCCAATTAATAGAATCAGAGAAAACACCGGAAGGATCTACAAAGGAAGCACCAAGAACTGAAAGCCTCACCAATTTTTGAGTGAGATAATCTGATGAACCGGATAGAGGTGATTTTCCAGGAGTAAAGTCCTAAACTTTGTAGCAAGATCGGGAAAAGAATTGAGAAATACAATAGCTGAAAAATTGCGGCTAAAACCTAATTTTACAGCCTGTTAATCATCATTCTCAACACGAAATATGAAATCCGAAAGCAAAATTTCTATTCAGGAAGAAGTTCTCGACAACGGCCCATTCTACCACGGAACGAAAGCCGATTTGCAGGTCGGTGATTTACTCACAGCCGGTTTCAACTCGAATTACAAGCCCGAGATCATTATGAACCACATCTATTTCACTGCTTTGCCGAATGGGGCAGGACTTGCAGCCGAAATCGCAGCAGGTGAAGGAACAGGGCGAGTCTATATTGTGGAACCAACCGGCGAATTTGAAAACGATCCCAATGTAACCGACAAGAAATTCCCGGGAAATCCTACGCGTTCTTACCGCAGTAAGGAACCATTGAGAATTGTAGGAGAACTGACCGATTGGGTGCGCTTAACTCCCGAAGAACTGCAGCAATGGCGCGATCGGATTGCAAAGATAAACGCAGACCCGAATGCAGAGATTATTAACTAATTGAAAATGTAAAATTGATAATTGAAAAAGTAGGGACTGCTTATCTGCCGCAGCCAATCTTCCGGCTCTTTTGTTAATAAACCCTTTCTATTTCTGTTTCTTCCGGTAATTGGTTAACTTTTAAAGAAAGATTACCTATGAAGCAATCAGTCTTACTATTTATCATCCTTACAGCTTTTATTCATTCCTGTCAGCAGCAAGGAGAAAGCCCAAAATCATCCCAAAGCAATTTACCGAAATGGCGCGAACCTAAAACACTGGCTTACAAGATTGTGAATGCAGCATGGTGGTTGAAAGATTCTACCATATCTCCTTCCCAACGGGCACTTGTTTTCGCTGTAAACAGGGCAGATAGTGCCAATTTTTCAAAAATGGACACGATTATCCTACCCGTGGATCTGAGCGGTGATATGGTTTCTTACTTTCCATTTCCTTTGGAAGTTCCTTCTTTGAAAGAGGTCCATAAGATTGTGTTTTTTTCTTATCCGGCTCAGGCTTTTGCGGTGTATGAGGAAGGAGTGCTGGTGCATACCGGCCCTACGAATATGGGACGGGAAAATGCTCAAACACCAGGCGGGCTGTTCTTTACGAATTGGAAAGCCAGAAAGACCATCAG
>CAMLDR010000015.1 GCA_946478775.1 uncultured Flavobacteriales bacterium
ATTTTGCATTTTGCATTTTGCATTTTGCATTTTGCATTTTGCATTTTATCAGAATTAAAGTTAAAAATTCCCCACACTTTTCCGCCAACTCAATTTTTTGGCTACATTTATTAGGAACACATAAAACAAAATATCATGTCAAGTAGCACAGGAAATATTATGATCGCACTTTTAGCAGGTGCAGTAATTGGAGCAGGAGTTGGGATTTTGTTAGCCCCGGATAAAGGATCTGCAACTCGTCAAAAGTTGAAAGACAATTTGGGGAAAGGGAAAGATAATTTGATGGACAAATACCATGAGTTAGCACAATTGTTACATCGCAAAGCAGAAAATGCAGGAGAAGACATCGGCGACTTTTTGGATAACGCCATTTCAAGTGGAATTCATGAAAAAGACGAATTGATCTCACTTTTAGAAGACAAATTAGAACTGTTGAAAAAAGGAGCATCTAAAAAACTAGCGGCAGCTAAGAGCTAAGTAAGATGGCATTTGAAGAATTAAAAGAGAGTACTCAGCAAATTCAGGAGGAAACTAAGGCTTACGTAGAAAGTACGGTGCAATATTACAAATTGTGGGGATTTCAAATGGTTATGAAATCCACCAAAATGATTGTTCGATTTCTACTGCTTGGTTTCTTCCTGATGATTGCTCTACTTTTTGGGTCCATTGCAGCAGCTTTGGCTATTGGAAACGCAATTGACAGCATCGCTTTGGGTTTTTTAATCGTTGGCGGTTTTTATTTCGTTGTCATTGTTTTACTTTCCTTTCTCCGCATTAAATTCGTTGAGAAACGTTTTTTGCAGGGATTTTCTAAACTATTCTTCGATAATTGATGGAAAAAAAGCCGAAAATATATTCTTCTTTTGAAGAAATTGAGCTGGATCTGAAAATCCTGAAACTGGAGCGTGAAATTCATGCCCAAAAAATAAAATTAAACCTCCAGAAAACAGGTGAAAACCTGCGTCCAATCAATTTACTCCAGGATTATATCGGAGAAGGAAATCGTACAACCTTTTCCATGGTAGAACAAATTGTAAAGTTTATTATACAGTTTGCGATGAAGAAGTCTGAAGAAAAAGAATAAAAGGTAACTTCGGAGTACTCAAATTCATTTCATGAAAAAAGTATTCTTTCTCGATACCGTTCATCCTATTCTCTCCGAACGACTTACTCAAAGCGGTGAATACGAATGCATTGAAGCACACGACTGGACCAGGGAACAATGTGAAACACAACTCCAGGATGCATTTGGTTTAGTGATCCGTTCACGCTTTACACTGGATGAATCCTTTTTGCAATTCATCCCGAATCTTCAATTTATAGCGCGTTCAGGCGCAGGAATGGAAAACATAGACGAAGCCTACTGTTCCAAACGCGGAATTCAGCTTCACAATGCTCCGGAAGGCAATCGAAATGCAGTTGGTGAACATGCTTTGGGAATGCTCCTTTCTATGATGAATAAGATCCACACAGCAAATCGGGACGTGAAAAACGGAACCTGGGACCGCGAGGGAAACAGAGGAGTTGAACTGGACGGAAAAACGGTCGGGATCATCGGATTCGGAAATAACGGAAAAGCATTTGCCAAAAAACTGCGCGGATTTGATATCACGCTGCTTGCCTACGATAAATACAAAACCGGTTTTGGAGATGATTTTGTAATCGAAGCGACCCTGGAAGCACTTCTCCGAAAATCCGATGTGATCTCTTTTCATATCCCTCAGAATGAAGAAACGATTCATTTCGCCAATCAAGAATTTTTTGACGCATTGGGAAAGCCGATTTATTTGCTGAATTTATCGAGAGGAAAAATAGTTGAAACTAAATCATTAATTGAATCTATTCTAAAAGGAACAACGATTTCAGCTGGATTGGACGTCAATGAATTTGAGAAAAAATCCTTCGAAGAGTTCTTCGATAATTCGGATGATGAAGCTTTGAAATTTTTACTCGAATCAGACAAAATATTACTGACTCCACATGTGGGTGGCTGGACCGTAGAAAGCTACTACAAACTTAGTTCTGTTTTGGCTGATAAAATACTTGAAATTGAAGATTGAAAAAATTCAATTAGTTATAAATCTTTATAATAGCTCGCTTTTCATCAAGTATTACTCGAATAACAAAACAGGTATCTTTTGGCAAATCCGAAACCAAAAACTGATTTGTTAGTTCATTTTTCACTGATTTTCCGGAAAGATCAAACACCTCAAATGTTGCTTCTTTTTCACCCTTGACTTTTAAAACTCCTCCCTTCCATTCAAGGAAAGAACCATCCAAATCGGCAATTCCATTTGTTGAAGGTGTTATAATAAACTCGTAACTGATCGTTTGGATAATGGAAGGAGCTGCAGGATCATACACATCAAAATAACAAATTCCGTGTCCCGGTGTCCCGTTGAGCATACCCCCGATGATTAGTTTTGTTGCAAAAGACTGATTGGCAAGCAAATTGAAATCGGCACTATCGCCCACATTCACATCTGAATGAGAAACAGTCTGATCATCCATTAAAATTTCCCATTCGGGAGGAACATTATCAAAGTGGGTTGCTTTCCATCTGAGAACGGTATCGACCGGACAATCCGAAAAGACCTCAATGTACCAATGTGCCGGAGATTGACTAGTTGTTTTCACCAGCAAAGCGGAAGTATCGGAAATATGAAAAACCTGGGCCCGGGAACCAAGTGAAAATAACAGGCAAACAGAAACAATCAAACTCTTCATAACACGGTACAAAAAAAGCCATTCTCCGCCACGGCAGACAAATGGCTTTCCCAAAAGTATTCAAAAATCTATTTCAACTCGCATCTTGTTTCATTCTGAACGACATTTCCTCCAAAAACAAAACTTCCTTCACTATTCAAGTCTTCACATTTAGCCTTAGCTTTCGACTTCGTTTCATTAAACTTGGTAACATTCGTTGTTTGCAAGGAACCATTCATATAGTACTCACAAGAACAATCGTACTCCTTTTTACAAGAAGCTAAACCAACAACAAGCAGTATTCCGACAGATAATTTTTTCATAGGTAGTATTAATTAACGCAACAAATTTATCATTATTCATGAATTAAGAAAGAGAAATCTATTTGGGCCCTTTCTTCCATCATTTATTTTACTGCAAAGTGCATTTTGTTTCCGTGTGCACAGTAGTCCCGCCTACCTCGGTTGTGTAATGATTATCCATTTCGTCACATTTTGCAGCAGACTCGTCTTTGCTTCCTTCTGAAATTTTTGTATTGTCCGTATTCATTAAGGTGTCGTCCGTATAATACTCGCAGGTACACGTATAGGATTTGGAACAGGAAACTAATCCTCCCACAAGGGCAATGGCTATCATCACTTTTTTCATAATCGTTTTCATTTAGTTATTGGGAACTAAATTAGTGTTTTTCAATATGTAAAAACCAGGAATGCATCCCCGAGAATTTTGTACCCTAATTGGTATTTATCGGATTCAAAGTCCACAACTAAGGTGTCCTCCAAAATACTCACCAGGCTCACTTCCTCTTTCAGGTCCGGGATTTGTCCTTCCTTCAGCTTATAAAAAGCCTCTTTGGCTCCCCAGATTAAGTGCAGCCCCTCCTCAGATTCAGAAAACGGAAGTTCCCGTTCGTTCCGAAAATAATCCTGACCCTGTTTCAACCTTGCTGAAAAAGACTGAATATCTATTCCTACGGGTTTGGAGCCTAAAATAATCGCAAACCAGCCTTTTGCGTGTGAAACAGATAAAAATAATTCCGGTTTTTGCCTGAAATAAGGTTGCCCGGTTTCCTTGTAGCTAATTTCGAACGCGTATCCGAGCTCCTGAAGCAATTTTTGGATCCCCGCCTTTTCTAAAGCACGCTTATTCATTCCACCTAAAATCAGTTGATCGTAGTCGTTTTGCCTGAAATAAGCCACGGTAGAATTTGGATTGTTAATAATACTTATCATCGCTAACACTGTTGGGATCACTGAGATTCCCCTCAAAAATAGCGTATATTTGTACTCACTTATTGAATGCGTGTGATCAAAACCCTTTTAAAATACCTTTTCCGTCTTATCTGGATTCCTACGGAACTCCTGTTTGCATTCCTCTTTGTATTGTTTACAATCGTTTTATTCAATGCACAAATAGACACCCCGGAAGTTCCGACAATTCATGTTGGCGAACGAAAAAAAGTGGGGCCGGACCATTACGTCCTGGGTAATTCCTACCTGAAGAAAAACAAATTCGGCGTGTGGGAAATGTACCTCGAGGGCGAGCCATATGAAAGAGGCGTTATTTATGGAAAGTTGGCCAAAGAACTGGTTCAGGAACAGGAAGATATTTTCGTTGGACAAATCAATAATTTCCTACCGAATAAGCTTTGGAGACATCTTATTAAACTGATGGTCGGGTTCTTCAACAGTGATCTGCCGGAGAATATTCCATTGGAGAATCAGCAGGAGATTTACGGAATTTCCCTGGCTTTTTCCGATCGGTATGATTACATCGCATCAAAATATACGCGCATTCTGAATTACCACGCCGCTCATGATATCGGGCATGCCTTAAACGATTACAGCGTAGTTGGCTGCACTTCTTTCGTGGTTAAAGGCCAAAAAAGCGAGAATAAGCAATTACTGGTAGGAAGGAACTTCGATTTTTACGTGGGCGACGACTTTGCGAAGAACAAACTGATCATTTTTGTTAATCCGAGTAAAGGTTACAAATTCACCTCCTATTCCTGGGCCGGATTTACGGGTGTGGCTTCCGGAATGAACGAAAAAGGGTTGACTGTTACCATTAACGCATCGAAATCGGATTTGCCGACCAGTTCAAAAATGCCGATTTCATTGCTTGCACGCGAAATCCTGCAATATGCCAAAAACATTGATGAAGCAGTAGCCATTGCCAAAAAACGAAACACTTTTGTCTCCGAAACATTGATGGTTTCTTCAGCAGCAGATGGTAAAGCCGTTCTGATCGAAAAATCTCCCAAGAAAATGGGCGTTTATGAAAGCAAAACAGATGTGTTGGTTTGCGCCAATCACTATCAATCGGATGTTTTCAAAAAAGACAAAGTCAACGAAAAGAATATAGCCAACAGTGATTCGAAATACCGTTTCGACCGCATGGAACAGCTATTGGGCGGAGGGAATAAACTGAACAGAAGCGATGCTGTGCGTATTCTCAGAGATCAGTATAGTTCTTCAGGCAAGAAGTTGCAAGACACCATTGGGATGGGAAATCCACGGGCAATTAATCAACTGCAGGCACATCACAGTGTGGTGATGCAGCCGGAAAGCAGGATGTACTATATTTCAAGTTCCGATTATCAACTGGGAACTTTCTTAGGCTATGATTTGAAAAAAACATTCCAAACCAAGAAGATCCAATTGGTGGATTCCATTCCGCAAGATCCTTTCCTGAGTTCAGGAGCTTATGTAAAATTTAAAGCTTTCAAAACCGTTAAGCAGCAAATCAGTGCTTACCTGATGTTCGACAAACCATTGAATCTTTCTGAAAAGGAAGTGGCTGCATTTATTTCCAATAACGCTGAATCGTACGTTACTCATGAGCAATTAGGAAAGTACTACCAAAAAAAGAAACAGTACAAAAAAGCGATTCATGCTTACCAAACCGCGCTTACCAAACCCGTTGCATCTCCTCAAATTGAAGAAGAATTGCGAAATTTGATCAAAGAATGTCGAAAAAATGGAAAATAGCAAAGTACTTGAGCAGGTAGTTGAAACCATTCACTATGCCGTAAAACACGCTCCATTTTATCAAAGACATTTCTCCAAAAATCCGTTGGAACAACTGAGCTGGGAAAGTTTCAAAGCACTTCCTTTCACCACAAAAGAAGATTTGTCTCAGAACAACCGGGATTTTTTATGTGTTCCTGCAGGTCAAATTGCTGAATACGTAACGACTTCGGGCACTTCGGGTAAACCGGTAACGATCTATCTTACGAAGAACGATCTGCAGCGTTTGGCAAAGAATGAAAAAGAGTCCTTTGAACTGACGGGAGCAAAAGCAGGAGACCTCTTCCAGCTGATGACTACCATAGACAAGCAATTCATGGCCGGATTGGCTTATTATTTAGGTGTTCAGGAATTAAATGCCGGAATGATCCGCATTGGTCCCGGAGTTCCTGCTCTGCAATGGAATTCAATCCTGGAGAACAAACCAACTATCCTGATCGCAGTACCTAGTTTTTTAGTCAACCTGATCGATTATGCGAAGCAAAACGGGATTGATGTGAATCAAACAGCTGTTCGTTCGGTGATTTGTATCGGTGAACCTATACGGGAAGACGATCTATCAGAAAATGTGCTTGCAAAACGCATTCATGCAGACTGGAACATCGAATTATTCTCGACATATGCTTCTACCGAGATGGGTGCTGCTTTTACGGAATGTGCTGCTCACCAGGGCGGGCATCTGAATGAAGACCTGATTTGCCTGGAAGTATTGGACGACGAAGGGAATGAAGTTTCTCATGGTGAAAAAGGGGAGATCGTCATCACGACACTTGGAACGGAAGGAACTCCTTTGATTCGCTATAAAACCGGTGATGTGGCGCGTGTTTACAGAGAAGCCTGCAGCTGTGGAAGAACATCTCCGCGAGTAGGTCCCATTTTAGGCCGCAAGAACCAAATGATCAAGTTTAAGGGGACAACTATCTTTCCTCCATCGATCTATGAGATCTTCGACAGCCGATCAGAAGTGAGCTGCTACAAAATTGAGGTGGCAAAAGATTACCTGGGCCACGATACCATCACCATCCTTTTGGAAAACCGGATTGAACATTCCCCGGTAATGCATCAGATCATTGAAGAATGCAAAGCAAAACTGCGCGTAGTACCGCATTTTGTATTCCTGGAAACAGATTATCTGAGAAGCCAGGTTTTCAAAAATCATATGCGGAAACCGGAGAAGATTGTGTTCAAATAAATTACTGTTGATACCCATTCCCAGTTTACCATAAATGCAAAGGCAACGCGATTAAATGATTGTAGGGATGCGATTAACGATCGTAGGGACACGATTAAATTATTGTAGGAACGCGTTTAATTATCGTAGGAACGCGATTTAAAGATTGCAGGGACGCGATTTAAATGATTGTAGGGACGCGATTTAAAGATTGTAGGGACGCGAAGCATCGCGTCCCTACAAAGAATATGATTACATCTTCACGATGTGTGCAATCGCATTCACAAGCGTGCTGTGCTTTTTCACAAACGGGTTTGTTTCATCCCAAACATAACCTGCCAAAACGGAGCAAATTTGCTGTCTGATCGTTTCGTCCACTTTCTCGCTGAAGAAGATATCTCCTAAAGTTCCTTCATACCAAGCCAATACGTAGGTTCTGAATACGTCGATTCCTTTTTTAAGAACCACGCTGTAATCCTTTTCCCAATCAACCTGTTCGCCGTTCAATTGCTTCGCAACCAGGGTAGCGGCTTTGTATCCGGAAGAAATTGCCAGGGTAACTCCTGAACTGAATATAGGATCAAGGAATTCCGTACTGTTTCCGCACAAAACATATCCTTCACCGTAAACCTGCTTCACAGAAACGGCATAATTTACGATCAAACGCGGCTCAAACATAAACTCTACGCCATCGTAACGACCGTTCAGTCCGGGGAATTCAGCTACTTTTTGTTTAAACAGTTTCCCACCATCGGCGTAACATTCTTCAACAAATTCTTTGTTTCCAACGATTCCGACTGAAGCTGTCCCATCTGAAAAAGGGATGGACCAAATCCATGCTGTATTATCGTTAAATGCGTGAACAAAAATATTCCTTCCGTCTTCCGGTGTTCTTCGGGTATCGTCCAGGTGAGCGAAAACCGCTCCGCGAGGTGGTGTTGAAACAGGAACCTCCAAATTGAACATTTGAGGGAGTACCCGTCCGTATCCACTTGCATCCATTACAAAACGACAATGAACTTCATGAATATCCCCGTTGGCATCTCGGTAAGTAACGACCTGCTTTTGCGCAGATGTTTTTACATCCGTAACTTCCGCCTGAAATTCTACTTCTGCTCCTTGCTTTTCAGCTTCTTTAATCAATGCATGGTCAAAATCAGCACGCTTCACCTGGAAAGTATAGGACCATCCTTCAGAAAACTGATTCTCAAACAAAAAATCGCAGCGCTCACCATCGTGGTAAAAACAAGCTCCTGTCTTCACCTGGAATTTCAAAGCCTCCACAGCCGGAAGCAGGTTCAATTCATCCAAATAGTCCATACTGTGAGGTAATAAGCTTTCACCAATGACAAATCTCGGGAACTGCATTTTTTCCAAAACCAAAACTTTCAGACCCTCTTTGATCAATTTAGAGGCTGCTACAGAGCCCGCAGGACCTGCACCAATTACAACAACATCAACTTCTTTAGTCATACATTTTGATTTTTTCTATTACTTGCTTATTATTTACAAAATTAAAAGATGTTACCAAAGCACCAATGGTAGCCCCCAAAATTCCGTGAAAAATGATGTTTTGGCCGGTAAGGAACAAATTGGGTATATGGGTTTTGGTATTGATCTGTGTTCGGTGTGTGTGTTTGAAATCTTTCTGAATTCCATACATGGATCCATCGGGTGTGGAAACATAATCCCTGTAAGTAATCGGCGTAGAAGAATAACACTGCTTTACTTTCGATCTGATACCCGGAAATCGTTCTTCCATGCGATCTAAAACGCGCTCTTCGCACATTCTTTTGAATGTTTCGTAAGCTTCCTCACGTGTTCCCTCTTTCACAATGGTCCTGACGGAATCTTCCCAGGTCTTAAATTCATTAAAATCCAGGTAGCACATGATTGAAACAGATTCCGCATATTCCTTCGTGTTCTTCGAGACTTGTGCTGAAGTGAAAGTCATTTGTGGCCAGGAATCGTTAAAACTAAATTCTTCGTCCCAAATTCTATCTGTATAATAATCGTAATAATTCGAATTGAAATACGGTAGTGTGTTTTCATGAAGGGAAAGATAAATCATGAATGATGCGATCGTATTCGGAAGTCCGCTTACACGATTCACATAAGCCGTTTTGAAACGATTTCTTCCCATCAGGCTGATTGTTTCCTTCGGATGCATATTCGAGATCACAAAATCACATTCAAACTGAGATCCATCCGAACAAACAACGGATTCAATATTTCCCGATTCATTGAAATTTGCACGAACTACTTCTTTTCTTCTTAAAACCTCTCCTCCGTTCTCCCCGATTTTTCTCATCAGCAGCTTGGCTATCTGCGAGCCTCCGTTCACAAAACGGTAACTTCCCTTGATGAAGCTGTTCAGAATCAATGCAACCACATAAAAGGGTGTAACTCCTTTCAATCCTGCATACAAAGGGCCTGATCCAAGGATCACTTTGATCAAATCTTCATTATCCGTTAAAGTAGCCAGGTGCTCCCAGGCTCCCACTTCCAGCACTTCAGTATGCTCTATGTAATTGATCTCGGATTCCAACTCGATGTTGTAAAGCGGGAAGTAAGTACAATACAAGCGTATTGCATCCACTATCAAATCAATCTCTTTTTTATTTTCCGGAAAAATGACTTTTAGCTGGTCGCTGAAATTGGTATATCCCATTCCATGACTTGCAGTGATCCCATTTGCCAAACGAACGATATCGAAAGCGTTTTCATCCAGGCGCTTTATTTCCAGGTCATCGAATATCTCCAGATACTTGAAAATCCGGTAGAGATTCTCTCCCTTATCCAGACCGCCAACGTAATGAACACCCGTATCAAATATTTTCTTGTCGCGGCTAAAAACCTGCAGTGAACCGCCAACCTGGTGATTTTTTTCCAAAACCTGCACCCGATAGCCGTGTTTAGCTAATACCAGGCCGCTTACCAAGCCGCCGATACCACTTCCGATTACTACTATTTTTTGTCCGGAGTTCAACTTAAAGTCTTTTAAGGATCATCAGTACATTCGATGTTTTCGATGAATGTTCAATCAATTCGAACCCAAACCCGTTCTCACTTGCAAAACGTTCGATTTCTTTAGCAGACAAGAATGACAGATCATTGGTTGTCTTATTAAATTTAAACCATTTTGTGGAAAGAATCTCCGTTAACCGGGTGTTTTTCAGTCTGTCCTGAAACTCGATAATTCCATCGCGGATGACAATGATTCCATCTGCTCCCAATTTTGTATTCACTTTCTTCAGCAAATCCAACTGTTCCTCCGGCCGCAAATAGTGAATGACGTCATTAAAGAAATACACATCCGATTCCGGCATATCCCATTCGCGGATATCTGCAGCCAGGAAACTCAAACCGGCGGATTTCTTAATACAATTATCAGCAACAGCCACTTTGTCCTCATCGTAATCCATACCGATAATTTCACGCGACGTATCGAAATAATGCAGGAACACAGAAAGATAACCATAACCGCAACCTACGTCAACAACCCGTTTCCGGGAACCGATCAGTTTATTGTAATAATCAAAGTTCTTCCGCTCCATGATCCATTTCACACGGACATACCACTCCAAAACAGGACCTTTGAGCAAATAATTTTCCAGGACTTTTCGGGTATAGAACGAAGTACCTGCATACTCTTTTCGGAACTCAGTCATTTCGGAACGCATGACTCTCACCGTACGCTTCGAGAAATCGCTATAGGATTCTTCTGCCTGCGGAAACAATCGATCCAGTGGTTTCACCAAAATCTGCCCCTGGTTAATGATCAAATCATTTTTCGGATTGACTTCGTGATTACCCAGTATCAATAAAGGCTGAATCGGGACATTCAATTCTTTGGAAATATAGAAAGCTCCTTTGTGGAACCGTTTGATCTCTCCGTCGCTGCTTCGGGTCCCTTCCGGGAAAATAACAATGGAATATCCCTGGTCCAACCGGTTTTTAATTTCATCCAAACTTCCTTCCGCTCCTTCTTCCGCGAACAAATAACCTCCAAAACGAATAAAAGGTGCGAAAATAGGCGAATTGTATACCCACTTTTTCACCATAATGATGGTTTTAGGATGAAGCATCAGTACCACCAGGATATCCAGGAAAGAAGTATGATTCGGAGTGATAATACTCGGATTCTTATAGTCCAGTTTATGCTGATCAATTACTTTTTTCTTTACGTGAACTCCGGCATATAAGGTCGATTTAGCCAATTTCGAAATACAGAAATTCAGAATGTTCCGCTTGTGGATCCGTTTCATCGGAGTTGGGATCAGGATGAATATGAGCAGGATATTCAGGATCAGACTTCCAACGAAGAAGTAGAAAAACAGCAGCAAACTGTAAATGAAATAGAAAAACGTAATTGGTCCGCGCCCTTTCTTCTTTCTGTTCAGTACAAAGAAATTGTAAACCCGCGGCTGCACATATAACGTGATCAGCATAATGGAGCCGATCCCGATAACACTGATCGCTCCGATGGAATGAATGGCAGGATGCTGTGCAAAAATAAGCACCCCTGTTCCTATAATCGTTGCAATACCGGAAAGGATGATTCCGGATTGTGTGGATTTCAATGAATTAACACCTGTTCTTGCCTGCTGAATCAATCCGTCGGTAGTGAAAATACTGAAGTCATCACCCAAACCAAAGATGAAGGTTGCAACAATGATATTGATAAAGTTGAACGGAATATCGAAGATACTGGCGATTCCCAGGATCCAGACCCAGCCGAGGACCATCGGGAAGAAAGCAAATAAAGTCAACTCAATCCTTCCGTAAATCACTAATAGGGAAAAGAATACGAGCATTGACGAGAAAAGGAACAGGTAATCGAAGTCCTGTTTTACCACATTCAGCATGGATTTTGCCATTTCTGAAATATCCAGTACAAATACTCCTTCGATTTCCTTCAATTCTGCTTTTACCAGATCCTGTTTATCCTTTTTAACGGTAATCGAAGTTACATACGTATGACGTCCCTGATCTTCCGAAACGAATTTATTCAGTCCAATCTCTTTTACCAGTTCCTGACCTTCCTGCTTATCGAAAACAACCGATTCCATGGAACCAAAGAATGGCTGGAAACCAGCCGCATTCAATCCATATTGAGGTGCCAGTTTTGTAATTTGCTCTTCCACATCCGGGTTCGCTTTCCAGAAATCAGACCAGCGTTTTTCAGATTCCCTGATTGTTTGATTGGATGGAAGATAAGGTGATACCGAAACGAATTCAGAAATTTCGTATCGTTCTTTCGTAGATACAAAGGTGTTATAAACAGCATCATTCTGTAAACGGGCACTCTCCATTGTTGGAGCAGATGAAAAAACAAATAGTTTCTTATCGGTGTTCGGATTGATCCCTGTGTAAAACTTCTCCTTTTCCTTCAACTCCCGCGTATGAAAAGAGAGGTTATTCATATCCGAATCAAAATTCACATTCGAAGACTTGTACAGGAAAACCAAAGTGACTAAAGTGATCAGTAAAAACGAAATTCGAACGAACGTCTTACTTAGTTTAAAATTAATTTTATAGTTTTTATTGTCTCTGATGCGGATATTCAATAGTTCAATGATAGCAGGAAGAAACAGCAGGGTGAAAATCACAGAACCGGATAAAGTACACAATGCGATCAGTCCAAAATTCTGAAGAACCACCGAATTTGTAAACAGCAATGCTCCCAAAGCTGCAATGGTTGTAAAACTACCTAAAGTCATAGGTGAACTTATTTCCTTCACCGTTTTCACTACACTTCCCAAATGTTTTAAATGGGTGAAGAAATGGAAGGAATAATCCAATACAATTCCCAGAAGAACAGAGGAAGTTGCCAGGGAAATAGCAGAAATCTCAGGGTGCAAATAACCAACCAATCCTGCTCCGCTTAAAATCCCAAAAAACCCCGGAAGCAAGAAATAAAGGGGAGCCAGAACGCTTCTGTAATAGAAAATCAGTAAAAGCAAAATGGCAGTAATACTGATCATCGAAGTTAAAAAGGCATCAGACTTCACCTGTTTTGCGTTCTCAACTGCTATCTGGAAGGTCCCGAAATAATCAAAACCCAATCCTTTTTCCTTTGCTGTTGTCTTTTTGAATTTCTCCAGGCGATCTGCGAATGCTTCCAGCTTTTTGGTGTCCTTTTGGTTGAGATCAATGGTGCCAAAGAAAAAAGCATACTGCTCATCACGCGAATAAACCACCCCGTCTTTCACCACATAATTACCGGAATCTGCAGTTGGATTCAACTGCTTTAACTGTCCGTAAAACAATCCCAGGGGATCATTTGCAGCTAACTTGCTGATAAAAAAAGCATTGGGGCCAGTCAATAATTCCGAGGTTCGCTTCAATCCTTTTGCGATCGAATCCGTTTGAAGTTTACCCCTGATCTGTCGGTAATCTTCGGGAGTCAGATTGCGAACAGAGCTCTTTTGAAGAAAAGCAACCAAAGCTCCTTCATCCACCGTTTTTACAACTTCAATATCTTTTAATTCGCTGGAAAACTGTTTTTCAAGCCCTGCTTTGAGTGTTTCCAGTTTTTCCAGTGTAACGTCTTCGTCTTCCTGCGCTTTTATAGAAAAAACTACCTGCTTATTGAGTTTGTTCTTTTGAACGATGTCATTGAATTTTTTGAATTCCTTTCCCTGTGGGAAAATGGCATACAGATCCTGGTTGATCTTTAGTTTGGAGACACCAACAAGCAAAAAAGCGACCACAAGCGTAAAAGTTCCCCAAAAAACAAGTCTTTTCTTGAGAAAAAATTCAACTATTCGCGCGCATATCTGACCGATCATTTGTGTTAGTTTCAGGTAGAAGGAGAAATTCTAGCGGGCAAAGCTACAAAAATATATCATGTAGTGAGTTTTGTGCCCTTTTTGTATGCATTCAGCAATTTTTTGAATCTCGGTTTATCCCATTTTTTCAGGATAATTAAGGATGCGTTGAAAGCGGTTTTAACTGCAATCGGCACACCGCCGCCCAATTCAGCCCACTGGCCTCCAACAATCAGATTCTTCACCGGTGTGCGGTAATGGGCAATTTTACTTTGCATATTCTTTTTACCAGGCCTCGTCCCCATCATGGAACCGTTCTTATTTCCGGTATAACGGTAATAAGTAACCGGAGTCGCTACTTCATAAAATAAAATATGCTTCCGCAGATCCGGGCACATTTTGGCTTCTACCCGTTCAAAAATAACCTGGGCAAACTCTTCCTTCAGCTTTTTGTATGCTTCCGTTCGAACGAAATCGCCCTTGGCATTGGTTTCGGTCTTCCAATTGTCCATGTAATCCATCCATGCAGGAACATATAATGTAACCGTTCCTTTTCCTTCCGGTGCCAGTGTATGATCTCTCACGGTAGGCGCCAGAACAGAAATTGCCGATTTGTGCGGATCTCCCGAACTGTGTTCGTCACGCGTACTTGATTCTTCGCAGACAAGTGTCAATTCATGTCCGAAACCTAAACTTTCCGCCGTACAATCCAGTGCCACGGAGATTGTTACAGACGAACTGTACATTTCAGATTCGTTGAGTGTTTCAAAAAATTTCGGTGGAACCAAATTCGGCGGGACCAATTTTCTATAGAGAAAATCGACATCGCATGCTGCAATCACGTATTTCGTCTTTACACTATATTCCTTTGCGCGGTTCTTGTAACGAACGGCCGTTATTTGCTCATTTTCAAACTCAAAGCCGATCACCTCCGAACTTAAACGGATTTCACAATTCTCCGGTTTTACCTGGTTTTCCAGCCATGCAGGAATTACCTGGCTTCCACCAATCGGTGGATTTTGATAATCCCTGTTGTAAGCCCAGGCAATCGGGAAAATACACGATAACAAGTCGCGCTCTGTGCAAAAAAGCTCCTGCAGGTCCGGATCTTTAAAAAACTTGCTCAATCCTTTTTTTACGTCTCCGCCACCTACCGCATACGGGATCAAAGGATAAATAATCCCCAGCTGTTTCATGCGAAAGAACGGGATTTCCAGCGGAGATTTTGTTTCAACGGATTGAAAGAATTCGGGAAACCGCAAAGAAACCCTTGCGATGCGCCTGGCCACTTTAAAAAACCGCGTTATTCCGTCTTTTTCATGCGGAAAATCCAGAATCAATTGATCTCTCAATTCGTCCGGGTTATCTGTCAATAAATAATCGTGATTGGTGGAAATATGGCGTTGAATGCGTTTCATGAGCTGAGGCTTCGGATAATCTTCACCCAGCATTTTGAAAACGCGCGTTACCGTTCCCTCCTCATTATACTGGTTTAGCCAGTGTATTGCGGTGTCGAAAACAAAATCCTTTCGCTCAAATCCCTGCAAATAGCCCCCGATCAGGTAATGCTTTTCCAGGACAAGTACTTTCATTCCTGACCTGGATAACAGTGCTGCGGAAAGCAAACCACTGACCCCCGATCCGATGATGGTAACATCAAATTCTTCGTTCATTTCAGCTCCAAAATTAATGAAATCCCGCTTTCCATTCTTCGAACTATCTATTTTTAGCAATTTGCTGACTACTAAGAATAAACATACAGGTAAGAAACTGTTTTTTTTTCCTAACTTTGGCGCCACATTTTAAATTAACCGGTCGAACAGCAGTAAACAAACTCAAATTCGATAGCAGATTGAACCCATGAAAGCATTAAACTCTTTATACGAGGCTCAAAAAATTGCCTTTAGCCCGTTTGTATTCCAAACTGTTTATACCATGTCGAGTCTCGGAATCATGGACGAATTGTATGAAGAAAGAGACGGTTTAACTATCGAAGAGATTGCAAAACGCAAAAACATCAGTGAATACGGTGTTCGTGTTTTGGTTGAAATGGCTAAAGCTGCAGATATACTGGAATTGAACGAAGACAAATACACGCTTTCCAAAATCGGGTACTTTTTAACCCGTGACGAAATGACCAAAGTGAATATGATGTTTACCCAGGACATTTGTTACAAAGGATTGTTCCACTTAAAAGATTCCATTTTGAATGGGAAACCGGAAGGATTGAAAGAAATCGGTCCCTGGAAAACCATTTACGAAGGACTATCCATTTTACCGGAACAATTGAAAAAATCGTGGTTTGAATTTGACCACCATTATTCAGATAACTCATTCGGAGAAGCATTGAAGATTATCTTCAGTCACAATCCGAAACACATTTACGATATTGGCGGGAATACCGGAAAATGGGCCATCGCAAGTACACAACATGATCCAAATGTACGCGTGAGCATTTTTGACCTGGCGGTTCAGTTGAACGTCGCTAAGGCAAACATCCAGGCGATTCCCGAAATCCGGGACCGAGTAGATTTCAATGAACGCGATATGCTTGACCCGAATTCGGATATTCCGACAGGAGCAGACGTTTACTGGATGAGCCAGTTTCTGGATTGTTTCAGCGAAAAAGAAATCGAAGCAATTTTATTGAAGATCAAGAAGAACATGAAACCGGATGCTACAATCTTCATCATGGAAACATTTATTGACGATCAGCGGTTCCCGGCAGCAGAGTTTAGCTTAATTGCTACTTCTCTTTATTTTACTGCTCTGGCAAACGGAAACAGTAAAATGTATTCTTCCTCTGCTCTGAAATACATCATTGAAAAAGCAGGGTTTGAAACAGTTGAGGAGCACCGTCTTCACATGGACCGCTTTCACACCATTCTTGAAGTTAAATTACCGAAATAAGTCACTCCCCACTTATAAAATTACATGAACAACAAGCTTGATTTAAAACAAATAGAATCCTTTAGTCTTGACAAGAAGGAATACATCATTTCCGACGATGTTCGTAAGGAACTGGAAAGATCCTTTTCCTTTCTTCAGGAATTTTCAAGTGATAAGATCATCTATGGAATCAATACCGGTTTTGGGCCAATGGCACAATTCAAGATCGATGAAGACAAACTCAACCAGCTTCAATATAACCTGATCAGAAGCCACTCTTCCGGAACCGGAAATGTATTGGATGCCGAATCAGCAAGAGCGGTTGTGCTTTCGCGTTTGACGAACTTCATGCAGGGGAATTCCGGGGTCAGTTACGGAGTGATCGAAAAATTAGTTCAGTTCCTGAATCACGACATTATTCCTGAGATCTTCGAACACGGTGGTGTAGGAGCAAGCGGTGATTTGGTCCAATTGGCTCATTTGGCTTTAAACCTGATCGGGGAAGGTTATGTATATATTGATGGTGTTCGCAGAAAAACGGCTGAAGTTTTAGCTGAAAAGAACATCACCCCTTTAAAAGTGCAATTGCGCGACGGACTGGGATTGATGAACGGAACTTCCTGTATGTCGGGAATCGGTTCTGTGAATCTGATCTATTCTTACCGTTTACTCGATTGGGCTATTGCAGCATCCACCATGATCAATGAGATCGTAGAAGCATATGACGACTCTTTCTCCGTAGGTCTGAATGAAGTGAAGCTGCATGCAGGTCAGCAGGCGATTGCAAAATCCATGCGCGACTTTTTGAAAGACAGCACATTGATCAAAAAACGGGAAGAGCTTTTCACGGATGATAAAGTGGCTGAAACAACTGAATTCAAGAAAAAAATCCAGGAATACTACTCCATTCGCTGTATTCCGCAAATCCTTGGTCCGGTAAAAGACACCCTGGATTTTGCAAAAACGATTGTTGAAAACGAGATCAATTCCACCAATGACAACCCGGTTGTAAGCCTGGAACGTGAAAACGTATTTCACGGAGGAAACTTCCACGGAGATTATATCTCACTGGAAATGGACAAGATCAAATTAGTAATCACCAAATTGACGATGCTTGCGGAAAGACAATTGAACTTTCTTTTGAACAGCAAGATCAACGGTATTTTCCCTCCGTTCCTGAATACCCAAACATTGGGATTGAATTTCGGGATCCAGGGAATGCAGTTTACTGCAACTTCCACCACTGCTGAGAACCAAATGCTTTCGAACTCCATGTACGTCCACAGCATTTCCAACAATAACGACAATCAGGATATCGTGAGTATGGGAACAAACAGCGCTGTGATTACTAAGAAAGTCATTGAAAACGGTTTCCAGGTAATGGCTATCCACATGATGTCTGTTTGCCAGGCAATCGATTTACTGGATGAAACCAAGAGAAACAAACTTTCTTCCAAAACAAAAGAAATTTATACCCAAATTCGTGCAGTATCTCCAACTATTAATGAAGACATTCCACAATTTGAAGCTATTCGAAACGTAACAAACACCCTTAAGAAAACAACTCTTGCCCTATGAAATGTGCTCTGATCACAGGTGCTTCCAGAGGAATTGGACGTGCGATTGCACTGCAAATATCCCAGGACTTAAACCTCCACATCTTAATCAATTACGCTTCCAATCAAGCTGCTGCTGAAGAAACTTTAAGTCTGATCCAACAAGCTGGCGGAACCGGCGAATTGATGCATTTTGATGTAAAAGACGGTGCTGCTGTAAAAGCTGCCGTTGAAAATTGGTATACCGCTAACCCGGAAGGAATTATCCACGTGCTGGTAAATAATGCCGGGATCACAAAAGACAACCTCTTCCCGTGGGTAACTGAAGAAGATTGGGATGCTGTTTTGAACACTTCTTTGAAAGGAATGTATAACTGCACACAAGCAATTATACAACGGATGTTGCGACAACGAAGCGGACGCATCATTAATATCGCTTCTTTAAGCGGATTGAAAGGTGTTCCCGGACAAACAAACTATTCGGCTGCAAAAGGAGGAATGATCGCTGCAACAAAAGCACTTTCCCAGGAAATTGCCAAACGAAATATTACCGTAAATGCTATCGCTCCGGGCTTTATTGAGTCGGACATGACTAGTGACCTGGATATGAATGAATTAAAAAAAATGGTTCCTGCCAACCGCTTTGGAAAAGTGGAAGAAGTAGCGTACCTTGCAAGTTTTTTGGCATCTGAAAAAGCAGCCTACATAACCGGAGAAGTTATTAATATTAACGGAGGAATTTACGCTTAACTATGGAACATCGTGTAGTAATTACCGGAATTGGTGCCTATTCGTGTTTGGGTGAAAACCTGGATACGGTTCTGGAATCCCTGCGCACTGGTCGCAGTGGAGTAATTTACGATGAGCAGCGTAAAGATTTTGGTTACCGGTCTTGTTTTACCGGAATGGTTGCCGAACCGGATTTGAACCCTTTCCTGTCGCGCCGTCAGCGTATCGGAATGCACCAACCCGCCCGGTATGCTTTTATGTCCACCAAAGAAGCAATGGAAGGTTCCGGTTTGGATGCAGATTTCCTGGACAAAACTGAAACGGGAATTATTTTCGGGAATGATTCAACTGCCGGTGCGGTGGTTGAGACCGTAGATAAAGTCCGTGCAAAAAAGAATACCACACTCATCGGAAGTGGCGACATCTTCCAGAATATGAACTCTACCGTGAACATGAACCTTTCAACGATTTACAAATTGAAAGGGATGAATTTCACGATTTCTGCGGCCTGTTCTTCCGGATCGCATTCCATCGGAATGGGTTATTTACTGATCAAACAAGGATTGCAGGAACGCGTAGTTTGCGGAGGAGCACAAGAGATCAATGTTTTTGCAATGGCAAGCTTTGATGGTTTGGGCGCATTTTCAGTAAGAGATGCAGCTCCTGCTATGGCTAGTCGTCCGTTCGACAGAGACCGCGACGGTTTGGTTCCCTCTGGTGGTGCGGCAACGGTTATCATCGAATCATTGGAATCAGCTTTGAAAAGAAATGCACCGATTTACGGAGAAATCGTAGGATTTGGTTTTTCTTCCAACGGAGACCACATTTCCAATCCGAACTTCGACGGCCAGTTCAGATCATTGAGCATGGCTTTAAAACAAGCGAATTTAACAGCAAACGATATTGATTACGTGAATGCGCATGCTACTTCAACTCCAATCGGGGATTCCACAGAAGCACAGGCAATTTTCAACGTACTGGGATCCAAAGTTCCCGTGAGTTCTACCAAAAGTATGACCGGGCACGAATGTTGGATGGCCGGTGCCAGTGAAATCGTTTATTCATTGCTAATGATGAACAATGATTTTATTGCACCAAATATTAATTTTGAAAACCCGGACGAACATTCGGAAAAGATCAATATTATTCCAAACTATAAAGAACAAAACATTGATTGTTTCTTATCCAATTCATTCGGATTCGGAGGAACAAACTCTTCATTGATTATCAAAAAATTTAAAAAATAAGAATACCCTGACATGAAAAGAGAAGATATCATTCTTACTACCAAACAATTTTTATCTGAGGAATTTGAAGTTGACGCAACCTTGATACAGCCCGATAATAATTTACAGCAAACATTAGACCTGGATAGCCTGGACTACGTGGATTTGGTTGTGGTTATTGAGGAGAATTTAGGAATCAAGCCAACGGCAGAAGATTTCAAAACCATTGAGACTTTTAACGATTTCTACGATTTAGTTGAGCAACGTTTGAACGGGTAAAAGTGGATGGAACAAAAATGGGATGGTAAAACCAAAGGCTCGCTTTGGGGGTATAAGTTCTTTATTTACTCTATTCGATTTTTAGGGGTTCGATTTGCCTACTTTTTTTGCATCGGTGTTTCCGGATACTTTTTGCTTTTCTCCCGCAAACCTCGGAGAGCTCTAGTTTCCTTTTATCAAAAAGGATTCCATTACAGCAAGTGGAAAGCGATCCGATCTACTGCCCGGAATTTGTATTTGTTCGGACAAACACTCATCGACCGGATAGCCTTAAAAACACCCAGAAAAAGAATCTTTACTTTTCGATTTAACAACGAAGAAGCCTTGATCAAAATGAATGAAGCCGGTAAAGGCGGATTTCTCTTCTCAGCCCATTTAGGAAATTGGGAAAATGCCGGAAACCTTCTTGGAGAACGAATCACCCTGAAGATCAATATTTTGATGCTGGATGCCGAAGTTCAAAAAATCAAGGCCTTTATTGAAGATTCTTCCGGAAAATCACAGTACCAGCTCATTCCTATAAAAGATGATCTTTCGCACCTCATATTGATCCACCAGGCATTAAAACGCAATGAATTAATTGCCTTGCATGCCGACAGAACGACCCCCGGTCAAAAGAACTTTCGATTGCCTTTTTTGAACGGTTTTGCAGAATTCCCCGCCGGACCATTTATTATGGCACATAAATTCAAAGTTCCGCTTACCTTTGTATATGCCGTTAAATCAGGGAGTACGCACTACGAATTAAGTGCCACCGATCCGCTCACAGCGTTTGAATCCCCTGAGAAAACAGCAGAAATTTATGCAAAACACCTGGAAGAACAAGTGAAAGCAAGCCCAACCCAATGGTTTAACTTTTTTGAATATTATGTTGATTAGCAAAGAAAATATTACATCCATCATTCCACAAAGGGACCCATTTGTGATGATTGATAGTCTTTTAACAGCAGATGAAACAGGTTTTAAAACCGAGTTTAAAATTGCGTCTGATAATTTGTTTCTGGAAAACGCTGTTTTATCCGAATCAGCATTGATCGAAAATATTGCTCAAACCTGTGCTGCCGGTTTCGGTTATTTAAACAGCCTGGTAGAAGGCGGTGAGCCCAAACTGGGGTTTATCGGAGCAGTTACTCAGGTAAATGTGCAGCAAGCCGCAAAAGAAAATGACCTCATCGAAACCTCTGTTGCGGTATTGAGCACTTTTGATACGATCCATTTGGTAGAAGGAACAGCGAAATCAAACGGAAACATTTTGGTGACCTGCCAAATGAAAATTGTTTTGGCATGAAGGTCCTGAAATCATCCGTTTTGATCCCGGTCCGTTTCAGTGAAACGGATGCGATGGGTGTTGTATGGCACGGAAATTACCTGAAGTTCTTTGAAGATGCGCGCGAGCAATTCGGCCGGGATTTCGGAATCGAATACCTGGATGTACACGCCCAGGGCTACTTTATTCCCATTGTTAAATCGGAAATTTCGCATAAGGCCTCCATTTTCTATGGAGAATCAGCATTGGTCAATATCATTTTGGAACAGCATGAATCCGCTAAAATTGTGTTTCGCTACGAGGTGATCAATAACACAACCAAACAAATTGCAGCAACCGGAATGACCATGCAGGTTTTCATGTTCACCACCGATCGAACCCTGGAATTAATCAAACCGGAATTCTACCGCATTTGGGAAGAAGCTCAAAATTGGATAGATGGATAAACGGGTTTACATACAGACGCTTTCTCTGGTAACTCCGCTCGGAAATACGGTTGAGCAGCATTTGGATGCTTTTCAGCGAGGTGTTTCAGGAATTAAACTGATCGAAAACGCTGGTTTTCAGGATGCGGACATTCCCTTAGCCAAACGAATAGAAATTTCTTCCAATCGCTACGACGCACTTTTAAGAGAAGCACTTGAAAAAGCAGCAACAACATTTTCAGGATCGTCTGAAAAAACCGCTGTTATTGTCAGTTCAACCAAAGGAAACATTGATTTACTTCCCGGGGATACTTTTGCAGGTACACAGCCAATTATACACGAATTTTTCCCGGGCACCGACCTGTTCATCATTTCAAACGCCTGTGTTTCGGGAGTGATCGCCATTAATACCGCAGCAGATTATTTGCTCGCCGGGAAATACGAAGACATCATTGTCATTGGAATTGACGTGGTTTCCGAATTCGTTTCATACGGGTTTCAGAGTTTGTTTGCCTTAAGCAGCGAAGCCTGTAAACCATTTGATAAATCACGGAATGGAACAACGCTCGGAGAAGGATGCGGCATTGTTTTGGTCTCTTCACAGAAACCGACTGATTTTGCCGTTTTGTACAAAGGCGGTTCTTCTTCCAATGATGCCAATCACATTTCAGGCCCGTCCCGAACGGGAGAAGGTTTGGTCCGCTCCATTGAAAAAACGTTTAAACGCAGCGGCTTAACGGCATCTGCAATTGATTTTGTTTCAGCTCACGGAACTGCTACCGTATTCAATGATGAAATGGAAAGCATTGCATTCGGAAGAACAAACCTGGACCGTGTGCCGCTCAACAGCATGAAAGGATATTTCGGCCACACTTTAGGCGCGGCAGGTATTTTGGAAACGATCATGAGTATGGTTTCTATGAAGGAAGGAGTACTTTTCCCCAGCCTCGGCTTTGAAGAGACCGGAACCACCGTTCCTTTGAATATCGTTCACCACATGGAATCCCGGGAATTGAAAACTATTCTGAAGACAGCTTCCGGATTCGGAGGAGGAAATGCAAGTTTAATCTTACAAAAGCTACCGTGAAGATCTTAGCACATAGTTATGTTTGTCCGCAAGGAGTTTTCCTGAACGGGAAGAAGCTCTTCGATACTGAGGGTGAAGAAAATCCATTGAAGACTGCTTATCAGCAACTCGCAGTAGATTATCCGAAGTTTTACAAAATGGATGTGCTTTCTAAGATGGCATTCATCGGGACAGAAATCCTCCTTCCGTTTTTTCCAAAAGACATGGATGCGGAAAATGACCTGCAGCTGATCTTTGCCAATAGTTCAGCAAGTCAGCATACAGACAACCTGTTTATAGAAAGCTATGACCAATTAAATAAACCAAGCCCTTCCCTTTTTGTCTATACTTTGCCAAACATTGTAACCGGAGAACTATGTATTCGCCACAAATGGTACGGTGAAAATTGCTTTTTCGTGGAAGAAGCATTCAATCCGGCCCATTTTTCAGAATGGTCACAAATAGCGTTAAATAAGGGAAATAATAGCTGTTTATGCGCTTGGGTGGAGGCAAAAACGAATGGCGAACAAGAATGTTTCCTATTTTTGCTAACTGATTCAGATAAAGGAGAACATTCAATCGAAAATGAACTTTCAACTCTAATTAAACAATACAGAAATGAGTGACTTAAAAGAAAACCTGAAGGCTCAGATTATTGAGCAACTGAACCTTGAAGATTTAACACCTGCAGACATCCGGGATGATGCTCCTCTATTCGGAGATCAAGGACTAGGGTTGGATTCGATTGATGCTTTGGAATTCATCGTTTTGCTGGATTCTAACTACGGAATTAAAATTTCAGATCCGAGTGAAGGAAAAGAGATCTTTCAATCGATTAATACATTAGCGGATTACATTTCTAAAAATCAATAAATGCGCATTTACGTTACTGGATACGGCGTTATTTCTTCTATCGGTGAAAACGTAGAAGAAACTTTGCTTGCCCTGCGTTCTGAAAAAACCGGGATAAAGCAAGGTCAGAAAACGTATACAGAACGTTTCAAAGTAGGTGAGATCAGCTGGACAAACGAACAATTGACTGAGCGGTTTAAATTGACGCAGGATGCTTCCAGAACTGCTTTGCTCGGGATGATAGCTGCAAAAGAAGCCTTTCACGGACATACTCTAAGCCCGGAAATCAGAACCGGGTTGATCTCAGGGACCTCTGTCGGCGGAATGGATGTGAGTGAATTAGCTTACAAAGACTTTTTGAACGGAGAAAGTGACGACCTGGCTATTTACCGAAATCACCCGAGTGGTACCACCAGTGAACAAATTGCCAAAGAACTGGGAATCGACGGATATGTCAACACCATTTCAACAGCTTGTTCTTCTGCAGCCAATTCCATTATGCTTGGAGCAAGAATGCTCCTAAGCGGACAACTGGACCGCGTAGTTGTTGGCGGAACAGACGGGCTTTCACAGTTCACCATTTCAGGATTCCGGTCTTTAATGATCTTCGATGACGAATGGTGCAGGCCTTTTGATGAAACAAGAAAAGGATTAAACCTGGGTGAAGGCGCGGGATTCTTGGTCCTGGAAACAGAAGAAACCATCAAAAAATCGGGAAAAGAGCCATTGGCAATCCTTTCCGGATGGAGTAATGCTTCAGACGCTTATCATCAAACAGCCTCTTCCCCGGAAGGGCTCGGAGCAACACTTTCCATGAAAGGCGCTTTGGCAATTGCTGGGTTGGATCCGGGTGATATTGATTACATCAACGCACACGGAACAGCAACACCCAATAATGACCTGTCGGAATCCCATGGAATAAAAACCGTTTTTGGTTCCTCCATTCCTCCTTTCAGTTCTACAAAAGCTTATACAGGTCATACTTTGGCCGCTTCAGGAGGAATCGAAGCTGTATTTGGGATTCTAGCTTTGAATAAAGGCCTTTTACTTCCGAATCTCAACTTCAGACAAGCAATAGAAGAAACAGGTTTGACTCCGGTTAAAAACTATTCCGAAGGAAACCCCGTTAAACATATACTATCCAACTCATTTGGGTTCGGAGGAAACAACTCAACAATCATTTTAAGCAAGGTTTAATGTATTTCATTCAACATATCGAATCCATTACACATCAGAATTCCTTTCAGAAAGAAAATATCTGGGATGAACTGAAGCCTTTATCCGCCGAAAATGAATTGATTTCCCCGGATTATAAAGATTACATTCCGGTTGCGGCGCTCAGAAGATTGAGTACTATTTTGCGTATGGGAATTACGGCATCAAAAGCCTGTCAGGAAAAAGTTTCCCGCGAATTTGACGCGATTTCAGTTGGAACGGCTTTGGGTTGTTTGACAGATACCGAAAAATTCCTGGTGACGATCAACACCGTTAGCGGTGATATTCTTTCTCCCACTGCTTTTATTCAAAGTACACACAACACGATTTCCGGTCAGATCTCTTTGGATTTGAAGAATCATGCCTACAACATGACCCATACACAAAATGCACTTTCCTTTGAAGTTGCTTTGAAGGATGGACTTTTGTGCATAGATGAAGGAAAAAATTCGGTTTTGGTCGGTGCAGCAGACGAAGCCATTCCATTCCTGGAAAGACTGCGCGGTTCCATCATTGAAACCGATCATCCATTTACTTCCGGAGCTACTTTCATGGTATTGTCCGGAGAGAAAGGAAATGCGATCTGCGGAATCAAGGCTTGCGAAGTTTATTTCTCCGTTGAAAACGCAGAAAGACAGATAGAACAATTTCTAAAGGCAAACAACCTGAACTTTCAGGATATCGACCTGGTTCTTGAAGCCGGTTCTGTTTTCAAACAGTATGCAAAAAAACATCATTCTTTCCCGGATTACAGCGGCTTTTATCAAAGTGCGGCTTCTTTTGCCGTTCATATGGCAAACGACTGGCTGTTAAAAAATGCAGCTGATCAACGCATCCTGATCGTAAATAATTTAGAATCCAATAAACTGGGCTTGACGCTCATCTGTAGAAATGGGCTGGAAGCATAAACTCAATATTGCAGTTGCGTTAAGTACCCTCTTAATCGTCCTTCTAATTTTCTGGAACAGTCCCTATTTATGGCTTTGGATTTGGTTTATTATCTCCAATTTCGTGGTTTTCCTCGTTTTCGGGATTGTCTTTCTCCGTTTTCAATACTTCTATCCGGGCATCTTTAAAAATACCGGTCCGGAAGTCGTTCTTACTTTTGATGACGGCCCGGACCCCATTGTTACACCACGCATTTTAGACACCCTTCAAAAACACAATATCCGTGCAATTTTCTTTGTGATAGGGAATAAGGTGCTGAAAAACCCTGAACTCCTTCAACGTATTATTTCAGAAGGACATCTTGTTGGTAACCATACACAAAACCACTCGCTTTTCTTCGCCATGCTGCACAGCAAAAAAATTGCAGAAGAAATCGATCAGTTTTCTCAAACCATGGAACCTCTGGTAAAAGAGAAAATCACTCTTTTCAGACCTCCAATCGGTTATACCAATCCCAAAATTGCCCGCGCCCTGAAAAGAAGGAAACTCAAAATCCTGGCATGGAGCGTACGTTCGTATGATTCCTTCAAAAACAGGGAGTCGCTTATGAAGCGCTTAATGAGAACCAGGCCGGGAAGTATCGTTTTATTGCATGATAATTTAGAACAAACAGCAGATATCCTGGAAGAGTACATTAACCAGGCAAAAGCAAAAGGCATTATTTTTGCAAATGAGGAAAATCTGAAAAAATTCATTCATGAAATTAATAAGTAATTTACTTCTTTTCCTTCTGTTTTCGGCAACACTTTCCGCGCAGGATTACACGAAAATTGCAGATCCCAAAGCATGCAAAACTGCCTTGGAAAAACAGCACAAAGAAACCAAAGCAATCCAGGCAGATTTTACTGAAACGGCTACCTCTCCCCTGCTGACTGCAGCTCAAAAAGGTTCCGGGAAAATGTGGTACAAGAAGGAAAACAAAATTCGCTGGGAAAAAACAAAACCGGAAAGTCAGATTATCCTGATCAACGGAAAAACAGTTAGACTGCAGGAAAAAGGAAAAGAAGTGAGCAGTGCTTCTTCTAAAATGGTGGTGAAAAAAATTCAGGGATTGATGGTACAGATGATGACCGGCGAATTCCTGAACGAGAAAGAATTCAAAATCAGTTATTACGAGAACAAATCAAATTACAAACTGATTCTTACCCCGAAAAGCGACAAAATGAAACGTTACGTTTCTGAGATCAACCTGGTTTTCAGCAAGAAAGAAGCCACCATCAGGGAAATGACCATGTTAACCGACGGGAATAATAAACTGGTTTATGCCTTTTCCAATATGGAGGTTAACGGAACAATTACTGATTCTAAATTCACTACATTCTGATGATTCTAAAAGACACTTTTTATACGATCAATTCGTTGAAGTTTGAAGACCACGTTCTTGAAGCGAGTATTTCAATCGATCCGAAACACCCCATTTACCAAGGTCATTTCCCAAATAACCCTGTTACACCCGGCGTTGTGCAGCTGGAAATGGTGAAAGAGATCCTTGCAACGCAGTTCAACAAATCCATTCAGTTAAAAACGCTTGCAACCAGCAAGTTTTTGGCGGTTTTGAATCCGGTGAACACCCCTGAAGCAAGCTTCAAAATGACGGTTATTGAGCAGGAATCACCGGAAAGCCGGGACGGGGACCAAAGTCTGAAGGTTTCAGGACAGTTAAGCACAGTAGAAGGTGTTTGTTTGAAATTTTCTGGGATCTATCAATAAAATTTCTGATCAAGTGGGGACACGAAGCATCGCGTCCGTACATTTCATCTATTTCTTTAAACACTTGTCTTCGGCTCCTTGCGGAAAATCTTCAATAGGGTAAAACTCACTAAAAAAGAAGCGGCAAATGCCAGGGCGGCCAAAACACATGCTCCAACAACATATTGAACCGCATTCGTTTTTATCGATTCCAAACTCATATCAGCAAGCTGGGCTGTATTCGTTTCTCCCGTTAAGACCAATTGCCCGCAAAGAAAGCTCCAGTAAATGATTAGAGGGATCATGGGTGGAATGGAAATATTGGCTGCGGTAATAAACAGGACCTTATTCATCCGGAACAAAACAGACAAGGGAATCCCAATCAGCAGTTGAAAACCCCAAAGCGGTACAATTCCCATAAAAAATCCAAACCCGATGGAAATGGCCTTTTTGAAATTGGATTCTTCCGGTTTGATTGCTTCATGCTTGATCAGGTTCCAGGTTTTAACAGAAAACAATTTTCGCGGGTAGTACCAGATTAATGCAATCAGTACGAGGAATGTATTTAAAATACTGATGCGCGTAAAATCCCTTCCCGGGCGGAAATGAGAAACCCGTTCATTCGGATCATACTTTACCTGGATCGGAACCGCAACAAAAGGCACAAAACGCCACGCCAACTTCACAATTACCTCGATCTCCAATTCGAATTTATTGGTAACTAACCAGATTTTCTTCAGTGGTTGTAAAGGATAAATGCGAAAACCCGTTTGTGTATCAGGCAGCGTAATCCACGTTTCCACCTTGAACCAAAAATTCGAGAATTTATTTCCAAAAGAGCTCTTTTGCGGAACACCCTCCTGATTCATATTTCGGGAACCCATAATCACGGCACCCGGATGCTGAATGGCTTTTTCAACCAACAGGGAAATATCACTCGGATAATGCTGGCCGTCAGAATCAATTGTCAAAGCGTTCGAGTATCCTTTCTCATGAGCGAATTTAAACGCCTTGCGCAAAGAATATCCTTTTCCTTTGTTTACTTCGTTAACCAGGATCGTGACTTCGTTCTCAAAGGTTTTTAAAATCTCGGCTGTGGAATCCGTAGCTCCGTCATTTACAATAATCACGCAGCCGGACGGAACATAATTCAGCACCTCGCGAATAACACGCGCCAATGTACGTTCGTTGTTGTAGGTGGGGATAATTACGCAACCGTTTATGCTTGTGATTGATGCCAGACTTGCTTCCATGGAGTACAAAATTAATCATAACTTTTAAAGAATTCACAGCTATAATCAACGGATTGTCCTTTCAAAAGAGAACAAAAAAGTAGTTTAGAAACAAAACCTTGTTAAATTTGTATCGGTAAAAGATTAAACACTTTTACTAAGATCCCAATTAACTATGGCACAGAACATCTTAGTTATACATTATTCTCAATCAGGACAACTTACTGAAATTCTTCAAAATTTCTGTAAGCCGTTTGTGGACAGCACGATAGAATGGGTGAAAGTGGAACCGGCAGCACCGTTTCCTTTTCCCTGGACAAGCGCTGCTTTCTTTGATGCGATGCCTGAGACCGTTCTTGAAACACCAATTCCAATTAAGCCGCTTCAATTTGAAAGAGCCCAGTATGACCTGATCATTTTCGGATATCAGCCTTGGTTCCTGTCACCTTCCCTCCCGGCATCTGCTATTTTACAGGACGAAACATTCCGTAAGATCATGAATGGCACACGGATTGTATCAGTCCTCGGGTGCAGAAATATGTGGATCAATGCACAGGAAGCGGTGAAAAAACAAATTGCATCTGCCGGTGGAAATTTAATCGGAAATGTGCCGCTAATTGATAAAACAAGTAACTTAGTTAGTGTAGTTACAATTTTGCATTGGATGTTGACCGGTGAAAAAACAAAAAAATGGGGAATTTTTCCGAAGCCCGGTGTTTCGGATCAAGATATTGAGGGGGTGAGTGAATTTGGAGAGTTATTGAAAGAAAAATTAAACAGCGGGCAGCCTGAAAAATTCCAGGAAGGATTGGTTGCAAAAGGTGGAGTGACGATTCCGGTTTCCATCTTATTTATCGAATCACGGGCAAAAATGCTTTTCATGATCTGGGCAAATTTGATCACCAAAAAAACCGCTAAGGGTGGAAACAGGAAATTTTGGGTGAACTTTTTTAAATATTATTTGATTTTCGCTTTATTTATAGTTTCGCCAATTGTTTTAACGATATATCATATCTTTGTACGCCCCTTTAAAGGACAGCATATTAAACGCGAATTAGCATATTACAGAGGCACTCAATTGAGATAAGAATGAGCTTGAAGGAAGTATATATAACACGTACGGCATCTTTTTTACCCAATAATCCTGTTTCAAATGATGAAATGGAAGATTATTTAGGATTAATTAACGACCGTGCTTCTAAGTCGAGAAGAATCGTTTTACGTAATAACGGAATCAAAAACCGCTATTATGCGATTCGTAAAGATGGGACTGCAACCCACACGAATTCGGAAATGGTTTCCCTGGCCATCCGGAGTTTATTTCAAAAAAATCCGCAGGAGATCAAAGAAGTGGATTTGCTTAGTTGCGGAACTTCTTCTCCGGACCAAATGATGCCTTCTCATGGTGTGATGGTTCACGGATGGTTGCCGGAATCCTCAAACATAGAAGTTGTTTCCCCATCAGGAGTTTGCTGTTCTGGAATGCATGCCATGAAATATGCTTATATGGCCATCAAATCCGGAATGAGCAAAAAAGCAATTTCTTCTGGTTCTGAAAGACTTTCGCGGGTATTGAGCTCCGACAAATTTGAATTGGAAATCCAAAAACTCACAGAACTGGAGCAAAATCCCTACTTATCTTTTGATAAGGATTTTCTGCGTTGGATGTTATCGGATGGTGCGGCTGTTTTCATGCTGGAAGATCAGAAGAGTAAAGATGGCCTTTCATTGCGTATCGATTGGATGGAAGGAATTTCTTTTGCCAATGAGATTGAGGCATGCATGTACATGGCTTCTGAAAAAATGAAAGACGGGACGTTGAAAAGCTACATGGACTTTGATCCTCAGGAAATGATTGAAAAATCCATTTTGAGTATCAAGCAGGATGTGAAGTTATTGGACGAACACATCGTGAAGCTAGGATTCACGAGATTGAAAGCAAAAATTTTGGAAGAGAACTTAACCGCTGACGATGTGACTTGGTTTTTACCGCACATGTCGAGTTATTTCTTTGAAGACAAGATATACGCTGAAATGGCTGAAAACGGGATGGAAATTCCAAAAGAACGCTGGTTCTCCAACCTGGCTACTCATGGAAATGTGGGTGCGGGTTCAATCTATCTGATGGTTGATGAATTATTCAACAGTGGAAAACTGAAAGCAGGCGATACCATTTTGCTTGCTGTTCCGGAAAGTTCCCGATTCTCTTATGTATTTGCTTACTTAACTGTTTGCTAAATGAAAAAATCCGAAGTTCCTCAGGATAAAAGTGCCCTTGAAAATTTTACAAGGGAAGTTTGCTATGTAAAGAACGAGGATGGACAATACGATACGGAATTGAGTACCGGTTGGGAAGCCAAAAAAGTGGCTTTAGATGAAGCCTGGAAAGAAATCGAACGAAGAACAGCCCACGCACGGGAACAAATAAAAAAAGGTGAGGCAAGCCCCATTCTTTACTTCATGGAAGAAAAGTTAATGGATTTCACCGTTTTGTCAGGATATACCGGGATTTGGAAATTCCGTATCAAAAGACATTTGAAACCAAATGCATTCAAAAAATTGAGCGACAGCGTTTTAAAACGTTACGCAGATGCATTTGAAATTTCAATTAACGAACTCAAAAATTATAAAGCTTAGTGTCAGAATTTATTCATCATCAAACTGCCCATTGTGAAAATGGAGTTACCATGAGCTTATTACAGCATCATGGGGTGGACTTTATCACTGAGCCGCTTGCTTTCGGAATGGGCTCCGGTTTATTTTACATTCATATTCCGTTTATGAAAGTAAACAATGGCCCTGCAATTTCTTTCAGAACAATGCCGGGAGCCATTTTCAAACGTACCTGCAAGGCTTTGGATGTAAAAGTAGAACGTAAAAAATTCAACGACCCGAAAGAAGCCACACGTTTCCTGGACCAAAAAATTGCTGAAGGCATCAAGGTTGGCTGTCAGGTAGGTGTTTTCCATCTACCTTATTTCCCGAAAGAATACCGTTTTCACTTCAATGCCCATAACCTGATCGTCTTTGGAAAAGAAGGTGACCGCTATTTGGTGAGTGACCCGGTAATGGAAATAACTACTTCATTGAGCACGGAAGAATTAGAGCGCGTACGTTTCGCAAAAGGCGCATTAGCACCAAAAGGACATATTTATTATCCGGTTGAGGTTGGTCAGATCACTCAGGAACAGGTTAGATACGCAATTGCAAAAGGAATTAAGCGCAACTGCAGGGATATGCTGAAAATTCCGGGATCGATTGCCGGTGTCAAAGGAATTGTCTATACCTCCCGAAAAATTCGTGGGTGGAGAGAAAAATTGGGTCCGCGCCAGGCGGGTCTTCACTTAGGGCAAATTGTTCGTATGCAGGAAGAAATCGGTACCGGTGGTGGTGGATTTCGTTTTTTGTACGCTGCATTCCTGGAAGAGGCTTCCGTAATCATGCAAAACGAAGAACTGGCCAGGATCTCTGAAACAATGACTAAAGCCGGCGATTTATGGAGAGACAGCGCCCTTCAGATGTCCGGGATCTATAAAGGAAGAATTACCGAGCAAAAGGATTTCGATGCTTGCGCCGATCTACTGGTCGAAATCAGCGTCGTAGAAAAAGAAGCCTTTCAGCAGTTGGCGAAAATTAAATTCTAAATGACATGCCAGAGACTCTTTTGCATGTTTCAAAGGTTTATAAATCTTATGGTAAAAGTGCCGTTCCAAGTTTAGACGGAATTAGTTTTACTGTTGCAAAGGGGGAAATCGTAGGTATTTTCGGACCGAATGGCGCAGGAAAAACAACCCTTATATCTATTCTTTGCAGCATCCTGGATCCAACCCTGGGATCAGTCACTTATCACCTGAATGGAGAAAAAACACCACGGGAAGTAAGAAACTGGCTTGGTTTCGTTCCACAGGACCTTTCTTTATTCCAGGAACTTACTGCGAAACAGAATTTATCCTATTTTGGAAATCTTTACAACATCAGCAAAGAGGAGTTAACACAAAAAATTGATGAATTACTAATAAAAGTCGGGCTTTTCCATGTGAAAAACAAAAAAGTTTCCACTTTTTCAGGAGGAATGAAGCGCCGGTTGAACCTGATTGTCTCCTTGCTTCACAACCCTTCTATTCTATTCCTGGACGAGCCCACAGTTGGGGTTGATGTTCAAAGTAAGATTGCCATTATGTCTTTACTCCAGGAACTGAACCAACAGGGAACAACAATTATTTATACCTCTCATCATTTAAAAGAGGCTGAAGAGTTCTGTAACCAGATTATTTTAATAGATCACGGAAAAATTATTGCCAGCGATACATTGACTAATTTGCTGGAAAAACACGAGGTCGGCAACCTGGAACATTTAATACTGAAGTTAACAGGAACCCTATTACGCGATTGATGAAAAAATTAAAAGCATCCATATGGAAAGAAACGCTGCTTGTTATTCATGACAAAGTAGGCTTGCTATTGATGTATTTGATGCCCTTGCTATTGGTTTTTATCATCACCATTGTACAGAACAGTGCATTTCAGATCGTGAATGAAAATAAACTAACCGTGCTGATCTCCAATAAGGACAAAGGAGCCCTGGGAGATTCTCTGATAAAAGCATTGAATAATTCCGGAAGTTTTGAGATCAAGAAAAATAACCGTCTTTCAGAAGCCGCTGTTAAACGAACAACCATCGATGAGGATGCCATGCTTGGGATTTACATTCCAGCCAATTTCAGTGAACGATTGGCAGGCAATGCGGATAATATTTCCAAATTGATGCTGGAACAAATGGGAGTTATTGAAAAAGCGCCAAAGATCACCCCAAAGAAACAGGAGATTTCCATTTACTTTGATCCGGTAGTTCAGGAAAGTTTTCGCATTTCTGTCATCAACGGCATTCAATCCATTACTTACGGAATAGAGAATGAAGAAATGGTCTCTAAGCTTTTCCAGGAAATGGGGTATGATTCCATTCCGCAAAATATTCGTCAGGCAATTATAAACCGTGAAACTAAACTGATTATTGCGAATGCGAGTTTGAACGAAGAAGCGGAAATGATTCCCAATTCGAGTCAGCACAATGTTCCGGCCTGGTCTATCTTTGCTATGTTCTTTATGGTTATTTCCTTAGGCGGAAATATTGTGAAGGAACGTTTATCCGGAAGCTTTTTAAGACTTCAGACTATTCCCCAGGGGTTTGCATTGACTTTGATCTCTAAATTTTTGGTTTATCTCTTTGTGGCTTTGTCACAATTGCTCTTGCTCTTTTTAATGGGAATTTTCATCTTCCCTCACATCGGTCTGCCCCAGCTTGCCATGCCCAACGCTTTTATGCCCTTCCTGGTCATTACCCTGCTTTCTGCCATTTCAGCAATTTCCTATGCGGTTTTGGTGGGAACTTATGCCAAAACACAGGAACAGGCAAATGGTTTCGGAGCAATTTCCATTATTATCTTTGCTGCGATCGGGGGAATCTGGGTCCCTAATTTCGTGATGCCGGATTACATGCAGGCTATTGGGAATATCTCCCCGCTTAAGTGGTGTTTGGAAGGATATTATACGCTTTTCTTGAAAAATGGTGCCTGGAGTGAATTAATTGGTACTATAACTTTCTTATTTTTGTTCACGGTAATTTGTCAACTCTTGATCTTCATAAAGTTGAGAATTCAAAATTATATTTAAAGTATGACTACAAACAGAGAAGAATTAATCGTTGAGTTCAAAGAACACTTGATTAAATATTTGAATTTGTTGGATTTAACTCCTGCAGATATTCAGAATGATGTTCCGCTATTCGGGGAAGAATTAGGCTTAGATTCCATTGATTCTGTAGAATTGATCGTTTTGTTGGACCGTGAGTATGGCATAAAGATCAAAAACCCTACGGAGGGCAGACAAATTTTGGTTGACATTAATACAATCGTAGATTATATTATTGCGAATAGAACAAAATAACATCTATGGCTGAAATTGTTGTAACAGGAATGGGTGCAATCAGTTCAATTGGATTGACAATTGCTGAAAATCTTCACTCGCTGAAACATGAAATTTCGGGAATACGGAAAGCCAAACATTTCAAGTCACACTATTCAGATTCATTGGTTTTTGGTGAAATTGACCAAAGTGACGAATCCCTCCTGGAAGAATTGGAACTGGATAAAGGACTGGGATTCACACGAACAACGCTCATTGCTGTCAAAGCTTTTCGCGAAGCAGTTGCTAATGCACAACTTAGTCCGGAAGATATTGCCTCTACCCGCACAGCCTTTATCAGCTCAAGTACGGTAGGCGGAATGTGTTACACAGATGATTTGTACCACGATGCAAATATGCTTGGCTCACCTTCTGAATATGTAAAGCATTACGAAGGTTCGGATCACGCCTTACAAATTGTTCGTTTATACGGAATGAAAGGAATTACGGATGTCGTAAATACTGCTTGTTCCTCTTCTGCGAATGCGATTGCTCTTGGGGCACGCCTTCTGGAAACCGGAAAAGTAGATCGCGTGATTGCCGGTGGCAGCGATTGTTTGGCAAAATTCACCGTAAACGGCTTTAATTCGCTTCGAATTCTGAGTGAGCAGCCATGTAAACCTTTCGACACGAACAGAGAAGGACTAAGTCTCGGAGAAGCCGCAGCATATGTAGTTCTGGAAAGAAAAGCAGATGTACCTCCTTCCAAGAAGATCCAGGCCGCATTTTCCGGATTTGGAATTTGCAACGATGCTTTTCATCCTTCTGCAACATCTGATGATGCAAGAGGCCCGAGAATGGCGATGGAATTAGCATTGAAGCGCGCCAATTTGAAACCGGCAGATATTCAATACATCAATGCGCACGGTACCGGAACACCAAACAATGATTTGACCGAGTCCTTTGCTTTCTCCAAGCTGTTTCAAACAGTTCCGCCCTTCAATTCAACCAAATCCTATGTTGGACATACTTTGGCTGCAGCAGGAGTTCTGGAAGCCATCTACAGCATTCTTTCGATCCAAAACCAGGAAGTATATCCAAGCCTTCGCATTGAAGAACCTATTTCGGATTTTCCATTCCATCCCACGTTGAAATACACCCCGGGAGTTGAAATTAAACACGCACTTTCCAATTCATTTGGTTTCGGGGGAAACTGTACTTCTTTAATATTCTCAGCATGTATATAACCGATCTCTATGCCATTTCTCCGCAAAAAACGCACGATTTGTCTTTCGAGAACGGAGATTGGCAGATATTGAACCAATTTATCTACAGAGCTATTGAGCCATCTTATCAGGACCTCATTCCAAATGCTCAGTTAAGAAGAATGGGTAAAGCAGTCCGTATGGGAATCGGTGTTTCCTTACCACTGCTGGGAAGAAATCCAAAACCCGACGGAATTATTTTCGGAACCGCCAATGGCGGATTGGAAGATTGCATTAAGTTCCTGAACCAAATTGTGGAATACAACGAAGGTACTTTAACACCAACAAACTTTGTACAAAGCACCCCAAATGCACTAGCCGGACAAGTGGCATTACTTTCCGAGAACATGGGATACAATATGACCCACGTAAACGGTTCACTGGCTTTTGAATCCGCACTGTTAGATGCTTCGCTTTTTTTTGACGAGCACAAAACGGAAGAAAAAAGGATCCTGCTTGGGGCTGTCGAAGAGATATCAGATTACAATTACAATATTGACCGTTTAGGGGAACGCTTTAAAAAAGAATTGGTATCCAATCAAAACCTGCTCGAATCCAAAACAAACGGCTCATACTGCGGGGAAGGATCTACCCAGTTTTTCCTTAGCAGTAACCCGGAAAACAGCCTGGCTAAATTCAGCGGCTTCAAACAGTCTTCTCACCTCTCAGAAAATGAGATCATTGATTTTGTATCCGATTTTCTTGCAGAACAAAACCTGTCAATTTCCGATGTAGATTGCCTGTTACTTGGCAAAAACGGTGATGTTTCAACCGATAGCTGGTATCAAAAAGTAGAACAATTGTTTGGGAACAAACCGACTGTCTATTTCAAAAAATCGGTTGGAGAATACCGCACTGTTAGCGCATTTGCGAGTTATTTAGCAGTTCGTTTACTTAACGGACAAGCACAGTATTTAATAGAAAATGGCGCATCGGCAGAGCCGCGCACCATTCTGATTTACAATCATTTTGACGCCATTCGTCATAGTCTGATTCTCATTCGGAAATAGCCTTTATTCATTTTACAACAAAGCAGATACAACTTCCAGATAAAAAGACGGATAGACATGTGTCTATTTGCCCGGTTAAATCAAGCTTTAACGGGAAATTAAGACTCTAGACCTCCACCTTTCCGGTCAAATTATTTCTTCAGAATTGTAATCGTCTTACGCCCCTTCTCAGGCATTGTTCTGAAAACAATGTCCCAAATGGGTGTAGAAACCCCAAAAGCTCTGTCATGCTGCTGGTAATGGTGAATGTTGTGATGCCTCCACCAAAAGTTAAATCGTGCAGGAGCCGGTTTACTATGCACCATCCAATGGATGCTGATATACACCAGGTAACCGATTAGAAATCCTGATCCGAACGTAAATGCCGCACTTCCCATCAAGAGGTAAAATACCCCTAAAAAAACGCTTGCTATTATCAATCCGGGAACCGGGGGTAAAATAATGCGGTCATCGTCACTTGGATACTGATGGTGAATTCCGTGGAATAGATACTGCATTCCCGTATCATAAGACGCATCCTTCAGCTTATGATACACAAAACGATGAAGGGTGTACTCGCCGAATGTCCATGCTAAAAAGCCCAACAGGAACAGTAAGATCATGTTAATCACCGTTCCATGGAAATAGTAAATGTACATCGAAAGCCAAACAGCGGCTACAGCGCTATACAACACAACAATGATCCAAAGTTTTGTTTTAGTTAATACCTCCAGAAGAGGAGATTTGAATAGTTTAGGCGATTTTGCATCAGGATAAACTCGGAATTCATAATTTTCATTATTAGCTTCCATAGAATAGAAATTAGTGAGTATTACATTTGAAATCTGTCAATTTTGGCACTCAGTTGTTCTATTACAACCTACTCCAAAGTTAAACAACTTTTGAAGCGGTCTGTTCTAAAACATAACTAAAATTTCCGCTTTTTAGTTAAAAAAATCTAATTTCTAATCACAAGTTCTTCAGAATCGGCAAAAGCTCCGAATAAGTTGAAGTTTCCAGAATAAAATGAACCGGTTCATCATTGTCCATTAAGATCTCAGCAGTAGAATGGCCCCAGGCAATCACTTTCGCATCTTGCGGAATCGTGTTTCGAGAACGAAAGCTGCTGTAGTTGGAAGGACTTGTAAATACGTATAGGGAAAAAGGTTCTGAAAGCTGAACCGGGTTTTCAATCGTATTATAAACTATCAGAGGTATTTTTTGCGCTGGCGGAAGCACTGACTCAATAGATTTGTTGGATTTAACCGATTGGGGGAAGAGAGCCACCCGATTCTCCAGCCAGTCTTTAAACTGGTGGGCTATTTCCTCTGGAACACCGGCGTTCTCGCCAAAAAACGATACGGGGTACCCTTTGGATTCAATATGCTTCCTGGTTCCTAAACCAATACATGCGATCTGTTGATGGGATCCCAGGGAAAAATCATCAGAAATGAAGAAATCAAAGGATCGTGGGGAAGCAAAAAAAACCACATCCCAGTCAGGAGGAACCTGAAAAGCAATCTTTTGAAAAGAAATCAATGATTTTCGGACTAAGCCAATGTGATGCTCCTGGCAAAAATCACGGATCGGAAGGGATGAATCACTTTCTGAACTAAGAAATATACTCTTGATCATCCTCTTCTTCTTCTTCAGCCAATAATGCTTCTAAAACAACATCCACCATATCCAGGTCGTGCGGACCTTCAAATTCAAACCAATCAGCTCCCTGCTCCCATTCATGTGCGAAAGAAACCAATAATCGTCCTTCCTCCGGGCAGTATGCCCCAAGCGGAAGCTGGCATCCCCCCTGCAAACGGTTCAAAACGGTTCTTTCCAAAGCAATTTGGGATTGAATGTCTTCGTGATTCAGGGCTTGCATGAAATGATTCAATTCGTGATCGTTTTCTCTGATCTGCAGGGCCAAAACTCCCTGTGCCGGAGCAGGAATAAATTGTTCCGGGTCCAGAACAACTTCATGCATTCCTTTCAAATCCAATTTCAACCGGTCCAACCCTGCTTTTGCCAATAAAATCGCATCGTATTCACCATCCACGAGTTTTTGAAGCCGTGTGGGAACATTTCCGCGCAGGTCCTTGATCTGAACATCTGAACGATATCGAACCAATTGGGATTTTCTTCGGGCAGAAGAAGTTCCGACAACCGCGTCTTCTTTCAAACTCCAAAATGCACCTGCTACAAATGCTTTCGGGTGGATCAATAATACATCTGCCGGGTTCTCTCTTTCTGAAACTGCTGCTATGATTAATCCTTCGGGAGGATTTGTTTCTAAATCTTTATGAGAATGTACTGCCAAATCGATCGAATTCTGAAGCAAAGCCTGTTCGATTTCCTTGGTGAAAAAGCCTTTACCTTCCAATTTATCAAAACTCAAATGCTGAATTTCATCTCCCTGGGTTTTAATAATGGTAATGCTTACTTCCGCTCCAAGAGCTTCGAGCTGGGTTTTGACATGATTCGCCTGCCAAAGTGCCAAATCACTTCCGCGCGAACCGATACGAATTTTTCTCATGAAGTAAAATTACGATTTAAACATGATTTCTTTCGCCATAATCATTGGCATACTCATGTATTTTTTCTCCATGTATCCAACCACTTTTTCCAGGATCTCTTTCGAAGACGGATCCAACTGGTCCAGCTCATTTTTGAAGATCTCATTGAATGCGGTGGCACGGATTTCTTTGACCATTTGAGGAACAGGTCTCATGGCAACTTCAATAGCACGCAGTTTTGCAATATTGCGGATTACAT
>CAMLDR010000016.1 GCA_946478775.1 uncultured Flavobacteriales bacterium
AACTATGAGAACGATGTATACGTTTTACCAAAACATTTGGATGAGAAAGTAGCACGTTTGCATTTGGCTAAAATTGGTGTTGAATTGGATGTTTTGACAGAAGATCAGGCAGCTTATATCAACGTAACTGTTGATGGTCCTTACAAATCGGATGCTTACAGATACTAAGAAATAATAGAATCTATTGGAGAAAGAACCTTTCGTTGCGGCGGAAGGTTCTTTTTTTTATTTCATATTCCGGCTGTGCGAAGAAGTAATGCTAACTTAATTGCATAATTTCCCGGATTCACTAATTTTGTTTCATGCAGCTTTCTGAAAAAATTAAGACCATCAACTGGTCATCATTGAAAACCATTTTGTTTGTTGGATTGATCGTTCGTTTAATTGCGGCAGTTTTTGCGGAAGGCTACAGTATGCACGATGATCATTTTTTAGTGATCGAAGCCGCAGGTTCCTGGGCAGACGGATTTGATTACAATCATTGGCTTCCATGGAATAAACCCGCCGGATCTGCTCCTGAAGGACATAGCTTTACCTATGTCGGATTAAACTACTTGTATTTTGTAGTAATGAAATTCTTCGGTATTTCAGATCCGAAAATACTGATGTTAATCAATCGGATCATCCATGCGTTGTTTTCCCTGCTTGTTATTCGATTCGGGTTTTTAATCACGGAAAAACTTTCCAATAAAAAAACAGCAGCTTATGTAGGGTGGATGCTGGCCCTTTTGTGGGTAATGCCTTTCTTATCTGTAAGAAACCTCGTAGAAGTGGTGAGTATTCCATTTCTGATGTGGGCGGTGTGGCTAACCTTGCAGGAAAATCGCAAATGGGCCTTGTTCTATGCCGGTTTACTGATAGGCGTTGCCATTTCATTCCGTTACCAGATTGCCATTTATGCAGTTGGTTTGGGGATTTATTACCTCGTGAAGCTCGAATGGAGGAAATTGTTCCTAATGTCTGCCGGATCTTTAGTGATGTTCCTATTGACACAAGGATTGGTAGATTACTTTATCTGGGGCTATCCTTTTGCCGAATTTAAAGGGTATGTGGTCTACAATATGAATGAAGGGACACGCTACATGAAAAATGCGAATTACTTCATGTATTTTTATGTGCTTTTTGGATTTTTACTCTTTCCATTGGGAATATTAGCTTTGATCGCTTATTTTAAGTCGGCTAAGAAATACCTGATCTTATTTATCCCGACTTTCGTTTTTCTGCTATTCCATACCATTTTCCCCAATAGACAGGAACGTTTCATTCTGACTATTTTTCCATTGGTGGTCATACTTGTATTCCTGGGGATTGAGCAATTGAGGGTCCGAAAATTTTGGAACGGCTTCTGGAAAGTTTCCTGGATTGGATTTTGGATTCTGAATATTCCGCTTTTTTGCATCGTAACGGTGATGCCTTCCAAAAAATCCCGGGTGAATACCATGTATGAGCTATACGGAAAGGTTCAGGGAAATGAAAACATTTTGATTGAAGCTACCGGTGAAACCAACCCGGAAATGATGCCTTATTTCTACTCCGGAAAATGGGAATATAAGATCACGGAACGCTGGAACTTGGATACGATTAATCCGGCGAGCTTTTATACGATTCAACCGCAGGATTATATTTTCTTCTTTGGTCAAAAGGATTTGGAACAACGCATTGATACTTTTAAGGTCATTTACCCTAAAATGCACCTGGAAGCCCAGATTGAGCCCGGATTCGTTGATAAATTCTTGCATCGAATCAATCCGAGAAATTCGAATTCCTATGTGGAGATCTGGAAAACGGAAGGAAACAAGTAATTTCCTTCACCATGTTTTTAGCTGGGGCATTCTTCCTCTAAATATGCAAATTCATAAATTTACTTGTTTATAAAGTTGTGAACAGATTTGAGTGTAACTATTTGTATGTCAGATAGTTGATTTTTTATTGGGTCAGTTATAAATTCGTAAGAGGTTACTTCCGTTCCAGATGGCCTGGTACTTGCGTAACCCCCAACTTGAGCCGGAAATAGGAGATCCGTCATACATGGAGAATACCGCCCCGGAACAAGCATCGTTTAATTGCAGGAAATTGGTTGAGTCGGCCGTCAGACCGGTAGCACACGTATTATCGGGATCTTCCGGAGACATACGTTCCCATGCAACAAAAACATCGAGAGACTGTCTGTAAACAATAATTCCCTTGATTCCGCCAGCTACGTAAGTCCAGCCTCCAACGCTGTTTAGTTCCTGGTAAGAAGGCAAAGTAAGATCTATCTGAAAATCAAATGCAGTACTAGGAACCGGATGTGTCCTGTTTTTTTTACAAGAAACACCTGCTAAGATCAAAATCAATAAAAAGATTCGTATTTTCACTTTACCTTAATTGGAATGACAAAATTATGAAGTTAAGAACGTTTTTACAAGGGGTTGTATTGTGTGGGTTGTTTATTTTTGGTGCAGGATCGGTCACTTCATCCTATAGTCAGGACGGATCTGTGGAAAAAGCTGAAAAAACCATAGCAAAACGCAGAAAGAAAGATGCCAAAATTGCAAAGAAGGAGATGAAAAAATCCAAAAAAGCATTTTGGGCCAAGCAATCCAAGGAAGCCAGGAAAAGCATCAAACGAAATGCCAAACGCCAAAAAAGAGCAAAACGTCAATCAAGCGGATGGTGACTTCGACTACGCTCAGCCACCTGTCTTATTCCAAAGAAGTTGGCAGGAGGAGTTTATTGAATCAAGCAGATTCCAAGTAATAATTGAAAAGTAACTGGGTAGATTTCTTCAAAGGTGACTGAATGCTTACACAGAATCTACATCATAGGCGCAGAGGAGTCAAAGGTGACTGAGCGGAGTCGAAGTCACCTTCAAACGAAGAGCTTCTCTTTCCAGCCTTCTGCTTCAGCTTCCGAAAGCAGGTTTAACTTTTTCAGATAATGCGTGGTTTTCTCAAAAGCAAGCGGATATTCCTTTCCCGTATAATTCCAGTCCGTTTCGGACAACCACTTTTTCACCTGGTCGGATTGCAGGTTATAGCGCCATGAAATGATCTCGGTTGAATGTGGGTTTTCTTTGACTTCCAGTGCTTTTTGATTCACAATGGCACACATCTTTTTTAGAATTTCCGGATGTTTTTCTGCAATTTCTGTTCGTGCTGCAACAACAAAGCAAGGCCATGGCGTTACGACATCGCCCACATAATCGCATTTTCCCTGTTCTACAAATGGAAAGGTGGTGTACTTTTCCCAAAGAAAAGCCTGGGCTTCGTTATGCTCCAATGCCCACAAACCGCCGTAGACGTCACCAATCACATTGAATTTCAATGCCTCCAGGTCCCAATTGTGCTGGTCGGCCATTACGTAAGCCATTAAATGAGAACCCGAACCGTAACGTGAAATAGCAAAAGTTTCGTTTTCAATGTCTTCCGGTTTTTTGATAACTCCCTTGGGCGGTACATGAATTCCCCAGCTTAGCGGAGAAACGACATATACTTCCAGGATTTTTGCATCCAAGCCCTGTAAGATCGACCGGGTAATTCCTTCGGTCAGAAGCACGGCAATATCAATCGACCCGGTTTCCAGTCCGCGAACCATTTGTCCTGTTCCGCCGGTCATATCAGACCAATGAAGATTTAAACCGATTTCCTGGAATTTGCCTTCCTCAATGGCTAATCTCCAGGGTAAATTAAAATGTTCAGGAACACCACCAATCTTAAGGCCTAATTCGTTTGTCATTTTTTTGTGAATTGCATGGAGTGTAATTTTCGGTACATTCCATCTTTGCGTAATAATTCTTCGTGAGATCCGATTTCCTGGATTTCACCCTTGTCCAGGACAATGATTTTGTCCGCTGCCTGTATGGTAGATAAACGGTGTGCAATAACAATAGAGGTTCTTCCTTTCGTAAGCTGTTCGGTAGCACGCTGGATCAACAATTCAGATTCATTGTCCACACTGGAAGTAGCTTCGTCCAAGATCAAAATATGCGGGTTGTAAACGTAAGCACGAATGAATGCCAGTAATTGACGTTGTCCTACAGATAGCACGCCGCCGCGCTCACCAACCTGGTAATCGTATCCGTTGGGAAGTCGTTCAATGAAACTGTCGGCGCCCACCGCTTTTGCAGCGGCGATTACCTCTTCGCGCGTAATTTCTTCGTTTCCTAAGGTGATATTGTTGTGGATGGTATCCGAAAACAAAAACACATCCTGCAACACAATAGCGATGTTTTTTCGCAGGGTATCCATGTGGATTTCACGCAATTCCAATTCCCCGATATGGATCGTTCCTTTTTGGTACTCGTAAAAACGGCTCAACAAATTGACGATCGATGTTTTACCTGCTCCGGTGGCACCTACAAAAGCAATGGTTTCCTTCGGCTGAATCGTCAGGTTGATATCTTTTAGAACCCAGTCTTCATCCTTGTAGGCGAAATAAACATGCTCAAACTTCAATGGCTGCTCAAAATCACAATTCGTAACTGTTCCGGATTCCTGAACGTGCTCATGGGTGTCCAATAATTCAAATACCTTATCCGCCCGAACGATCCCGCGTTGAAGAATATTGAATTTATCTGCCAGCATGCGGATCGGACGGAATAACATTTGGATCCAAAGCGTGAAACTGAAAACGGTGCCAAACAGTTCGGTGTCTCCGGCTTTGTGACCGGTCATTGAAAACGCACACCAAACAATCAGCAATGCGATAGAAAGCGAACTCAGGAATTCGACCACCGGAAAAAAGATAGAGAAAGCCCATACGGCATTGACATGTGCCTGACGGTGGGTTTTATTTACTTCCTGGAAAGCGGCGTATTCCATTTTTTCCCGTCCGAAGATCTGAACAATGTTCATTCCCGTCAGGCGTTCCTGTACAAAAGAGTTCAAACGATGGACAGCCGTTCCTTCCTGCTGGAAACTCTTCCGCATGGCTTTTGCAAAAATGCGGGTAGCGAAAATGAGGATCGGGATCGGGATAAGTGCCAAAAGCGAAAGCTGCCAGTTGCTGGTGAACATCAATACCAAAACCACGATCAGCATTAAAAGATCTCCCAAAATATCGATCAGTCCCGAAGAGAAAACCTCCGAGATTGCTTCAATGTCAGAAACAACCCGGGTTACCAAACCACCAACGGGCGAGCGGTCGAAAAACTGCATTCGGAATGTAGAAAGGTGATTAAAGACCTTCACACGAATATCGCGAATAACAGATTGGGCCATTAAATTCGAGAAGTAAGCTGCCGAAAACTGAAGAAGTGCCTCGAAAATTAAAATTCCTCCCACAATGATGGTCCATTTCAGGAATAAATTCGGGTTCTGGCTGTCGACCACGTATTTCTGGACCATATTTCCGATGATCATGGGGCGCAAAGGACCCAAAACAGAGAGTAAAACAGTGCAGATGAATGCCAGAACTAAAAGGCCTCTGTAAGGTTTTGCAAACTTCAATAAGCGCCTGAAAATCCGAAAATCAATTTTGCTTTGTTTGGCCATGTCACAAAATTACATCTAAGGATTGGGATATGACTTATTTTTAACTGCTAAATTTCACTAACAAAACACATTTTTATTTCCATTGTTTGCTTTTATTCCTTTATTTTGTGAAGTGGCAAAGAGCCTGATGAAAAAGCACAGAATTCACCTGCAATATTCAATACTATGGTTTACAATTTAGGTCAGTCTACATCCATCTTCAATACGTTTCTTGGAGAGTTGAGGGACTGCACGGTTCAAACTGATCCAATGCGTTTCAGACGTAATTTAGAGCGCGTTGCAGAAGTTTTGGCATACGAATTAAGTAAACACCTGGACTATCAAACGGAATTGGTAACAACCCCGCTTGGCGAAGCAGAAGTTCCGGTCTTAAAACAGCAGCCGGTCCTGGCAACTATTTTGCGAGCCGGCCTGCCGATGCATCAGGGCTTATTGAATTATTTTGATCGTGCGGAAAGCGCTTTTGTTTCTGCATACCGGAAACACACAACTGCAGAAGATTTTGATATTCATGTAGAATATTTGGCAGCTCCGTCCATTGACGGCAAAACATTGATCATTTCCGATCCGATGCTGGCAACCGGCAGTTCGATGGTCATGGTTTACAAAGCACTGTTGAAACAGGGGAAGCCTGCTAAAGTTCATATCGTGGCTGCAATTGCAGCTCCTGAAGCAATTGAGTTCGTTAAAAAGCACTTGCCGGATACGATTACCATTTGGGTAGGTGCGATAGACAAAGAATTAACGGCTCAGTCATACATCGTTCCCGGTTTGGGAGATGCGGGTGATTTGGCTTATGGTGTAAAATGTTAATACCTTAAGATTATGCCCTGGCACTTTTATTTTACGCTTTTCACCCTGTCGATGATTAAATTCATGTTTGCTCCGTTTGGCGGACCGGCAATGAAACTGAATTTTTTAGAAACTTATCTTTCCTGTGTTTCCGGCGCATTCGTGGCAGCGTTCATCTTTTACTTTTCAAGTGAATTTTTCATGATCCGAGCGCATAATAAGCGCAAAGCTTTGTTGCATGCATCCATCACCAATGGAACACCTCTTAAATACAAACCGAAATTCACACGCTTCAACAAATTGATCGTGAGATTGAAACGCCGGTTGGGAATTTACGGAATTGCATTTTATGCACCCTTGTTTTTGTCTGTCCCCGTGGGATCAATCGTAACAGCGAAATTCTATGGAAAGGAAAAACGTACGTTTCCGCTTATTTTATTGGGAATTTGTATCAACGGGGCATTGACAACCGGACTTGCCTACATCATTTATTATTTCTTTTAAATGAAAGTCCGTCAGATTTTCTTTGACCTCGACAGGACCCTGTGGGATTTCGAAACCAATTCGCGTTTTGCGCTGCAGCACCTGTATGATGATCTGAAACTGGGGGATACCATTGAGCATTTCATGCATTTTCACCACACGTATATTCGTATAAATGCAGATTTGTGGCAGCAATACGGCAATGGAAAGCTGACCAAAGAGCAATTACGCGACAATCGTTTTCAGAAAACGCTGGCACATCACGGAATTCACGATACTCACCTCGCGCAGAAAATGAGCGACGGATACATTGCCCTCTCTCCGCAGCAAACAAACCTTTTTCCCGGTGCAGTAGAAATGTTGGAAGATTTGAAACAACAGGAGTATGCTTTGCATATTATTACGAATGGTTTCAAGGAAGTACAGCATATTAAGCTTGCAAAAAGCGGAATCAGCCATTTTTTTGATCTGGTGCTTTGTTCCGAAGAAATCGGGGTGACGAAACCGCATCGGGAGATTTTTACCGAAGCACAGCGTTTAACATCCTGCAAAACAGAACATGCCATTATGATCGGAGACGATTTTAAAGCAGATATCATCGGCGCGCTCAACGCAGGCTGGACGGCCATTCATTTTGACCCGGAACACAAATACAAGAAAGAACGCAACGTTCCAAGAATCCGGGAATTAGCTGAAGTCCCTAAAGTGGTAAATCTTTTGCCGATTGTAGGAAATTAATTGGAGAAATTTGCAGGTTATTGATGTCCTAAAATCTTAATATCCTGATGTCCTAGCATCTTAACATCTAATTTCCCTATCTTTGCACCCTCAAATAAAAACAGGATGTCTTTTTCTTCGTTCGGCTTATCGCCTTTTTTACTCCAAGCTTTAAGCGAAATGAATTACGAGAAGCCCACTCCTATTCAGGAAATTGCAGTTCCGGCAATTCTGACAGGGAAAGACGTTTTAGGGATTGCTCCAACCGGTTCGGGGAAAACAGCCAGTTATGTACTACCGGTTCTAACGCAGCTTTCTAAGGCAGAAAAAGCAAAAAACAGGCACATTCAATCGCTTATATTGGTCCCAACCCGCGAGTTGGCCATCCAGGTCGAAGAAGTATTCAAAGAATTTGCACGTTCGTTTCCGGAACCTTTGAAAGTCAAAGCCGTCTATGGAGGAGTTTCCATCAATCCGCAAATGAAAGCGATGATGGGTGTTTCGATCCTGATCGCGACTCCCGGACGTTTGATCGAGTTGGCGGAATCCAATGCTGTGCATTTAAGTTCGGTTAAATCTGTTGTACTGGACGAAGCAGATAAATTACTGAACCTCGGTTTCCAGGAAGAAATGCAGCAGATCATCGGGTGGCTGCCGAAGAAACGTCAGAACCTATTGTTTTCTGCTACGCTGAACGATCAGGTTTCAGAGATCAATCAAATTTTACTACATGATCCGATCGTACTTAAAATCGAAAGTGAAGAAGATACGGTTGAGCTGATTCAGCAAACGGCTTTCCACGTTTCCGATGAGCGGAAAGGTCCTTTACTGCGTTATTTGATCCGCTCACGCGACATGAAGCAGGTGCTGGTGTTTACCAGTTCTACTTTTAAAGCGGACCAGGTGGTGGAGAAATTACGCAAAAACAATATCGATGCACAGGCTATTCACAGTAAGAAAAGTCAGGATGCAAGAAATAAAGTCCTTCGCAATTTCAAAGCCGGGCATTTGAAAGTATTGGTAGCAACAGATTTGATTTCCCGCGGAATCGACATTGAATTTTTACCTTTTGTGATCAACTACGAATTACCGCGTTCGCCAAAAGACTACGTTCACCGGATCGGAAGAACGGGAAGGGCAGAAGCAACCGGTGAAGCGCTTACATTCGTTACTCCCGAAGACGAACATCATTTTAAAATTATCCAAAAGAAAATGGGGAAACAGGTTCCGTTTGAAGAAACAGACGGATTGGACCTGAACAAGTTTTAGTTCCTTATTTTCAAAAAACAAATACATGAAACGCATTGCATCGTACAAGAAACTCTTCCAGATAGAAGAGGAAATTAATTTAGCTCAAATAAAAACGACTTACCGCAAATTAGTCAAAGAATGGCATCCGGATAAATTCCAGGAAGAAGATCCATTGAAAGCAGAAGCTGAAAAACGCAGTTTGGAAATCATTGATGCCTATCATTTTTTGGTGAGTATTGCGCCCGAGACTTTAGAGCAAAATATGGACGAATACCAGGAAACGATCAATACTTCCATGATTGCGGATTTTCATTACAAAGGATTGACCTTAAAAGTGACTTTCTTAAACGGACAAGTATTTGAATACTTCGGTGTTCCGAATAATATTTACAAGAAACTCACTCAATCTGCAACCCCGGAACGTTTTGCACGCAGACACATTTTTACTTCGCATACGTATCGTATGGCGAGTAAAGGAGCGGTTGAGGCTTAATTAATCCTCATTTTTTCCTAAGGTGAATGAAACTGGTAATGAGAATCTTGATCTAACTGGTTTTCCATCTAAAACTGCAGGTTTGAAAACCAGTAGTTTTGCAACGCGAATTACTTCCGCGTCTGCTGAAGGACTTAATGATTTCTTGATCTTGATGTCTGTTATATGTCCTAGCGTGTCAACAGTGAAAGAAATATATACTTTACCTTCCAAGCTGTCGGCCGGATAAACGATGTTTTCTTTGAGGAATTTCTTCATCGCAGACCATCCTCCCGGATATTCGGGAGAATCATCAAATATAACTCCGACCAAAGCGGTTTCGGGGGTAACTGTTGTACAAACTACTCCGTTCGTTTTTGCGTCTGGAAATTTAAAAGGATCTGCTTCTTCCTGGGCAAGCAGGTTCTGAAATGGGGCGCTTAACCCAATGGTCAAAATAGTTGCGGCGGCTAACTGGAAATAGCTTTCATATCCTTTGGCAACCTGTTTTTCAGAGAAAATACCACAGACAGCCGTGTTTTCCTGTTTGATGCGATTTAATTCCTCTAATGTTTTATTCCTGAAATCGATAATTGTTCGCTGACAGGCGCTGCAGTGTTTTCCCTGCTCACAAGAATCCATATCTTGAATGTTTTCTTTACAAGGCAATGAAAATCGAATATTTCTGATACCAGGCATAGGCAGGGCTTTAAACCAAATATAGGATCAAAACTGAAAATCCTTCTTGTAAAATAGTAAAGTGTGGCCTCTGTTTAGTTTACTGAATCCTTCAGAAGAAATGCCGGGGTTTTAGTGCTGAAAAAAAAGGACAAACGATTACCCGTCAAATTCCTTATTTTTGAAAGACAGATTTGTACTTATGAAAAAGCTATTATTCGTTTTGGCTCTGGTTGTTTCGAGCTCCGTTTCCGCACAAAATAAAATGCCTGAATTCCTTGTTGGAACCTGGTTGTCTGAAGATCAGAGCACCTGCGAACATTGGGATAAACTTTCTGCTACCTCCATGAAAGGCTATGCATACGAAGTAAAGAATGGTGAAACAGAAGTGAAAGAATACCTGGATTTGGTGCAGCGTAAAGATGGTACATTCTACATTCCTGCGGTTATCGGACAGAACAAAGGAAACCCGGTGGAGTTCAAATTGACGTCTTCGGATACTGCGTTTGTGTTTGAGAATAAAGCCCACGATTTCCCCAAGAAAATTTCGTACAAAAAACTTTCTTCCACAGAGATTTTTGTCCAGGTCCTGGGAGAAAAGAATAGCGGATTCAGTTTTAAAATGAAGAAAGTGAAATCAACTGTTTCGGCAGTGAAGGAAGCGAATACAACAGACAATCCGAACTACGACAAAGCTTTAGCCGAAAAACTGAAAGGGAACGATTACGGAATGAAAAGCTACATATTCGTTACTTTAAAAACAGGAATGAATGCATCAGCCGATGAAAAGTATGTTGACAGCTGCTTTACCGGGCACATGGCAAATATCAAGCGTCTGGTAGACGAAGGAAAATTAATTGTTGCCGGACCTTTTGGCAAGAATGACCTGACATATCGCGGTTTGTTCATTTTGAATGTGGCAACTTTGGAAGACGCTGAAGCAATCCTGAAAACGGATCCTGCTGTGAGCGCGAAACTCCTTAGTTACGAGTTGATCCCCTGGTATGGTTCTGCGGCACTTCCCGAATACCTGGAAGCTTCTGACAAAATCTGGCGCAAGAAATTTTAATAATTCATAGTTTTAAAAATAGTTCGCATGAAAAAATGGGGTGGTTTTATAGTGATTGTTCTTACGCTTCTTACTGCTTGTCAGGAAAAGAAGGTTCAAACAGATGCTGATTTTGACAAATACAAAGAAGGGTTTGTGCTTCGTTTGTGGAAAATGCATCCTGGGTGGGCAAGCGGCAATGGGTATCACAAGTACGATGCTGTTTTGGTTGTTCCGGATAAGGCCCGGCAGGAAGAGGAACGCAGGTTTATTCAAAAAGAATTGGATGAACTCAAAGCATTTAAATCAGAAGAACTTTCTGAAGCAAACCAAATTGATTGGAAATTGATCCGTAATTACCTCGACGGAACGCTTTGGGAACAAACTTCCCTGAGATCCGGAGAATGGAATCCTTCGAATTACAATGTGTGCGGCGGTTTTGCAGAAATGCTTGCCAATAATTACGCACCTTTGGACGAACGTCTGAGGAATTTTTCCATTCGTTTGAAGCAGGTTCCGGCTTATTACAAAGCTGCACAGGCAAACATCAAAAATCCTACAAAAGAGCATACACAGCTGGCAATTGAGCAAAACAGGGGCGGATTATCCGTTTTTTCAGCGGACCTGCCTGCAAGTTTGGAAAAGAGCAAATTGTCAGAAGCAGAAAAATCGGAATTACTGAAAAGAAGTGAGGCAGCTCAAAAAGCCATCAACGATTACACATCCTGGTTGGAAAAACTTCCGAATCCGAATCCGAGAAGCTTTCGTCTGGGAAGTAAATTGTACGCGAAGAAATTTGAATTTGACATTCAGTCGGATAATACGGCAAAGGAAATTTACCAAAAAGCGCTGGCACACAAAAAGGATCTGCATCAGAAAATGGTGAAAATCTCGCGCAGTATCTGGAGCAAGCACATGGGAGAAAAACCAATGCCGGAAAATGAGTATGAATTGGTGAAACAACTCATAGATCAGATTTCCTTGCAGCACACCAAACCTGAAAACTTCCAGCAGGATATCGAAAAGCAGATTCCCGAATTGGAGAAGTTCGTAAGAGATAAAAACCTGATCTACCTGGATCCGAAGAAACCATTGGTTGTAAGGCGTGAACCGGATTATATGGCGGGAGTTGCGGGTGCGTCCATTTCTGCCCCGGGACCCTATGATAAGAACGGAAATACGTATTATAATGTGGGAAGCATGAATGGCTGGCCTGCAGAACAGTCGGAAAGTTATCTGCGGGAATACAACGATTACGTATTGCAGATCCTGAATATTCACGAAGCAGTTCCCGGTCATTATGCCCAATTGGTTTACAGTAATAACTCGCCGAGTATTATTAAATCCATCTTCGGAAACGGAGCCATGGTAGAAGGCTGGGCAGTTTACACCGAACTGATGATGCTTGAAAACGGTTACGGCAATGATGCTCCCGAAATGTGGCTGATGTATTACAAGTGGAATTTGAGAACAACGTGCAATACCATTTTGGATTATTCGGTTCACAATCTGAATTTCAGTAAGGAAAAAGCAATGAATCTTTTGATTAATGAAGCTTATCAGCAACAAGCGGAAGCAGAAGGAAAGTGGAAAAGAGCAACCTTGACTCAAGTGCAATTGTGCAGTTATTTTACGGGTTTTACGGAGATTTGTAGCCTGCGGGAAGAACTTCGGAAGAAACAGGGGAAAGTCTTTCAATTGAAAGGATTCCACGAAAAGTTCCTGAGTTATGGAAGTGCACCGGTTAGAGATATCCGTATGTTGATGCTTCATAATTGAAAATGGAGAATGTGAAAATTGAAAAGGGCTTCGCTTGAAGCTGCCCGGATTGATCTGATGAGGTAATCTCTTCTTATCAATTGTCAATTTTACATTTTCAATTGTGTTATATTTGAATTTTGCAATTCAGCTGTCTATGGAGGAATTTCTCAGCTTAGAAAAGTTTTACCAAACAATATGCAACCTTGGTTCGTCTTTAGTTCCGGAAGGAATCAGTAAGGAGTTGGGCCAATTCAATGTTTTCGATACGAATGAATTACTGGCGCAGAATAATGGCAAGAAGGGAAAAATGCCATATAACAGGCGTTTGTACTACAAAATCAGTTTAATTGAAGGAAAAAGCCGGGCCGAGTATGCGGATAAAGTAATTGATATTGAGAAGTATGCCCTGCTTTTTGCAACTCCGAAAGTTCCTTATAATTATACCTCCGACGATGAGGATCACAATGCGGTTTTCTGTGTTTTCGGTCCGGAATTTATAACCCGATCCAATACCGGTTTTATCCTGGACGAATTGCCGATCTTTAGTCCGGGAAATGTACCTGTTTTCGAATTGTCTGAAAGCGAATTCCAGTACCTGCGCACTGTTTTCTCGAAAATGAAAAAAGAACAGGCTTCTGATTATTCATTTAAATACGACCTGATCCGGAATTACGTCATGGAGCTCATTCATATGGGGCAAAAGTTTCAGCCGGCCTCAGTGCTGTATCCGAAACATTCTGCCTCCGAAAGGGTAACTTCTCTGTTTGTGGAATTACTGGAGCGGCAGTTTCCCATCGAATCCAATCAGCAGCGCATTGGCTTGCGCACAGCCGGGGATTTTGCGGACCGGCTTGCCGTTCATGTGAATCATCTCAATAAAGTATTAAAAGAAAATACCGGAAGGACCACCACGGAAGTTATCGGAAATCGCATTGTTCAGGAAGCCAAGATCCTGTTGAAGCAAACCAATTGGACGGTTTCAGAAATCGGGTATTGCCTGGGATTTGAGGAAGTGGCACATTTCTCTAATTTCTTCCGCAAGCACGCCCACATTACCCCGAATTCTTTTAGAAATTGAAAATGTAAAATGGACAATTGAAAAGAGCTTCGCTATTTCTCCAGACGAATTTCTTAATAACAGAGGTGTTTCCAACTTTTCAATTGTACATTATCAATTTTCAATTCAAGATTTGATTTTTGCAATAGTTGGATTGCTCTGTGCAAACGAACCCTTATTTCCTGAAATACCTTTGTTTCATCAAATCAAAATACATGAAAACAAACAAATTAGCACTGGTAACAGGAGGAAGTCGTGGCTTGGGAAGAAGCATGGCAAACAAATTGGCAGAAAAAGGGATCAATGTGGTGATTACCTACCATACGAACAAAACGGAAGCAGATAAAGTAGTAGCTGAAGTTCAGGCGAAAGGAGCAGAAGCATTTGCTCTTCCCCTGGATGTGAGCAAAGCAGACACCTTTGAGTCCTTTGTGGCAGAACTAAGAAGTTCATTAAAAGACAAATTCGATACGGATAGAATCGATTTCTTAGTAAACAATGCAGGAATTGGATTGCCAACACCGCTTGGAGCAACAGAACTATCGGTTTTTGATTCATTGACAGACATTCATTTGAAAGCTCCGTTTTTCCTCACTCAATTGCTCATTCCATTTGTGAATGACGGAGGAGGAATTGTAAATATTTCGAGTGGTTTAGCACGTTTTACAGCGCCGGGATATTCTGTTTACGGATCCCTGAAAGCAGCGGTAGAACAGTTGTCGAGGTACCTGGCAAAAGAATTGGGATCCCGTCAGATTCGTGTGAATTGTGTTGCTCCCGGGGCAATTGAAACAGATTTCGGTGGCGGAGCAGTGCGTGATAATGCGGATTACAATCAAATGATTGCTAATGCTACAGCACTTGGAAGAGCAGGTTTACCGGATGATATCGGTGATGTGGTTGCATTCTTGTGTACGGATGAATCCCGTTGGATCAACGGGCAGCGCATCGAAGTTTCCGGCGGAACGAATTTGTAAGTTGGATGTTAAGAAAAAAGCCTTCCGGATTTATTTCGGAAGGCTTTTTAGTTTCTTAATGATTCAATATCCATTCTAATCCAGTAAATCCTCCTGCTTCTCAGAAAAGGTTCCAAGCAATTTTTGAAGTTCTGCTTTCTCGGATCTTTTTACAACATAGGTTTTTGCCCATTTGTCGTGCCAGCCTCTTTCACCAAAACAGGAAAATGCTTCAAAGGGAACCATTCGGATAACCGTTCTAAGCATTCCCTGCCCGAAAGAAATTCTTTCTGCCCGGTTATTAATAACGGTATAGCCACAAATGAGTTTACCAACAGTTCCACCAACATAGGTTTCGAAAATGGCATAGTAAAAGAACCAGGCTGCAAGCGAAACGAGTTGGATGATAATATTTACTCCCGGACTAATGGATGAACGGCCTGCAAGCAGGGCTATTCCGATAATAATGCCGAAGATAATCTGGATCAGGTAAACAGCTATAACATCCAGGAAATAGTATCCGAATCGAACTCCCTGGCTGACGACAACCGGGGGTCTTGGAACCGCTTTTTGGTAGGGTGTTCTTGTTACATTTCCAAAAGCGTCTTTTTCTCTTTTGTAAAAGGTTCTTTCAACTCTGATGTCTTCAATCGTTTTCATTTAGGTAGTTTAAAATTTCGTGCTAAAAATAAAAATTATTTAGCAGCCTTCACCTGTCTTAAACGTTCGTATAAGATCATTCCCGTTGCCACACCAACATTCAAAGAAGAAATATCTCCGGCCATTGGAATGGACAGGCGCACATCCGACATTTTCAATAAATCGTGTGAAATACCATCTTCTTCTGATCCAACAATAATCGCCGTTGGGCCAAAGAACGAATAACTTTCAGCAGAAACCTTTGTTTTTTCTGTACAGGAAACGATCTGGAAACCGCTTTGCTGTAAATAGAACAAACTGTTTTTCAATAAATCTGTTTTACAAACGGGAATGCTGTGTAATGCTCCGGCAGAAGTCTTGATTGCGTCTGCAGAAACCAATGCACTTCCTTTTGAAGGGACCAAAATTGCATCAACTCCCATACAAGCTGCTGTACGTGCAATTCCACCGAAATTCCGTACGTCTGTAATGCGGTCAAGTACCAAAATGCAGGGTTCTTTTCCTTCCGTAAGCCACTGATCGCACAATTCCTCGATGTTTTTGTATTCAACCGGGGAAGTAAATGCAATCACTCCCTGGTGATTGTTTGCCGTTAATTTGTTTAATTTTTCAATCGGAACAAACTGCAGCTGGTATTCTTTGCCGATCAAAGCCGTTCTCAATTCCTCGAACAAATCCTTATCAATCCCTTTTTGGATGAGGATTTTATTGATCTCTACTTCATTTTTGATTGCTTCGATCACCACGCGGATACCATAGATAATATCCGACGGATCTTCTTTTGGTTTGCGTTCATAATCCTTTTTATCGCGGCCAAATCCTCCGCTTCTTTCCTCCCGGTCGTTCTTCTTATTATACATTGAATGTGATTTCAAGTTCCATATCTTCACTAACTGATTTTGCAACAGGACAAGCCAAAGCTGCACGTTTTACTTTTTCAATAGTCGCTTCGTCCCAACCATTGTTTCTAAGATCGATGTCAATGACCAATTTCCCGATTCTTCGGGGTGAAGCGGCCATGATTTTAGTCACAGTTGCAAAGCCATTTTCGTAAGTATGACCGTGTTCTTTACAGTAAATCCCGATGATACTAATCATACAGGAAGCGTAAGCAGTTGCTACTAAATCTGTTGGAGAGAATTTCTCCCCTTTCCCATGATTGTCTGTTGGCGCGTCTGTATGAATGACCGTCCCGGATTGAAGATGTGTGCATTCTGTGCGCAATCCTCCAAGATATTTTACTGTTGCTGTTGCCATTAATTATTGAAATGTGGATACAAAGGTAATTCTATTAAACGTAATTAAATATTACCTGTTAATTTAATAGCAGTTTCAGCGTTTGGGGGATGTACTTAATTGTTTAAATTGCTTGATCCTTAAACGATCATTTCAATAGATCTAATGAAAATATTACTAATTGTTTTTAGTTCACTGAGTATTTCATCCTGCAGTTTCGTTCATTACATGGGAACTAAGAGCACGGTTGACAAATCTACATTGGAAATTGATAATTATTTAACCACGAATAAGATTGATTATTACGATTATAATCTCCTATTAAAAGATGAAATGATTGATTCATTATCAAGTAAAAGGCATGCTGTAAATTTATGGCAATTGGAGTATGGTACAACGCAATCAACCATTCAACTGCGAATTTACGATTCACTTGGAGAGCTTGTAAATGCATATGTTCAATGTTACGGAGAATTTAAAAGATTGAATATTTTATCCGAAAAGCCTTTTAAAACGTTCAGCCACTTACCGACTAATTTTGATTTGCGATTCAGGGATAATCTGGATTTATGGAATATCAGTGAAGTTGACAGGCAAGAAATTTTGGTAAAAACAAGCAGTAAGAAATTCACGTTTGTAGTTTACTGGAATGTTTGGTCGAATTACTACTCGAGGGTCATGCTGAAAGAACTCAAAAATTACTTGAGAAAGTTTGATATGAAGAATGAGGTTTTAATCATACTGGTGAATACAGATTATTCGATAGTGAAATGAGATATGGATGGGGAAGTTGAAGGTCTTAGCTTTTCAATTTTTCACTTTTCAATTCTCCATTAAATTGATTGCTTCTTCGTACTTTTGTAGAATCAAATTTTACATTACCAAAGGTGCTGGATTTTTGAACAGCGGAAAGGCACGACTATGTCAGAAGAAATAACAACAACAGAGAATAACGTTCGTATTAAAAAACCAAGCTGGTTGCGTGTAAAGCTTCCAATTGGAGAAAATTACCGAAAGGTAAGAGCGTTGGTTGATGAACATAAATTACATACCATTTGCGAAAGCGGTTCCTGCCCGAATATGGGCGAGTGCTGGGGAGAAGGGACCGCAACGTTCATGATCCTGGGGAATATCTGTACCCGTTCGTGCGGTTTTTGTGCGGTTCAAACCGGAAAACCGGAAGCAATTGATGAATTTGAGCCGGGAAAAGTGGCACATTCCATCAAGACCATGCAGATCAAGCACGCAGTGATTACTTCGGTAGACCGCGATGATCTGAAAGACGGAGGTTCCGGAATTTGGGTTCAGACTGTGCGTGCCGTTCGTCATCAGAGCCCCGGAACAACCATGGAAACCCTGATTCCTGATTTCGCCGGAAAATGGGAAAACCTGCAGCAAATTATTGATGTGGCTCCTGAAATTGTTTCACATAACCTGGAAACAGTGCGCCGCCTGACCAAACAAGTGCGTATCCAGGCAAAATACGACCGAAGTCTGGAAGTGCTGTTCCGCCTGAAAAAAGGAGGGATGCGGACAAAATCCGGTGTAATGCTTGGTTTGGGTGAAACAGATGAAGAAGTGATTGAAACGATGGAAGATTTGAGAGCTGTTGGAGTAGATATCCTCACTTTGGGACAATACCTGCAGCCAACTCCCAAACATTTACCGATTGTTGAATTCGTAACTCCGGAACGCTTCGATAAATACCGCGAACTGGGAATGAAAATGGGATTCCGTTTCGTAGAAAGCGGCCCGCTTGTTCGTTCTTCCTATCATGCGGAGAAGCATATTTTCGACTTGTAGATTCCCGGTTTTTAGTTGCTTTGATTTATATTGTTAAATTTGAGTAACTGAAACTAACACTATGGAGAATCTAGAAGAAGAAGCTACTAAAAAACACAATGTATTCTCAAAAGTTTATGAGAATATTCGTTCTGAAATGAATCATCGTTCAAAGTCAAGATTTATTGGCTCATATGTAATATCATGGATTATCGTAAATTGGAAAGCTCCAATTTTTTTGTTTTTTGCAGATATTCCCTTAGTTGATAAGTTGGAATCCTCATTTTGTAAGGTCACACCAAGTAGTTGGTCGTTACCGTTGATTGGTGTAATAATTTACATTGTAATAATTCCATTTTTGGAAGATTCATTATTATATATCAATGATTTGTTTCTTCATCCTTTGAAAATTTCAAAGCTTCATTTAGAACATAAATCTTTAATGGCTCAGCTAAAAAAAAATATACTTCTTGAACAAGAGAGAAATAGGTTGATTTCTGAGATGAGTGTCGAAAGTGAAACAAAGAAATTAATTGATAATAATAAATTTTTGTCTGAAGAATTGGAAGATCTTAAGAAGGTTATTGAATCGAAGAATAACATTATTTCGGAATTGGAGAAAAAAGTTTTAAGTGGAAGGAGGTCTAATAGCCTGAGCGATAATCAAATCAAAGTTTTAAGAGATACTGAATTTTTTAGTTCCTTACTAAAGAAATTATATTCTAATGAGTCCTATTCTACTCGCAAGGAAAATGTGAAAAGGGAAGTGGCTGAGTATTTAATTGCTAGGGATTTGATTAAAGATGATGATTTACGCTATACTTTAACTTCAAATGGAATTTCTTTTGTGGAAAATTATTTGTTGTAAAACACTCTTCAAATTTCAGCTAAAAATCCCAATTCTCACATTCCTACAACTACAGTAATTTAGCAATTTCACATACATTCTTTTCACTTTTCACTTTTCACTTTTCAATTCTCCATTTTCAATTAATTCCAACCTTTATCACACATTTTAGAAATTTCAAAACCAATTTTCAAAGCCCCAGCTTACCGGTAATAAATTGTTCCGACAGATTCATCTTATTCGTTTTTGCCAGTGTTTCAATCAATTTCCCCTGTGCTGACAGGTAAGAGATTTCACGTGCATTGACCAAAAAAAGTGAGCTTTCGCCATTGAGAAAGAGAATCCGTTCCGCATCTGCCAGTTGGCGATACCTGGAAGCAATGGTTTCTGCCATTTGTGCCTGGGTGAAAGCGGTATTCCATTCATTCCGGATTTGAAGCTGTTTGGTACGCAAGTCACGTTGTTTGAGTTGTTGGTCCAATTGGGTGTTTTCAATTTTTATGTTGGTCATCTTTAAACTATTGCGTTCCTTTCTCAAAAGAATGGGCATATAGAAAGTTGCGCCCCATTTGTAATTAGCCCAGGTATAATTGGTCGAAATGAAATCAGGAGCGGGTGTCAGCAGGTTGTAATTGACACTTAACTGAGGTTTGATTTGTTCGATTTTCAGTCTGCGTTCGAAGCCCAAATCTGCCAATTTCCAGTCGTAATAGCGTACAGCCGGATGTGTCCCGGTGGAGTCCACAAACAACCTATTAGGTTCATTAATGGTTAGTGGTTCCGGTGTCAGCGCAGTATCCAGTTGAAGGGGAATTCGTCCTTTTTCCCATAGGAAATTTTCAACGGCAATTTTTGCGTTGAGTTGGTTTAATTTACGTTGTTCTACTTCCATTTTACGCAAAAACAATTGCGCGGATGCTTCAACGGTATCGATGTAGGGTCGGTCTCCAAGTGCTGCATTTGAGAGCAATTGGTCAAATCGGATTTCGGCAAAATCAAGGCCTTCGATTGCTAATTGATACTGTGCTTCTTGTTCCTGCCATTGAATGAATGCCTGTCCGGCCTGATAAAGGAGTTCATTCAGAATTAACTGCTGTTCCACATAACTCTGATTCAATGCTACCTGCGCTTGTTTGATTTGGGTTCTGCGCTCATCCGTAAACATTCCTCTTCCCAATTGTGCTTCGAAACCTAAGTAAGTCAATCCCGCATCCGGAACGCGGTTTTGAGGATTTAAATAGGTTCCGCGATTCCAATCTCCCATAGCTTTGATGTCTATTCCCAGACGAGTGGGAATTTTAATTCCGGTGGAAAGGGTGCTGTAATAAGTAGTCCCATTAAACACTTTTTGATCGATTCCTCCCAATAGAACAGGATCAAAACTCCCTTTGGACTGACGAATAAAAACTTCAGCCATTTCTACCTGGTTGGTGGCTACAAGCGCTACCGGATGGTTTTCTTTTACCTGCTGCAAGTAATTGGTTAAGGTCAGTTGCTTTACCGTATCTTGCGCCCAACTAATGGAATTCAATAAAACCAGAATCAGAATACCTGTTCTCATTACTTCTTTGTTTTTGTTTTAGCTGCAGAATCGGCAGGTAAATAATAGTTCGGAGGGAATCCGTTGATCTTTCGCCATAATTCATACCAAATAGGAACATTATCGAGTAAAGTCATTGTTTTTACAGCAACTCCCATCCGCAATTCCTTTGGCCAGGGATGATCGTTTTTATCAGGTGCAACCAGTACCCGGTATTTTCCATTCGTTCCCACAAAATTATCGATAGCAACCACCTTTCCTCCATACGATCCATAACTCACCATCGGCCATCCGGAGAAAACAATTGCCGGCCATCCGTCAAATTGCAGCCGCACTTCGTTTCCCAGATGAACAAGCGGCAAATCAACAGGAGACACGAACATCTCTACGGCAAAATCAGAAAGATTGGGAACGATGCTAACCAGTTCAGTTCCTTCTTTTACGGTCTCACCCACACCATTTTTCAGTGCCTTGGAAATATATCCATCCTGAGGTGCAGTAACATAATAATATCCGGATCGGATGCTGTAGTTACTGATTTGATTTTGCATTTTCGTAACGGTTGCTTCCGTGTCATACAAACTGGAAAGGGCGGTCGATTTTTCCGATTCACCTTTCGCAATCTTGTCACGGTAATCTGCATCAATGGATTGGATTTCAGTGATTGCATTGATTAACTCGTTTCGTGATGCTAATAATTTGTTTTCCAGGCTCACTACTTTTGCCTCCATTTCCTGAACTTTTAATCGCTTATTTTCCAATTCTGTCAGAGATTTTAAATTCTGACGATGCAATTCTTCCGTTCGTTCGTATTGTTTCACCGCAATTTCAAGTTGCTTTTCATTGGCTTTGTAGTCCATGCTGTCTGAGGTCACTTTGAGCTTGGATTGCCGCACTTTATTGCGGGCTTGTTGAAGTTTTAATCCGCGACTGTCAATCAACGCATCAATTTGTCTGTCAAGCGACTGCACTTTTTGCATATATGATTCGGCGCTGTTTTCTTTAGAACGCATAGCAGAAGATGATCTCTCAATAAGGGCCGGGTCCATGTATTCACTTTTGATTTCACTGAGATAAACAAGCGTGTCTCCTTTTTTGATGGCCTGTCCTTCCTGTACGTACCATTTTTCAATTCTCCCACCGATGATGGAATGAACTGTTTGTGGTCTGTTATTCGGACTAAGCGCAGTTACGGTTCCCGGGGAATCAATATTTTGGGTCCAGGGTAAGAACAAAATAACAAGCATTATTCCGAAAAAGTATAAACTAACTCTTCGCCAGCGCAAAGGAGCTTTTAGTCTTCGGGCGGTTTGTACGCAGTGATAAGATTCAAATCGTTTCATAATCCTAAATCATTAAAATCAATGGTTTTCCAATTGAGAGGAAGTACGTTTTCGGAAGCGATAACAAATGTCGTTTCCGGGTTGTTTGCATGCATGTCTTCAATCAATTTCAAGCGGTCTTCTGCTTTAATCGGTGAGCCGATAAAGGAAATGATCAGCAGGTTTGGGTTGTTTACAATTGCCCGTGCAATCAGCAAGCGGTCCCGCTCTTCTTCTGAAAGCAATTTGTTGGATTTACTAATTTTAAAGTCCAGGCCTTTTTGCTGATCTTTAAATAAGTGGGACAATCCTACTAAATGAAGCACATCAATAACTTGTTGGTCTGAAATCGTGATTCTTCCAAGTTGTATGTTTTCAAGTAAACTTCCCTCAATCAGATGAGTTCCTTTGGCAAACCAGCCAATCTGATCAAATCCGGAAGTGAGCTGATTTCCATTTGGAATGTGAAAGTTCCATCGGGGAGCAAAGTTGCTGTCAACGGTTGGATCAATAAGCTGACGAAGAAACTTCGTTATTTTTACCTGGCTACTTCCTGTAAGTTGGGTGTTTTGACCTTTTTCGATGTGAATAATCGGTTTACTTTCTTCCACATTTACACGGATCATTTCCAATGGAAATAGCCGGACTGCTTTTTCAGTCATGTTTTCCTCAAATGTCACCGGAATATCACGTACTTCTTCCAATTTTTCCAAAGAGGTACACACGTCGTAAAGTGTTTCAAGGGATTGAATGATTTTCTCAACAGCAGCAAGCAGTAATAAAATGAGTACTTCAGCAGCTACAAATTGTCCTAAATTAATTTGCTGCGAGATGACCAGGTAGCCTCCTAAACCAAGCAGTGAGGCAACTATCAATGCTTTAATAGCAATCATCCAGATGAACTGTTTCCACAAAATCTGAAAGTGATTTTCACGACTTTTTAAGTAATTATTTCCATGTTCATCCAGTCGGTTTAACGAAAGTTTCTCATTTGGTATCAGGCGAAAACTCCAATCAGCACGCGCAATTTCCTGCAGCCAATAGGCACTTGCATATTTGTATTTCGATTCTTTTAACGAGGTTTCCAATCCTCTTTTTATAATCGGACGAAAGATCAAAACCAATAATAAAATCAGTAGAAAACTGAAAGCGATATAGAATGGATGATAGAGGGATAAAACCAATAAGCTGAATGCAATTTGCAAAAATGCAGAAGTGAAATCCAATAAAACCTTTGAAAATCCTTTTTGTAAGCTGATGACATCAAAAAAGCGATTCATTAATTCTGCGGGGATTTTACCGGCGAGTGCCTGACGGTTGAATCGCGGAAAGCGATGTGCGAAGTCAAAAGAGTAACGCACATAAATACGTTGCTGGATGTTTTCCGTAATACGCAATTGCATGATTTGCATAACTCCGGTGAGAACTACACCTGCAATTACCAATAAAACAAGTAATACCCAGGAGGTGGTAATCTGTCCGCTTTGTATGAAATGAATAACTGACTGAATACCTAAAGGTAAGCTCAGGCTTAGGATCCCGCTGACAACAGCATAAAAGTAAAGTGCTGAAATATCTGCTTTTTCCAGTTTTAGTAAATCACTTAGCCGTTTCCACGGGCTAATGGCAGGTGTTTCCATTTGATTGTAATGAAGCGGTTAATAAATTGAGATAAAATGACCCGATTGATGCATGATTTTCACTTCTGTTAGTTAAGCGAGGCAAATGGTCGGCAAAAAAGTGCTGTAAATGCGCACCCTCAATAATGGTCGTGATGAGCATATTCGGATAAGCATAGCCCGGATTGATGCAATGAATGAGTTCGGCCAGATAGCCCACTAATTGTTTGTAATGTTCAAAAGCCCCGGTTTTATTGATGCTATCTACTTCTTTGGTGAGCAGAGATTTCACACCTTCCTGTTCGATAATTTCCTGCAATTTGGCCTCATCAATAAAAGGAGTGCGCTGGTCATCCGGGGTGCGTTCGATCAATAACGAAATTGCTTTTTCAAGGCGTTCGGAGGAGCCTTTTGAAGCGTCAATTTCATGCTGAACACGGTAATTCATCCAGCCCCAATACCAGGAAAAAAGGAATAAAAGCAATTGGTGCTTACTATTGAAATAACGGTAAACGCTGGCCTCTGTGCAGCCAATTGATTCACTCAGCTTTTTGAAAGTGAACCGTTCAAAACCAATTTCATGAATGAGCAGAATGCTGTGCTGAATAATGGAAAGCCCTAATTTGGTTTCCTGGGGATCCCTCAGATAAGTACTTACCGGTTGTGCAATTTTGAACTGAATAATCATTTATGATAGTAATGCTATTATTTACAAATGTAATCCTATTATTGAAAGAAGAAACACTTTAACTTTTTTTTAATGAATTTTTTTCCAAAATAAAGCTGGTAATTCCGGATATTATGGGTTGCAAAAATCGCAGTACATCGGGTCTTCAAATTGTCTTGAGTGAGGGAATTTTTTTTCTTCCTCATATGCGCATTTCGAACAGTGGTATATGTGAGCATAGGTCGATTTGGTTGCTGATCCGCAAAGGGAGCAGGGTAGTCCGCATTTCGCTTCCGTAATCCAAAAACCCGGATACTGGCAGGAAGGGCATAAGCTTTTTAATTTTTGAATCAGATTACCGGTAGCTTTCTGAATAGCCCGCATACGGGTTGGATTGTACATTGCGCGCATATCTGTTTCAATCCACAAACTTCCGTTCTTTCTCAAGGACGCTTCTGCTAAAGCGGTCAAGTCGCGATAATCAATGATGCCCTTTTCAATATTTGTGTGGTCATTTTGAGAGGTTTTCAAAATCATTCCGTGAGAAGGAAATAAGTTTTTTTCAGCAAACGAAAGGACTTCTTTCAAACTATGGACTTCCTGACCATCAAAATTAGTCTCCGTTGTTAAGCAACTGGCAACAACTTCCAGTTGATTCAGCTGATCTTTGATCATAACGATCTCTTCATTGGCTTTAGCGAAGAACAAGTGAGGGTGCTGACCAAACGATCCCTCACTTGCAATTACTAAATCTGTTTCTGTTAATTGAAAACCCAGTTCACATTTTAGGCGCAAAGTACTTACAGGGTCAAGCTTACGTTCGATTTCTCCTGAAAAAGTACCCAGGATGTCCGTATTAATCTGTGAAGCAACAATACACTTCAGGTGTAAGTTTTTCTCCATTAAAGGCTGAATGACCTGTTCTTTTTGGTGCATCGTTGCAATAGTCAGAGTGCGGTTTTCAAACAGCTGTAGGCCCATTTCTTGTGTTTTAGTTCGATTCAATTGAATTTGTTGACCGGACCACCACACCAAGAGAAAAGATGAAATCTACACTTTCCGCGTTTTTCTGGTTTAGAAGGTGCTTCAGTTTGTTTTTTTGTTCTTTGAGATAAGCCATTTTTGCTTCGCTTTCCTCGTTAGACGTAAAGTGGTTCCGTTCCCAGGCGATCATTTGTTGCTCGTTGTAATTGGTGATTTGATTTTCAATTAATCTAAGAAGAAATTGAGCTGCCTGGTCGGGAGCTATTCCTTTTTCGCAAATAGTTATTTTTTCTGTTTTCATGGAATGATAGATATTAAAGGATGAATTATTCTATTATGGTTGCTAATTGTTGTTCGGATAAAGCTTTCTGCTTCTCTGAAAAAGATTTCCATTCGAAATTCGAAATGTATTGCTCACTTACAACTCCTTCGGGGTTTAATCTTAATAAATAGATCCATTTATTGTCGAACAGTTTTCGAATGTTTTCGTGCCTCGCTAGTATTTCGTTAATTGCTTCTCTAGGGGCGTCGATCAGGACATTTAAACGTTGTGGAAGGTGTTCGAAATCAGTACCATTGTGTATGGACTGTAAGGGCAATCCTATTCGCAGATCTCCTGCAGAACCTTCCATGACACCCATGCCTGCAGTAACATTGTGAAGTGTTTTGTCGCCGGCACCGAAGTGTTTGTTATCTACCGTGCTGGCATAATATTGGAGATTGATCCAGGTAGTAACAACCATTGGTGCAGTCATGATTGTTTCCAGAATGTTTAAATCAGTGTCCTGCGAGAAATGGTAATCGTGGAGAAATGTCCGGCCTCCCAAGTTTACGTGTTGTGTTTTGGAACGCGATGCTATTACAAAGGAGTTGCATCCGGCCAAACCCCATTCCGGCCTCACTTGCGCCCAATCTTTACTTCGGGCAAGAATAGTTTTATCAATCGAATCACCGCTTATTTTCAGACGGGTGCTTCTTTCCAGACGGGACGACCTGGAAGCCGATTCCAGGCTTTCTATCAGTCGGTCGAATGCTTGCTGATGTGATTCTGTGACCAGGTGTGAATTCAATATGGTGACCTTGTCTGTGGTTGTGTCGTGAAGTCCAGCCAGGAATAGCGTATCTGCAGGGATTTGGATTCCCCGATTAGCTAATTCTGCACGAACCTCTGCATTGTTAAAAACCGTTGCTGCTACCAGAGCATTGATGTCTCCCGAATGCCCGCCGCAGGCACCGCATTCTAATCCGGCGGCATGTGGGTTATTAACCGTGGAAGAACCATGTCCGGCCAGCAAAATAATTCGCGAAAACTGTTCCTTTAATCCGGTTGCACGTAAGGTTGACATAGCAATGCTTACCTGGTCCTCAAAAGAAAATGCGGATAAGTCCACTTTTCGCTGAAGTAAATAATTCTCACGGTAGCCCTGCTGGTCTGATTTTTTAATTGTTCGTGTGAGGTTGAAGGAATCACTCAATAGCTTAGGGAGGAAAAATAACCCCAGTGAACTGACAAATCCAAAAGAGGAAATTGCTCCTGTTTTGAATGGTTTGATGATTTCCCCGGTTTGGTATTTCGTTATTCTAAATTTTGCCAGTTTGGGATTACCTGATTCTTTTACAACCGGGCCGGAAGGGAGTAGAACCGGACATTGGTTGAGTGCTTCCGGATTTTCAACACGCTGGTATTGAATGGGAAATCCAAAGAATCCTGCAAAGCCAATTGTCTGAATGGTTGAATCGGTTGCTTCGAGATTTCTGCGGAAAACCTCCGATCTGACATCGATACAGAATACTGCCTGTACCTCGGGTTTCCCGGACGAAAAGCCTTGATTGCGCTTAATGAAGAATTTATTTCTTAGTTCCCGTTGGGCTGCTAAGTCAAATGCGGTCTGCAATAGCTCTTTAACGGTTAGCAGGTGGTCAGATTCGATCGGGTTATTTTCAGTACAGCTTAGTTGAATTTTTTGTTGCCAGAGTTCTTTCAGGCCTAGTCCGGGGAACGATTTGAGCACACAGAATTCCCAGCTGAGCAGGATGCTTATAAACTGGTCAAAGTGATTTGTTTTCCCCCCGTATAACCTGCCATCCCAATCCAAACCTGAGATGAATGCTGACCAGCCAGGTAGTTTGTAAGACAATTTCAGTAAATATAATTTGAATTGCTCGTCGGTGAGATTCAACTGTTCAGCTATGTGATCAAATGCTGAGGCGAAATCGTCAGGAATTGTCCGTAGAGTGGATTGAAACTGTTTGATTCCCAGTATTCTTGTGGAATAATCGGTTAAGGCATAACTTTTCCATGCAATGAAAAGATTCTGTTGTGATTCCGGTTTATTTACAGTGTCTGCTTTTGGGTTAAAATGGAAAGCTGCCCAATTCGAAATACCTTCGATAAAGAACTCATTGAGTTTTAATAAGGTCAGTTTTTCCCCCAGTTCACAGATTGTATTCAATAAAGGGGTCCGGTTCTCATTAATAGTCTGGCATTCCAATCCTTCAAGTATGAGGTCTGCTGAGAAAGATTCTTTTCCTTTTGAATGGATTGCTTCCTGGATATCGGTACGCAAAATTTTCTTCTCAGCAATCATTTTTCTATAGAAGGAAAAAGGCATATATAAGTTAATTCCTGTGAGTTTGTTGAGCAGGCTTGCTGTTTCTTCAAAGGAATAATCGCTGTAGCCATGAAACGGATTTACGGCCACCGAATGTTTTAGGGGCCATGCCGGAGCAATGAGATTTTTTACTTGCTCCATTGCCTGTCTTGGGTTAAGAGCCGGAGCGATTCGATCTGTTGGTACTTCTTGCATGATGTGTATATTTAAATGATGAATTATTTTTTATAAGACCCGATCCATCGGTTAATGAACAGGTTGATGTACAATCCGTTTCGCAAGTGGATGCTTAGCCGGTATCGCATGGTCTGAAGAAACCGTTTGGAGACAATGGAATTCATTAGAATGAGCACGGCAAAAACAAGCAGCATTCCTAAAGCAGAATAATAGATCAGAGGAGTGAGTTCTGTGTTCTCAATTACCTGAGAAGATACTAAATGTTGAAAAAGCGTTTCGAAGATCAAAAAGGAAGTTAGAGAGAGTAAACTGAAGAAGCTGATTCGAAAGTAAGTCCTGACGTTTGCACTGAAGGCTAAAGATTTTGCTGCCATTGTTGATACCGTGAAGCAAATGAAGAGGTAAATGATAGAAAGGGTGAAAGGATGTTTGTTGAAATAAATGCCGGCCAGGCTTCCTGCACTTATACAAATACCCAGAGACACTAGTAGCCCGGCCAGCGGTTTCCACGAAATTTTTGGCGCAGGTATTTGCCTGCTTACTGATTTTTCAAGTTCGCTTCCGGATGATAGGAATGCATGAGCCTTATAAAATGAATGTGCTGTGAGATGAAGCAATGCAGCAGAATAGGCTCCCATACCGCACAACATAAGTGTGAAACCCATATGAGCTACGCTCGAATATCCGAGTGAGTTTTTAACGGACGGCTGATGGATGAAAACAAATGCACCATATACTGCTGTTACAATACCTGTCAGAAAGAGAAATGCTTGTGAGCCGGAAGAGAATTGAATGAGTGGGGAAAACCGGATGATCAGATAAGGACCTGCATTGATAAGTCCGGCGTGTAGCAAGGCGGAAACTGGTGTAGGTGCTTCCATCAGTTCAATTAACCATCCATGAAACGGGATCTGGGCTGATTTTAGAATAGCAGTGATAACCAGTAGCCATGCAGCCATCTGCAAATTCAAGTTCAGTGTTTGATTGAGCTTTAATTGCTCAAAGATGGTGCTCAAATCTCCTGTTTTGAATGTGATATAGACAAAAAACAGGGAGAAAAGCAAAGTTGTGTCACCAAGCCGTGCCAGGATGAACTTCTTCTTTGCAGCTAGTTGCGCTTTTTCTCTGTTTGGATAAAAAATCAGCAGTTTTTGTAAAATTAAACTTGTTGCTAACCACGTTAAAAAGAGAGTCAGGATGTTTTCTGATAGAACAAAGAGCTGAATGCTTCCGATTACTCCTGCAATAGTTCCCATGAATCTGATTTGTCCGGCATCCCCGTCCAGATATGACTTGCTAAACCGGGAAACTACTAGTCCGATAATAGAGATCATGGTGAGAAGGACAATGTTCAAACGGTCAATTCGAATACTGAGACCGATTCCTTTCCAATTGAATAGTTCCAGTTCGAACAGTTGGGCAGTGAACAGTAATAAAATTCCGTAAATCGAAATTGCCAGGTTGAAATAATTCAGAGAGGTAATCCATCGGTGAAAGTGTTGTTTTGGAACTGATTTTTGTGTCATACCAAAAACCAGTAGATGAAGTAAGGGAACCAGTAAAAAGGGAAGTAGAATAAATGTGTTTAACATATTTCGTGAAATTTTTGTTCGGACAAAGTAATGGAGATTGATTCATATATTTTTATATATATTTGATATGAAGAACATAAAATAAATTTATGAATTACACAATCAATCAGTTGAATATTTTCCTGAAGGTTGTTGAGAAACAAAGCATTACGAAGGCTTCAGAGGAGCTCTATATGACTCAGCCAGCGGTTTCAATTCAATTGAAAAACTTTCAGGATCAATTTAAATTTCCCCTCACAGAAGTAGTTGGAAGAAAGCTATACATCACAGATTTTGGTCGCGAAATTGCCGAAATGGTCGAACGGATTACAGATGAAATGAATCGCCTGCAATTCAAAACGAAAGAATATGAAGGTCAGCTTTCTGGTCGTCTGAAAATATCCTGTGCCTCCACCGGAAAATATGTGATCCCCTTTTTCCTGAGTAATTTTTTGAATTTAAACCACAGTGTTGATCTCCTTTTGGATGTTACCAATAAATCGCGGGTGATACAGAGTTTAAAACACAATGAAATTGACTTTGCATTGGTGTCAATCTTGCCGGATGATTTGGAAGTAGAGGAAGAAATCCTGGTTGAGAACAAGTTGTACCTGGTCGGTGGCTCTCAGGGTTCTGAAAACCTGGAAACCTTGATTTACAGAGAACAAGGTTCTGCTACCCGATTAGAGATGGAAAATTATTTCAAAGACTTAAAAGGATTGAGGCGAAAAAAAATGGAATTAACTTCAAATGAAGCCGTGAAACAAGCAGTAATGGCCGGCTTGGGCAGTTCAATTTTACCATTGATTGGGATTAAAAATGAATTGCTGAACGGTAGTCTGAAGATCATTGAGAAAGAGGGTTTACCCTTAGAGACCAGATGGCGTTTAATTTGGCTGAAAAATAAAAAGTTGTCATCCATCTCCAAAGCTTATCTGGATTTTCTCAGAACTGAAAAAGAAAGTATTCTGCAAGCCCATTTTAGCTGGTATAAAGCGTTTTAGAAGTAATGGGCGCTTCTGATCAGTCTGGTAGTATGAATGCTGAACCGGCACCATGTTTCCGGCAAGTTCTTGCAGACAATTCGTCAAAAAAAGCATCATTCTCTCATTCCTACAACCAAGTCTATTTAGCACATTCTTTTGCATTTTGCATTTTGCATTTTCAATTAATACTTACCTTTATCCCACATTTTAGAAATAGAAACTATGAGTACGTTTGATGTTGCGATAATCGGTTCAGGTCCTGGTGGATACGTGGCTGCTCTTCGCTGTGCACAATTAGGATTGAATACTGCTTTGATCGAAAAATACCCAACTCTTGGAGGAACCTGCTTAAACGTAGGATGTATCCCATCTAAAGCTTTGTTGGATTCTTCAGAACATTTTTTCAATGCAAAGCACAACTTTGCAACTCATGGAATCAAAGTGGATAATGTGGAAGCAGATATCACACAGATGATTGCCCGTAAGGAAGAGGTCATTACGCAGACATGCAACGGGATCAAATTCCTGATGGATAAAAATAAAGTAACTGTTTACCAGGGAGTCGGTTCTTTTGTTGATAAAACAACGATCGCAATCAAAGACGAAAAAGGGAACAGCACAAATATTACGGCGAAGAACACCATTATTGCAACAGGTTCAAAACCCAATTTCTTCCCGGGAATGGAACCGGATAAAAAACGCATCATCACTTCTACCGAAGCATTGAAGATGACAGAAATCCCTAAAAAGATGATCGTGATCGGTGGTGGAGTAATCGGTTTGGAATTAGGTTCGGTTTACGCTCGTTTGGGAACAGAAGTAGAGGTAGTTGAATTTGCACCGAACATTCTTCCAACGATGGACCTTTCTCTTGGAAAAGAGTTGACAAAAATCCTGAAGAAAGAAGGATTCAAATTCCATTTGGAGCACAAAGTTCAGAAAGTAGAAAACACAGGAAATGGTGTGAAATTGACCGCGCTGAATAAAAAGGACGAGGAAGTAACTTTAGAAGCAGATTACTGTTTGGTTGCAGTTGGCCGTAAAGCGTATACAGAAGGTTTAGGATTGGAAAACATTGGTTTGACAGCGAACAATCGTGGTCAGATTGATGTAAATGATCATTTACAAACAACAGTTCCGAATATCTACGCAATCGGTGATGTGGTTCGTGGAGCAATGCTGGCACACAAAGCAGAAGAAGAAGGAGTAGTGGTGGCTGAGCAATTGGCCGGACAAAAACCGCATATCAATTACAACCTGATTCCGGGAGTGGTTTACACCTGGCCTGAGATTGCCGCTGTAGGTAAAACAGAAGAGGAATTGAAAGCCGCAGGAGTAGAATACAAAGCAGGTTCATTCCCGATGAAAGCTTTGGGAAGAGCACGTGCATCTATGGATGTCACCGGATTTGTAAAAGTTTTGGCGGACGCTAAAACAGATGAGGTTTTGGGAGTGCACATGATCGCTGCGCGTGCTGCAGATATGATCATGGAAGCCGTTACTGCAATGGAATTCCGCGCATCTGCTGAGGATATTTCCCGCATTTGCCACGCACATCCAACATTCTCTGAAGCATTGAAAGAAGCTGCTCTTGCTGCAACAGATAACAGAGCATTACATATTTAAATAGATTCAAAACAAAATAGAAAGCTCTTTCGGATATACGGAAGAGCTTTTGCTTTTCAGTACGATATCAAATGAGTTGCAGCCACATAAAAAAACAGCGTAAAATTTTATAAGCACTTTTCGTAAAAACTATGTGCGCTATATTCCTATGTGGTTTGCTTTTGTGTTACTTTTGCAGTGCTTTTAAACAAATATGATGAGTAAGAAAATAGGTGTATTATTGATTCAACTGGGAACTCCCGACAGCCCGAATAACAGTGATGTTCGCCGGTATTTGAAAGAATTCCTGATGGACCCGAGGGTGATTGATATCCCCTTCTTTTCTCGTTTATTGCTGGTTCGCGGGATCATTGTCCCGTTCCGGACACCTAAGTCAGCTAAGATCTACAAAGAATTGTGGGCTCTTGGAAACGGGAAATCACCGTTACTGACCAACACCGAAGAAGTGAAACACCTGCTTCAAAAGCGATTTGGTTCTGAAAATGTAACGATAGAAATGGCCATGCGCTATCAAAATCCTTCCATGGAATCCGTTTTGGATAGAATGCACAAAGCGAATTACGACCAAATCATTATTCTACCTTTATTTCCGCAATACGCGAGTGCTTCAACCGGTTCGGCGGTGGATAAAGCGATGGATATTATCCGGAAATGGTGGGTCATTCCCGATATCCGCATTGTTTCTCAATTCTATAACCACGAAGGATACATTGATTCGATCGTGGAAAGAGCCAAAGCATTTGATATCGCTTCGTACGACAAGATCATGTTCTCTTATCACGGACTTCCGGAAAGGCAGGTAGATAAAGTTTACGACGGTGGTCTTTGCTCGGATCAACCTTGTGAATCGGAAGTGAATGATCATAATAAATTCTGTTACAAAGCTACTTGTTATGCTACAACTCGTTTGATTGCAGCTAAATTGGGCTTAAATGAGGAGCAATATACCGTTAGTTTCCAGTCCCGCCTGGACAAAAAATGGATTGAGCCTTTCTCGGATAAAATCATTGAACAATGGGGAAAGGAAGGCAAGAAACGCGTATTGGCTTTCAGTCCTGCTTTCGTTGCAGATTGTTTGGAAACATTGATCGAGATCGGTGGAGAATACCAGGAGATCTTTGAAGAGCACGGTGGTGAAAAGGTACAATTGGTTCCTAGTTCGAATGATCACCCGCGATTTATAGACTGTCTGGAAGATTTGGTGAGAACTAACTTATAAGCAGAATTTAGTACATTTGGAGCAAATCGGTTAAGAACTAACACCATGAAACATTTTTTTATTATCGCATTGGGTCTTTTGACGCTATCAACTGCTTATTCCTGTAAAAGAAAAGGCTGCACCTATGATAATGCAACCAATTACAGTAAGAAAGCAAAATTAAATGATGGGAAATGTGAGTTTGAATCCAAAGTATCGTTTTGGTTCAGTGAAAGCACTTCTACTTACTTAATGTCTTACGGTGTAACTACACTGAAAGTTTATGTGGATGATAAAGAAGTGGGAGAAATAAATGTTTCAGACTGGAAAGAAGGTGCAGATTGTGGCGGAAATAACCTCACAGTCCGAAATGCCTATACCGGAACAGAGAAAAAAACCTATGTCTACGAAGGACGGGGACAAGACGGAAGCTTGCATTTCCAGGGAAGTTTCCAGGCATCTCCAAACGAATGTCAGAGTGTTCAGTTGATCTGGTGATATTCAGTTTGAATCCCGGATTGTAATCCATTCAATTGTAAGATCTAAAAATAAAAAAAAGCCATCCTTTGCAGAAGCAGAGGATGGCTTTTTCAATTATACTTAAACTCCTGTTATTGCGCTGTCAGTTTTCCAGTCTGAACAGTCACACCTTTATTAATTAACTGGTAGTAATAAATTCCGGAAGGAAATTGCTGGGTATCCAAAGTGGTTATCTTACCGGTAATCACCGTTTTTGATTGGATTGCTCCGAGCATATCGTAGATAAATAATTCCGAATTATTCACCAGATTTTCGTCTGTGAATGCTACTTTCATAGAAGTCGAAAAAGGATTCGGATAAACCGAAATGATGTTCGCCGCTTCAAGTGTTGTGAGCCCTAAGGTTCCGCAATTCGTTGGGATCATCGTTGCAATAGCTATGGAGGAGTTGGTAGATAAGGCTCCAGCAGTTATAAGGGCTCTACCATCAAGCAGCACTCCGGAATTTCCAATAGCTGCATTGTTGCAAATGAGTGTTCCTCTGAAAATGGAATTGGTACTGATATCCGCTGCACCTTCTACTTTCCAGAAGACATTTTTAGACTGTGCTCCGTTCATTAATACGATATTCGAATTGGTACCGGTTGTAAGTGCTCCATTTATCTGAATGATAAATACGGCATCCGGATTGCCCATTGCGTTGAAATAGACCGTGTCTGTCAATGTAGCGGCAGCATCCATTAAATAGGTATGCGGAGTTAAAACCAGGTTGTTGCCAAATTGTGCAGGATACAACAATTCAATATCGTATGGAAGCGCGTTGACATAATTGTACATTAAAAGAAGGTCGGAAGCACATTGGGCGGTTGAGCCATCCGGAGTGGTGTGAAGTATACCATCAATAAATGCAGGATTGTAACCGGTCGGATCTTCTGAATTACTGCCGACGTCACCGGTAACATAAGTTGTTCCCGTATTGGAAATAGCCCCGGTGGAGGAAAATAAACCATAACAGGCAGTAGCACCTAGTTGGGGCGCAGTTGGACCGTTGAGTGAAGGACTTCCACAACCAATCGGCGTGTAGGCCATTATTCCGTTTAATGTGACTGCTCCTGCAGTGGAAAGTGCACGTCCCTGAAGCGTATCTCCAATGGTCATGTCAATCGCTGCATTGTTTGCAATAATCGTCCCGCACATAAATGTTCCCGAAGCCAGGTTTACAGCACCTTCAACTTTCCAAAAAACATTACATGCCTGTGCATCATTAATGAGTTTCACTTTTGTTGCAGACCCGGTAGATAATGTTCCTGCCTGAATTCTAAAAATGAAGACCGCATCCGGATCGTTCTGTCCATCAAGGGTCAATATTCCGTTAATAGTGGTGTTTCCTGCAATCGAATGAACGCCTGCAAAAAGTGTTTGACCACCTCCGAGCGATGCCGCGGGTGAATTAGTAGTAACTGCGAGATCCAATTGGTTGTATGCTATTAAAAGATCTGCAGCGCATTGAGCGGTAGCACCATCGGCACTATGCATTGCACCGTTTACATTACCAAAACCTGTTACAGGACCATTATTTGAACCAACATTGCCCGTAATTTGTGACAAACCGGTATTTGTTACAGCACCGGAAGTAGAGAAAAGTGAAAAATTTGCGGCAGTGCCAAGAGTGGGAGCCTGTGCTTCTGTTACAGATGCGAACGCCCAAATAGCAATACCTGTAAGTATTGAGGGTAACTTATTTATCATAAAGTTGGATTAATAGCGAAAGAATATTCGCCTTCGGTGAAGGTAGACTATTAATCAAGCAATGTGTTACATAATTCACTGATTAAGGGATTCCTTGTCTATAGCGGATCCCGTTCAGCGTTCAAATAAAGTGATTCGGAATCAATTAGCTTCCGCCTCGAATTGATCAAGTGCTCCAACACCAAACTCATCATTGGACCATTTATAAGCCGGAAGTCCTTTTTTTACCTGAACGAATGTCGGGAAACGTCCTTCAGCTAATTTCACAGATGCTTCGAGGTCTTTTGCCAATTCAATATCAAACTTTTCGGCAATCAATGTTTTGTATACTTCCAAATCCCTTTTCTCAGAAGAACAAACAGAAAACAGCATATTCACATCCGGATTGCGTTCCTTGATCTTTTTCAATTTTTCGATGGAAGCCAAACAATGCGGACACCCCGGAATGGTAATGATCAGTAAATCGTATTTCTCGTCCATTTTTACGGTGCTCACTTTTACTTTGGTTCCTTCGGAACTGAAATCCCCGTCATAAATAGGATGCAGCATAAATCCAACAGCAAATGGAGCTGCAAGAAGGATAATCACACCCAGTACTTTCACAATCTTAGCCCGGATCTTAAATCCTTTCGCAAAAGAATACGCAAGAAGTATCCCGCCGATCCCCAGGATCAAATAAGGCAGTAATTTGGACATGGTCCAGGAAAAACCGTTATTTAATAAGCCCATTTCGAATGACTTAAAAGTGTATAGCGTAATTCCCGAGATAATTAATATGATGAAGAAAAGGATTTTCATGTGTTGATTTTTTGGTAAAATTAAAAAATATATGACTTGTTCAAATGTTCAAATGTTCAAATGTTCAAATGTTCAAATGAACCTGCTTTAACCTTATCACTTTGAACCCTTGGAACTTTTTGAACATTTTAAACCTTAGATTAAGCCTACACTCAATCCAACTCCCAGCAGGATGGCTGTCAGTTTAGCGAGGTTGAAACGGTGATTTTCATTTGTTTCAAAAATAATGGTGGTGGAAATGTGCAGGAACATTCCGACTACTAATGCAAGCAGGATGTCCATGAAAGGAATCGCTGAATCCATCGGGATGAGTTTTCCAAAGATCAATCCAAGCGGCGTCATTAATCCGAAACCGATTAACAGGATCCAGGAAGTAGTTGATTTGATTAAAGATTTTCTTAGCAAAGTCATGAGTGCAATAGCGACCGGAAGCTGGTGTAAAATGATTCCCAATAAAAGAGAATGGTTGTGATGTCCGATCAGGTGATCGTGGTCGTGTGCGTGGATATCATTGTTTGCCAATGGAATTCCTTCAATAAAAGAGTGGATACTTAGAGAGATCAACATTCCGTATGGAATCTTTTTGTTAGCATGTACATGAATGTGCCCGTGTTCAATTCCACCCGAAAAGTATTCCAGAAATAATTGTACGAGGAAACCGACCAAAACCCAAACACCTATTGAAGTGTGCTGTTCGGCGTATAATTCCGGTAAAAAATGGATAAAAGCAATCGCTAAAAGGAATCCGCCGCTAAATGCAAGAGAAAGTTTAATAAATTTTGCCTGGTTTTTCTTTTCCAGGATAACAACCAAAACTCCTCCCAGAACGACAGAAAGAATCAAAAAGAAAATGGTGGTGATTAGTTCGCTCATTTCTTTTTGCAGATAAGGATTAAACGATCAGATTGCTCCAGGTCAAATGCTTCCAGTTGATAATTCCCGGCTAATTGGATGATCTCAAAATGTGCATCGGATAGTAATTTCTCAAAATCACTTAATTCCAATGCCTGCACTTTCTCCTGGAAAAAATAGGATTTCCCGTCGTGTTCAAAAGCGATCGTTTTAATGATCCTTCCGTTTACGACTTCTTTCTTAATATGAAACAGGATATCACATTTTTTGATTTCCTGGCGAAACCGGAGATCCCGAACGACTTTATGCGCATTCATAAAATCGATTACCAAAATTCCCGGATCGATCAAAGCATCGTGAACACTCTTTAGGACTTTTGCATTTTCACAGACATCTTCAAAATACCCGAAGCTGGTAAACAGGTTGAAAACATATTGGTACTGATGGTCCAGTTTCTCACGCATATCATGGACAAAGAACGTGAGCTCCGGACCGGAATTCTTTTTTGCTTCTTCAATGCTGTTTGGAGACAAGTCGCATCCCGAAACACTTAAGCCGTGTGAGGCCAATGCCCTGGAATGTCTTCCTGCACCGCAAGCCAGGTCCAATGTGCTTGCTCCGGGTTCCGGGTTCAGCAAAGCCACCAGGTTATTCAAAAATTCGTTGGCTTCCTTCTCGTTCCGTTCGTCGTATAATACATGATAGAAAGGTGAGTCAAACCATGTTGAGAACCATTCTTTTTGCTTGTCTAAATGCATCATTGTTGCAAAAGTACAAAAAC
>CAMLDR010000017.1 GCA_946478775.1 uncultured Flavobacteriales bacterium
ATGAAGCACGTAAATGCGTATGTTTCAGAACAGCATAGTGAACTCCGGCCCTGATAATTGGCCGGATCGGAATTTTATTCGAAGAGTCTTTTCCAAAATAGTAGTCGGAATCTCCTTGTCGGCCATCCTGCTCAAAATACTCCCCGCGTATTCCGGCAACGATATTTACTTTCTTCCAGTTTTTTTCTCCCTGCAAATACAACGCTCCGTTCAGTGAACGGTGATCCCCGAATAAATAGGACCTTACTTCGTTTGCGATAGCAGTAACACCGGTTGTCAATACCCAGGAATTATTGTTCCATCCTCGCTGAAATTGGTAATCTCCGTACCAAACTTCCGATTTTGAACTTTGAGAAAGGTTGTTGTAGTTCTTATTGTCGATGTAGTAAAGTCTTCCTCTCAGTTGGTGTTTATTTCCAAATTTATCTACGTATTTGATCGTTGGATCAATGGATAAACGCACGCCCCGGTTGTAAGTCAGGCTGGAACCCACGACACTCGTATCAGCACCTCCCTGAGGTTGATATCCCAGGGAATCGCTTTCCCAGATAATGAAGTTTCCGGCTTTTTGCAGCTGTGCATTCCAGCCCAGTGAAACTTTGAAATTTTTGATTTTATTGGGTCTGTAGCTAATCGTTCCGTTGAACCGGCCACGGTCTTCTGTTTCTCCCTGGCGGTAACCATCGTTACTAAACCCGTAAGCTCCAAGCGTTAATCCAAAGCGTCCGAATTGTTTCGAAAAAGTCAAATTACCCTGGTAAAACCCCGGATTTTTGTTCCACCATTTCAAGCTGGACCGTTTCGGATTATCATAAACTCCTCCCTGCACCTGGACATTCAAACTTGCTTTTTCGGTTGGTTCACGCTCAATTAAGGAAATCATTCCGTTCAATGCTCCGGAACCATAAAGCACAGAAGATGCTCCTTTGATGACTTCGACCTGCTGAACGTTCTCAATTGGTATGGAACTCCATTTTGCGTCTCCCACATCGGCTGAAAGCAGCGGGATCTCATTCCACAAAACCAAGACACGGCTTCCGGCTCCATAAGTAAATCCGCTTCCTCCGCGAATACTTACCTGGCCGTCCATGGCATACGCTCCCGGAACCTGGTCAACAGCCTGTTCCAAATCCGTGATTCCTTTATTGGCAATCAATTCCGGTTTGATGATATCCAGTGAAATGGTCAGTTCCTGCACAGATTGCCGTCTGCGTGATGCTGCAACTACCACCGGCCCGATATCCTGAACTGCAGGTTTTAGCCGGATGGCTTCAATCCGGTTGGAAGTAATCGTGATCGTATCCGGAAAATAATCCGCTGCTGAAATGATGCATATTGCCGGAAAAGCTTCCAGTTTAAATGAGAATTCGCCATTTTCATTCGTTACAACAGGCCCTACCCCTTCTATTTTCAATTGAGCGAAAGGAATGGGTTCCTTTGTTTCAACGTCCGTAACCCTTCCAACTATTTCCTGGGAAAAAAGTGAAAAAGGAAGTAAAAAAAGTAGGAGTAGCACTTGCTTCATAAAGCTGTTTTTTCTTATATTCAAGAGACCAAAGTACCAAAAAATTGAATTTTACAACTATTCATCATCAAATTGCACTTACCTTTTTAAGTGGTATCGGAAGTCGAAGAGCACGAGTGATCGTTTCACACTTCAATGATCTGGAAGCATTCTTTAGCGAAAAGCGCCTGAACCTGGCAAAAATACCGGGGATTCCCGCCGATTTCGTTTCCATGAAACTGAGATTGAACGCATTAACAGAAGCAGATAAAGTGCTTCAGGAACTGGAACGCATTGGGGGAAAGACTGTTTTCTTTACCGAAAAGGATTATCCGCGCAGACTGAAACAATGCAGCGATGCCCCTTTATTACTTTACACGAAAGGAAATATTGAGTGGAACCCGCCCAAGCTGGTTTCCATAGTTGGCACTCGCCACGCAACCGATTACGGAAAAGCGCTCACGCATGAATTGCTGGAAGGACTGGCCGCTCACAACGTCACGGTGGTCAGTGGTATGGCCTATGGAATTGATATTTATGCGCATTTGGAAGCGCTGAAACACCAGCTGCCAACCTGGGGAGTTTTGGGCCACGGTTTGGCAAAAATGTACCCGAGCGCTCACAAAAGGATTGCAGAACGCATGCTGGAATCCGGTGGGATTATCAGTGAATTCATTCCTTCACAAAAGCCGGAACCTCCGCATTTTCCGATGCGGAACCGAATTGTAGCCGGTTTAACCGATGCGACCATTGTGATCGAGAGCGGTGAAAAGGGCGGCTCACTGATTACAGCAGCTTTGGCGGCAGATTACAACCGCGATGTGTTCGCTTATCCCGGCGATATTTCGAGACCTTATTCCAAAGGCTGTTTGAGTTTGATTCAAAAAAATCAGGCTCATTTGATCCGGAACGCTGAAGATTTGATCCGTGGAATGAACTGGCAGGCAGAAGGAACCACTTCCGGGCAGCAGCGGGCGCTGTTTGTGGAGCTCAACCTGCGGGAAGAAAAGATTATGTCCGTTCTAAAAACCAAGCCGGAACTCACTTTGGATACGATCGGGTATTTGTCATCTCTTCCTGTTAGTGAAGTTTCCAGCGACCTGCTGAGTTTGGAGTTCAAGGGCCTGGTTCGTTCCCTTCCCGGCAGGCGCTTTCAACTAATACTCTAAAGAACAAGTCTGTTTGCGCTTAAATTTCTATTTTAGGCGACATAAACTAGAAAAATGAGAAAACATCTTTTATTTGGAGCCTTGGCTCTAAGTACCCAAATTGCCTTTGGACAAACAGTAACCAACGCCACCGATAGTAAGTACCAATTCACCAAAGTTGTTCAGTTAGACGCAAATCCGGTTGAAAACCAGGGGATGACAGGAACATGTTGGAGTTTCTCCTCTTTGTCTTTCTTTGAAAGCGAATTGATCCGCCTGGGACATAAAAATCCGGCGGATTTGTCTGAAATGTACATCGTGCGTAAAGCATACGAATCAAAAGCAGATCGTTTTATCCGCATGGACGGAAAAATCAATTTCAGTGAAGGTGGTGCATTCCACGACATTCCATACGTAATCAAACGTTACGGAATCGTTCCTAAAAGTGTTTATACCGGATTAACGAATGGAAAAACAACTTACAATCACGAGGAATTATTCTCGGTTCTAAATAGTTTCATGCAAACCGTTTTGGCTGAAGTTCAGAAGGGTCATGGAATCGGGAAAGAGTGGAAAAAAGCATTCTCTTCTTTATTGGATGCTTATTTAGGTCCGGACGTAACCGAATTTACTTTCGAAGGAAAGAAATATACTCCGATGACATATGCCAGTTCTTTGGGATTGAAAATGAACGATTATGTTTCGATCACTTCTTTCAGCAACGATCCGTTCTACGAACCGTGTGAAATTGCTATTCCTGATAACTGGGCCTGGGGAGACAGCTACAATGTTCCTTTGGAAGACATGGTAACCGTTGCAGAAACTGCTTTGAAAAACGGATACACTTTGGCTTGGGGAGCTGACGTTTCTGAGAAAGGATTCAACTTCCGCCAGGGAATTGCAATCGTACCGGAAGATGAGTCGACGATCCAAACACGTGGAAAAGACAACAAGTCATTCAACGATGCCGGAGCTGCAAAAACATCCAATGCTTTCCTGGAGCCCGTAAAAGAAAAAATGATCACACAGGAATTGCGCCAGGACGGTTATGACGGAAAAGTTACAACCGATGATCACGGAATGCACATTGTTGGAATGTTCAAAGATCAAAACGGAACCCGTTTCTTTTTGGTTAAAAATTCCTGGGGAACAGACAACCTGCCTCAAGGGTACTTATACGTTTCCGAGAATTATTTCCGCTTGAAAACGATCAACATTTACCTGAATAAAGACGGTTTGTCAAAGGACTTAAAATTAAAACTAAAAATCTAAGTAAATAATTTGGTGGAAACACTTTTTTTGTTAGATTTGTCACATTACCACAAATTATTATAACATGGAAAGACTAACACCCGCAGAAGAGAAAGTCATGTTACGACTTTGGAAACTGGAGAAAGCAACAGTAAAGGAAATTGTTGAAATGTACCCGAATCCAAAACCCGCTTACAATACGGTCTCTACTATCGTAAGAATCCTGGAGCGAAAAAAATTCATCAAACACAAACCAATGGGAAGAGGTTACATCTACCTTCCGAAAATTGGACGTGAGCAGTACCGCGATTATTTAGCGGACTACATTTTGAAGTTTTACTTTGACGGAAGCAGAAACGAGATCGTTTCATTCTACAACAGTAACGTTTCGCTCAACGAAATTTTATAATAATACCCAAAGAACCCTGGCTTCATCGTCAGGGTTTTTTGATGCTTCATTCTGAAATAAGAATCTCCGGATTCCTTTTCAAAATCTCCGCAATAAACGTTTCGTTTGAATCCGGGCTGATATAGATCTCATCGTACTTGTTGTATTTGATAATCAATCCTTTTTCTGACGTAGCGGGCTTGAATCCGGCATAAAGCGTTTTACCGGTCACAATTTCCCGGATTTCTTCAATCCGTATTTTTCCTCTAAACGGTCCGCTCCGATAAATGAGCTCTGCTGCTGTGAGTTGGTAATTCGTGCCCAAATACAGCCACAACAAGAACGTTATCATGACCGAAAAAGGAATGAGGATCCAAAAATCGCGCTGCCCGATCCAACCGGACGAGACGCCCAAAACAGGGAAAATAGTCAGCAATCCTACACATCCCAGGATCAGGATGCGGAAAAATACACTTTTTCTGCTGGAGAATTTCATGGATATGACGGGCTTTGAAGTCCCTTCAAAAATAGGGAATTTCAGCCGCAAATTGCCAAATTGCAAATTACGAACCGATGCAATACCAGAAATTCCCCGCTTCCTTCCGGTTTCTTTATTCTATGATCAACCGAGTCAAAAAATTCGATCCGTTCTGAGTGATCTCTACCAAATAACATCCCGTTTTCAGAGCCGTATTCAGCTGCACTTCGCTTTCAAAGGAAGTCAATGCCTTTTCATACACCTTCTTCCCCTGGATATCACTGATTTTCACCACTGCATTCGAAGCATTCAATCCGGAAATTGAAATCATTCCCCCTTTCTGTGAAGGATTCGGGAAAATAGCTACTCCCGAAAGTTCATTATCCGCAATTCCCAGTACACCATCGATCACAAAATTGTCTATGTACAAATTGTTGGACTGGTTCGATGCTGTAAATTCAAATTTAAAGCGCGTTTTGGTATCCATCCCAGTTGCAGTATGAGGAAACGAGATGTGCTTCCACTGATTTTGTGCAGGAGCAAAATTGGAGTTTTGAGGGGCGAACGCTGTAATCAATGCTGTATCTGTAAGTGTCTTTTTAATAATCCACGTTTTTCCGCAGTCCCTCGAATAGGAAACTTTCATCACTTCCGTTGCAGAAGAAGGAATTGCCGCCGATCCATAAGCGAAATCAAAAGACACCGTAATTCCTGTTGAAGTGGACAAATCAAAAGCGGGTGAAACCAGGTTGTCTTTGCTTTGATTGATCTGCATGGGATCGGACAGGTAACAAGGTTGGGTTGTATCCGTTTCGTAATGGTTTCCCAGTAAAAAACACCCGGTATTCTGAGTTCCGTTTGTTGGGATTCGCTGGAAATAGCCGTTATCGCCCTGCATATTCTGACTCTGCCAGAAATCTCCCGAGACATCGAAGTTTTGAACGGTCGGACCTATAAATTCCGGCCAGCCTCCGCTTATGTACACTGCTGCTGTTTTGGTGGTAGTGGTTGCCCCATTCGTATTGGTAACCGTCAGGGCGATATCGTAATAACCCGGATTCATGTAAGCCACTTTGGGGTTTGGGAGAACGGATACGGACGGACTTCCCCCTGGGAAAGACCATTGGTAGGAAACCGTATTATTCAGACCGGAAGCATTGGTTAGCTTCACTGAATCTCCTACGCATGCGAGTATACTTTTAAAAGACGGACTGATCCCGGTGTGTACGTTGAAGTCCGAAGATGGAAGTGACATGGAAACCGGAGCCGTTCCGGGACCCGTTCCCGTAGCGAGCAGGTTGGTACCGGTCCATAACTGATCACGTCCATAAAGTGGGTTTTCAATCACACTGCGCATGAGTTCCGCCTGGCCGTTGGTAAACATTCTCTGACAATACGAGAACTCCATAAAGTTCTCAATGTTGTCTCTCGGGTCAAATCCCCAATACGCCAAACTTGCAGCATCGTTTGTGTCATCACAGGAATTGGCGGTAAGATTACATGAGCTATTGCCTTTTGAAACGGGTGTATCAATTATCCCGTCCGAATAATTACAGGTTTCACCAAGTTCCTGATCTCCCCAAGTGTGGAACAATCCGAAATAGTGCCCCATTTCATGAGTTAGAATATGTTTCAGCGACACACTGGAAGTTCCGATTGAGCCAACATAATTGTTTAAGATCACAATCCCCTGTGTGCAGGAATTCATATTTACCAATGGGTTACTAGTAAATCCAAAGATTCCGGGAAGTGTTGTTTTGACCACCCAGATATTCACATACTGGTGGTAATCCCAGGAATTGATCATCGCCGTTTGGTCTCCTATATTGGTCAAAGGAGTCTCAATCCGGTCTATCCCGTTCGTAGGGTTGCCATTCGGGTCAATTGTTGCAAGGCGGAACTCAAAATTGGCATTCCCCCTAATCGTATCAAATGGAGCCGTTACAAACGAAGAATCCGCATTCAGGTTTTGAAAGTCTTCGTTCAGGTTTTCTATAGCATTCAGGATTTGCGAATCGTTAATGTTTTCGGAACCATATTGGTGCAGTATGTGAAAAACCACCGGTATGATCTTCCGGTCCGTAGATTTCTGTGAATGCGTTAAAAGGGATTTGATCTGCTTCAGTGATTCGGTGCCCGGATCAGTATGTTTGCAGGTAAGCTGGTTTTCTTGTCCGAAGGAATGCAGTGAAAATGCAACTAGCAAACCACAACCGAAAAGGATTGATTTCATGTACGCAGTAATTAAAGTTGGCGCAAGCTACGCCTTTTATTCGACTTGAAGGAGTTAATTGGAAAGCCGTTGAGGGAAGGGTACGGATCGTTGATTAAAAAACAAAGCACCCGCAAACAGGTGCTTTTAAGTATAGCTAATGAATAGGTGGTTACTCGAAACCTAACTTTATACTTCTATGAAACTATTACCACATTTAAAGATTTAAAGCACCTGTAGAGCAGGCGCCTTAAATCAAAACCTAACCTTTATACACCATTTCAGTGTTGACCGTTGTAAAGGAAGGATTTGCCCGGGTAAAAACGGCATTTTCGACCTTAACTCAGACTAAACAACCTGCCCGATTTGAAAGAAATTACCTTAACTCAGGATCAAATGATCTATCAATGATTGATTTCATACCGGAACGATTGATCCTGTCTAATCCATTGATAGAAAACACCTTGTGAACTTGATTTTACTCTTTGTTTTCGGAAGTGTCTCTTTTTGGAAATCGAAAGCCCCTTAACAATCCATTCGATTGGTTTGACAGGCATTCTTCCTTCAGAAGGGTTCAATAAGTGGGTGTTTTTAAAAAATGAGCGAGTTAAAAGTCCTCCAGCATGGCGTACAGATCATCGCGTGCATCCAGGTTCATTTTCTTTCTCAGTCGGGATCGCAATACATTCACCGACTCGGTCGTAATGCTCTTCATTACGGCAATGTCTTTCGAAGAAAGCTTGAGCTTGATGAGCAGGCACAATTCTTTTTCGTTTTGTGTGAGTTCCGGATATTTTTCCTGGAGACGCCGCAGGAACTGGCTGTTGATCTCATTGACATTGTTTTGGAATCCAAGCATACCATGGTCTGCTGCCTGGAAGCTTTTCACATAGGTAACCAGCTCCGTTAAATCGCTTTTTTCAATGGAGTGCTTCCTTCTGAGCTGCTGCAGCCGGAGCGCCATTTCGTCCGTAAACTCAAACTTCTTGGTCATATTGATCGCAAAGAGCTGCAGGTCCTTGTTTTTCAGTTCCAGTTCCAGCGTGAGCCGCTCTGCTTCTGATTCTTTGAGTTTTAATTTTTCCTCTTTCAACTTGTTTTCAATCTCCGCCGAACGGTTCCTGCTTTGCTGAATCTTGCGGTTCACGATCAGCAGCACGATCAGGATGCTCAGCAGAAACGCCGAAAAACCGATGGTCAGTAACCGTTCCTTCCGGTTGATCGTCTGAAGCTGTTCCCTCGCCTTTTTTTGGTTGGCAATTTCCAGCGTGATCTCATCATTCTGAAAACGGACAAAATCATTCAGCATGGAGTTGATGGATTGATCTTTCAATACTAACCGGATAACTTCCCTTCTTTTTTGGAACGTCTCGATCAACTTCTCTGTCTGATGACTCTGTTCATAGTAAGCAGCTAAGGCATCATAATATTCCAGTTTCAGCTCAGTCCCTGCATCTTTCAATTGAATGAGGTCCAGGTGATTTTTCGCATCCGCTAAAAGGCCCAAACGCAATTCCGTATTCAACAGGTGAACCAGGTAAACCACTCGCAATCCCAGGTCGGGTGACGCCAGTTTGGTAATCCGGATCATGCGAACGGCTTCCCGCTGTTTCTCGAGCGCCTCTTGGTATTCCCCTTTCAGTTCGTGGATCTTTCCCAAATTATCATGGATCACCGCATAGAGCGTACTGTCTCCTGAGTACTTCGGGTTCAGGTGAAAATTGCTGATCGCACGGTTGAAAAAATAACTCGCAGTAGACAAGTTCCCCTGTTCCAGGTAATTGGCACCGATATTATTCAGACAATGTGTAATAAGTCCCGAGATATTGTGCTTTTTGATTAAATGAAGTGCCTTTTCGTAATAGACATTCGCCGAATCAAACTGGTGCATTTTGGAATGCAGCCGTGCAATGCGCTCGATCATGTAGTAGCGGTCGATACGGTTCAGATTAAATTCGTGCTTCAATGATTGCTTGGAATACTCGATAGCCATTTCGTTTGCCCCCAATGATTCCAGGGAATTTCCTATCAGTCCGAATACGATGCAGCTGTCGCGGTGCGAAAACCCGCCAGAACGGCAAAGTTTCATCAAGCGGCCCAGTGATTTCAGCTTGCTCCCGTAAAAATCTTCCAGTCCTGCCAAACTCCACTCTCCTTCAATCTCCAAAGAACGGAAACCGGATTTCCGGGCCAGCATCAATCCTTTTTCAAACTGTCTCCTGGCTTTCGCAGCATGCGCATAGTAATGCAGATTTCCCAACGCGTAATGCGTTTTGATCTTTTCCTTCCCACTCACCCGTTCGAGCCTCCGTACCAAACTGTCCTCCCGCGGATTCTGAGCAAAAGTAGTTCCGGAAAGCAAGAGCAGAATTATTCCAGCGAATCGAGTTAGTTTCAAGTGCATAGCTTGCGGGTTATAACGATAGTGAATAGTTCTATTTATTATGCAAGATAGAAAAATATTTGGGGTTTTGGGGAAGCTATTTACGACCTGTTATTTTCGCAGATTAGCACAACTCTCCCCGGATTTCTATAAAGTAATCATAAAATAAGCCTTTGCTTCAAACGGCTGTATCATAACATCCGGATTTGATCAACATCCTGTCTATATCTTCAAAGATGACCGGAATGCCATTTTTTCACAAGAGATGGGTTTTTTGTTAAAACTGCGAATTTTCTTGATTATCAGTACAATAAAGTAGTAAATTAGGTCAACCTGTCAGAAATGGCTGGGTTACTGACAACTATTCACATCCGTAATTAATTGGCTGATCCGTAATAGCGGAGAACAGTCGAAACATTCAGATGTCCTTATCTAGAAAAATTTACTGCGTAAGAGGGTAGCAGAACGCATTTGCTCGTTTTGCCGCCAACGAAATGATGCTCGTCGGGTAAAACCGAAATAGTCAATAAAACCTGGCACCTCGATCGGTTGCTGGGCTTGCAATTCAAATGGACGGATCCGTTTCTGCAGGCCTCACGCAATATGTTTTTAAGATGACTATGAAAACACACCGGTATACACTATCACTCAACAGGAGATCCAGGCATCCTCCCTGATCTGTGGGATTTCATAAGAAATTACTACGATCAAATTACTATTTACATCAAAAATGAATGAAAATGAAAATGAAATTTAAATACCTATTTGTCGTTTCGGCGCTTTTCCTTTCCAGCGAAAGTGCTTTGTCACAGACCAAAAATGTTCCGGCAGGAAGCCAGGGATATTCCTGGGGTTACAATACCTCCAATATTTTAGGTGGATCAACCATCCCGATCTCAGCCACACCTTACCAAGTCTCCATGGAAATAGGCGGAAGCCATGCCTGTGGAGGTTCCATTATTGCCGACCAGTGGATCCTAACCGCCGCACACTGTGTGGTATTAGGCGGAGCAACCACATCCAATACGGTAATCCATGCGGGGAGCAATGACCAAACGAGCAGTGCCGGACAGAATATTTCGGTAGATGCGATCTATACACACCCTAGTTACAACAGTACCACTCAGGAAAATGATATCGCCTTGCTGCACTTGTCTTCACCTCTGACATTCAACCACAATGTCATGCCGATTGAATACGCAAACACCTGCAACACCAAACCAGCCGACTATACTGCAGGGAATCCTGTCTATTTATCGGGTTGGGGAATTACGTGCAATACCTGTGGAGTTGCAACCTTTTTACAGGGCTTGTCCATTCCTTTTGTTACGAACGCAACAGCGATGGCAATCAATGCGGCGTATAATTCTGCCTATACAGCGAACATTTCGTCTAATATGATTGCCTTCTACAGTTCAGGAACAGGAGCAGGACCGGGTGATAGCGGTGGTCCGGCAGTTATTGATAAAAACGGGAATAAAATTAATCTGGGTGCATCAAGCTGGGGATATTGGCCGAAAGACCAATTGCCGACTGTTTATACCCACGTAAGAAATTACGCCAGTTGGATTCAAAGCATTACAGGATTTTCCATCAGTGACCCCGGATTGGATTTGTATTCCAAAGACAGACCATGGGATATGGGGAAAGAACCGAGTAATGTGAGCAACCTATGGGAAAGTGAAGACATCTGGGTACGCAAGCAAAATGACGGTATCACTACTCAGGTCCACGAGGATCCGGAATACTATACCCTGCCGGGAAATTACAATTACGTATATGTGAGAGTCAGAAACAGAGGATGTGTAGCATCTACCGGAACCGAACAAATAACCCTGAATTGGGCGAAGGCTGCAACGGCATTATCATGGCCGGCCAACTGGAATGGCTCCATACTAACCAGCGGAGGCTTCCCTCTCGGAGGATCGATCGGAACAGCAACCCTGCCTGTCATTCAGCCGGGAAATGCAGCCATTATTACGTTTCAATGGACCCCACCGAATCCTGCAAATTATGTAGGTGGATTAACTACTGATCCATCCTTGTTTTGGGCAGAAGAGCCGCATCACTTTTGTCTTTTGTCCCGAGTTGTTACGTCTGCAGACCCACTGGTTGAAACAACCAACCTGGGAGGCAATGTAAACGATAACAACAATATCGCCTGGAAAAACTTATCTGTTGTGGATCTGAATCCAACCAATATTTCTCCGGGCGGAACGATTCACACAGGTGCAACAGTGCTGGTTGGTGATGCATGGAATCAGGGCGGAGCGTACACGATTGAGTTTGCAAATCCTACCTGGATTACCGGAAACCCGATCACCCAGGAGGCGGAAATTACGATTAAGCTGGACGCACCTTTGTGGGCGAAATGGGCACAGGCTGGTTATCAATCCGAAGGTCTGAAATACGAAATGCACAAGAGCATCTGGTGGCACTTTTCGGAAACCAAGCAAAACTTAAAAATTTGGTGTTCCAGCCTAATGAAAGAAATTTATTGAACGTCAGCTTCAATTTCTTAACCCAGCAGGCGACCAGTCAAAACGAGTTTGATTTTTCTGTTATTCAGCGAAGAAGTGGGGATAACCGGATTGTGGGTGGTGAAACCTATAAAATCTATAAGGAGAAAAGAACTTTTTTCGCAGCTGATGCGGGTGGCGACAAAGAAATAGAACAACTGAACAGCACCACATTAAGTGCGTACCCGATCGGTGAGCAGGCCGTCTATAACTGGTACGATGAAAGCGGTAATCTCGTATATACCGGTAAAGACTTCACGATTTCTCCGGAAGTTACCACCAAATACAAACTGGAGGTGATCGCTTCTTTGGATGGATTTAAAGATTATGACGAAGTAGAGATAAAAGTAAAAGAATTTGCCATTACCGGCATCTCACCGAACCCGTCACGCGACTTTATCAATATCGATTACAGAGCACAAAAAGCACAATCGGCCTATATAATGATCGTGCCGCTGTTTTCAGGAACATCGAATCAGTACCTGTTAAACACATCTGAAACATCGAAAAGGATTGATGTCTCAGGTTATGCAGCGGGACAATACGCCGTAGTGTTGATTTGCGATGGCAATATTGTCGACTACAAAAATATTTTAGTACAATAATCCTTTAACCAAAGGCAAGGCAGGATCGGATTTTCCTGCCTTGCCTTCATTAAAAAAGGTAATATGAAAAAGAGTATTCTAATGAGCTTATTGCTGGCTCCTGTCTTTTGCTTCTCGCAAACAATTGACAGCGTATCGGTCACGATCGGTAATCCGACAAGCACGGTTTATATCAGAGGCATCAGGCCGCACATGGATCTGTCACATGTAACCATGGCCGCTCTGAATGATATGAATAATACACAGGTGATCAGCTTATACTTCAAAGGGTGTCCACTGAATCAAATAGCTTTGCCTTATGATACCCTCATTCATATAAGCGCACCGTTTCCATTTGCGCTGGAGATCAACACCCTGCATGACACTTCTGCGATTTGTCCTTATCCATCCGTTCCTCTTATCATAGATACATTCCATTTATATGCCGCTGAGATTTTAGGACTGGGTGAATTGCTCGGAAAAGAAGAGTGCCTGGATATCTACCCCAATCCTACAACCAATTCAATAACTGTTTTTGCGAAATTGGTGGTGGAGACAGTTTCGATTTATTCGATGGAAGGCAAAAAAATGTCAGATAAAGTCATCGAAAAAAACAAATTCAATATGGACCTGTCAGAGCTTTCTCCCGGTGATTACTTCCTGGTGTTTAAAACCAAATCAAAAGGATCGATCACCAAAAGGATCACCAAAAAGTAAAGGTCCTCAATCAAACATTAGGTTCCTCCGGGGAAAATTCAATTCCGGAATTTCGTTGGTGCATTTTTTACCGATCATGACGGTTTGTCTTTAATCAATCGATTCTCGTTAGCCACCCTCCTCATTCCTCCCTTGAGGGAGGAGGCTTTATTCCACTATCTCCCCCAACCGTTCAAAAGCCTGGTCCATATTCATCACATGGCTGTAAAGCAGGCGCAATCGGTCGTTTTTCTCACTCATTTTGCAGTCTTTCGGGTTGCTCTGCACATACTTCAGCACTTGGGTGAACATCGGGGAATCGTAGTATTTGGACTGGGAATTTGCAACGAAATAACCGATCATCGATCCTTGCTTGATTACCAGCTTCTCAAAGCCTATTTCCTGTGCCAGCCAGCGTAACTCGAAGGAACGCAGCAATTCTTTCACCACGCGCGGCAGCGGACCAAACCGGTCGATCAGTTGCTTTTTGTAGTTCTCGATCTCTTCTTTGGTGTTGAGATTATCCAAATCCTGGTAAATGCTCAAACGCTCCGACACATTGTTGATGTAATCTTCTGTGATGCGCAGCTCGAAATCGGTTTCCAGGACACAGTCTTTCACGAAGTGTGCACCCATCGATTCGGTATTTCTATCGTCGTAAAGGTCTTTGAATTCCTCTTCCTTTAATTCGTCCATGGCCTCGTTGAGGATCTTCTGGTACATCTCGAAACCGATCTCGGAAATGAACCCGCTTTGTTCACCACCCAATAAGTTCCCGGCCCCGCGGATGTCCAGGTCTTTCATCGCAATGTTGAAGCCGGATCCCAGGTCGGAGAATTGCACCAATGCTTCCAATCGTTTGCGCGCTTCGGAAGTGAGTAAGCTGATGGGCTGGGAAATGAGGTAACAGAATCCTTTTTTGTTGGAACGCCCCACACGTCCGCGCAGCTGGTGCAGATCACTCAATCCGAACATATGCGCGTCGTTGATAATGATGGTGTTCGCATTCGAAATGTCGATCCCGGATTCAATAATGGTGGTTGCGATCAGTACGTCGTATTCGCCCTGGATGAAATCCATCATCACCTTTTCCAATTGTTTTCCATCCATTTGCCCGTGACCAATGGCCACGCGGACTCCCGGACACAAGCGCGAGATCATTCCCGCTATTTCTTTGATGTTGGCCAATCGGTTATTCACGAAATAAACTTGTCCGCCGCGGCTTACTTCATACGAAATCGCATCGCGAATATTCTCTTCATTGAAGGTAATAACCTCCGTTAGAACCGGCTGGCGGTTTGGTGGTGGTGTATTGATGATGCTCAAATCGCGTGCGCCCATCAGGGAAAACTGCAGGGTTCTCGGAATCGGAGTTGCTGTTAAAGTCAGGGTATCAACTGTTGTTTTCAGTGTTTTCAATTTGTCTTTTACCGCTACACCGAACTTTTGTTCTTCATCAATAATGATCAATCCAAGATCTTTGAACTTCACTTTGTCACTCACAATTTTGTGGGTCCCGACCAAAATATCGATCTCACCGCTTTCCACTTTTTTCAAAGTCGCCGTGATATCCTTGGCAGATTTAAAACGATTGATGTAATCTACATTCGCAGGAAAATTCTTGAAACGTTCCTTGAAACTCCGCGCGTGCTGATGACTCAAAATCGTGGTCGGAACCAAAACTGCCACTTGTTTACTGTCGGCAACCGCTTTGAAAGCTGCACGCATGGCAATTTCCGTTTTCCCGAAACCAACATCGCCACAAACCAACCGGTCCATCGGCGTCTCTTTTTCCATGTCCTCTTTCACGGCTTGCGTGGCTTTCAACTGGTCGGGAGTATCTTCATACATGAAGGAAGCTTCCAATTCGTTTTGTAGGTAAGTGTCCGGTGAAAACGCAAATCCTGGTTGACTTTTGCGTTTTGCGTATAATTGGATCAGGTCGAAAGCCAGTTCTTTGATGCGTTTTTTGGTCTTTTGCTTCAGCGTTGCCCAGGCCTGCGTTCCCAGTTTGTTCATTTTCGGAGCGGCTCCGTCTTTCCCGGTAAACTTGGAAATGCGGTGCAAAGAGTGAATGCTCACGTATAAAACATCGCCGTCGCGGTAAACCAACCGAATGGCTTCCTGCGGTTTTCCATTGACATCAATGGTTTGCAAACCGGAGAATTGCCCCACCCCGTGATCGATATGCGTTACGTAATCTCCCTTTTGAAGGTTGTAGATTTCTTTTAAAGTCAGGGCCTGTTTCGCCTGGCGGAAACCTTCTTTCAATTTAAAACGGTGGTAACGCTCAAAGATTTGGTGATCGGTATAACAAACCAGTTTCAAAGACGGGAGGATAAATCCTTCGTGCAGGGCAATGTTCATCGGTTCAAATTCCACTTCGGCACCGATGTCCTCGAAAATCTGGTACAGGCGTTCGATCTGTTTCGGCTGGTTGGAAAAAATCAGGTTTTCTGCTCCGGCTTTCTTGCGTGCAATCAGATCATCTTTCAATAAATCAAAATCCTTGTTGAAAGTTGGCTGGTGCAGCGTTTCGAAGGTAATCGTATCGGAAGCTTTAAAGGCATATTCCGGTCCGATCTCTACGATCGAATGCACGGGAAGCTGGGCTTTCCAATCGGAAGGATGCACATACAATTCACTTGGAAGGCTGTGTTTAATTGTGTTCTTTGGCAGTGAATCATACACTTTTACGGCCTTTTCGTAATCCTTTTCCAAAGCCGCTTTTACCAAATCATTGGAGGCAAGCCAAATCGTTGTTTGCTTCCCAACGAATTCCAGGAAGGTTCCGGTTCCGTTCAGGACCAATTGGCGCTGCACATTCGGTACCACCGAAAAATGAGTATGTGTATTGATCGACAACTGGGAGACCGGGTCAAACGTACGGATCGAATCTACCTCATCACCAAAAAACTCCACCCGGAAAGGCTGGTCATTGGAAAAAGAGAAGATATCTACAATTCCGCCGCGAATGGAAAACTGTCCGGGCTCGTAAACGAAGTCTACCCGTTCAAATCCATATTCCAGGAGAAACTCATTGAAGAAATCTATGGAATAGGTTTTCCCCCGTTCCACACGCATGGTGTTCTCGGAAAGTTTCTTTTGAGTAGGAACGCGTTCAAACAAAGCCTGCGGATAAGTAACGATCCACGTATTTTTGCCGGTATTCACTTTTTCCAGTACTTCTGCACGAGCCACCACGTTCGAGTTATCGGTTTCCTCCAGTTGGTAAGGGGTTCGGTAAGAAGCCGGGTAAAAGTAGATGTGCTTATTGTCCGGATACAATTGCTCCAGGTCATTAAGAAAGTATGCCGCCGTCTCTTTGTCTTCCAGTACAAATAAATGATTGCCCGGAACCTGCTCACAAACGGCAGCAGCCGCAATCGATTTGGAAGAACCGATCAGTCCTTTCCAGTGAATGCGTATTTCCGCCTGCTGCAATAAGTCAGCTGTTTGATCGATTCCTTTGAGCTTTTTGAAAAGCTGTAAAAAATGTGCCTGGTCCATATTTTGAATAAACAGTTTAGGGGACACAGCGCACTGTACCCCCTTGTAATGTGGTGCAAAGGTAATGGATTGTTTTCTTTTTTTAAACTGTTTTTGGGATCTGGTTTAACAATCCTAATAGGCATAAATAATTACTGTAAACAAATTATTTCCGAAATATAGTTTACACTAATCAGTTTGGTGTAAACTAAATAGAAATGGGCTCGTGAAATGACTTCGCTGTTTAAAAAACTAATTATTCTTTTTGAAACAAACTTTTTCATTTTGAAAAAACAGACACCTTTTTACACCTGTTAAAACTCTTTAAAATCAATGGTTTAAGTTTTTGGCATATATTTTACTAAGTGATCATCACGAAAATGAAAATTATGAAAGCAATATATTTTGTGGTGTTGGTAACAGTGGGAATGTTGGGAGTTTCTACCGGGTGCAAAAAGAAAGAGGGTGAAAGTCGTGTGACTGTGAAGATGGTAGATGCACCTGGTGATTTCCAGCAAGTAAATGTAGAGGTCCTGCAGGTTCAGGTTCATCACAACGGACAAGGCTGGATTAATCTGCCTACAGTTGCAGGAGTCTATGACTTGCTGACTTTGCAAAACGATGTTTCTGCAACCTTAGTGAATGCAGGTACTTTACCTTCCGGGGATTTGCAGCAATTACGCCTGATCCTGGGAGATGAGAACAATGTGATGGTAGACAGCCTTTACTATCCTTTGGCAACTCCGTCAGCACAGCAATCCGGTTTAAAAATCAATTTGAAGACCAATTTTGCACCGAATACACAGTACGAATTAGTACTCGATTTTGATGCAGAACAAAGCATTGTGACCCAGGGCAATGGGTCTTATTCTTTAAAACCCGTCATTAAGGTTTTAGCGATCAATCCTCTTTAGGTGTGGTATAATAAGTAGTAGTAGTATGTCCACAAAAGCCATTCGTTTCCACGAGTGGCTTTTTTTATTTGGGTTCGGATGCTCTGCAATCAACCAGCTACTTGCTAAATAGCCAGCGGCCCCCGTTCCGTCAATAGAACGATCAGTAGTCCAACCAGCCTGAAACTTCGCACGTTCCTATTATTATTCACTTTAATAACTCAATTTATGAAAGCAATCATTACTTCTGTTTTAATCCTCGGGATAGGCGGATCAGTATTCGGTCAGGGTTCTTTAACCCAGACTATTTCCAATTCGAACGTCCAGTACTCCGTATCAAACAATGGAATGTTCTTTGGCAATCCGAGCACCACAGGCGGATACTTTGTGCCAAAAGACAGTTTGGTTAGTGCCATCAGTTCCATCGCATTTATGGCGGCTGGAACAAATGTCAATGGAAACCTGAAAGGTGCAGTTTCTCAAATCATGAACTCTGATTTCTCTCCCGGTCCTTATTTACCGAATCCGGCCAACTACACTTCGCAGACGTATCTGAATAAATACCAGTTTTCTATCTGGGACGTCACCAGATACGAGGTCGAAGATCACATTGCACACTGGATGGATGCCGGTTATGTGGTTCCTGGTTTTATTGCCAACTGGCCGGGGAACGGGGGTACCGGGAACGGTGAAAGTGCGCTTCTTGCACCATTCCACGATGTGGACGGAGACCAGATTTATGAACCTGAAAACGGGGATTATCCGTTGATCCGTGGAGACTGGGCCCTGTACACCATTATCAATGATGGAAAAGCTTTGCATACTTCCGGAATAGATCCGGCAGGATTAGAAGTTCACATGATGTTCTATCAATACAACGATACTGCTGATGCAGCGCTAACGAATACGGTCTTTTTCCAGACAACTGTTTTCAATCGCGGCACTCAAACCCTGGATAACTTCCATGTGGGTCATTTGGTTGACTTCGATTTGGGAAATCCAACGGATGATTACATTGGAACAGAACCGGGAAGAAACCTGGTTTATGGCTACAACGGCGATTTAAACGATGAGGATTTTTCGGGGAACCCGGGTTACGGTGCAAACCCTCCGGCAGTAGGAATTTTGAACCTGGACGGGAGTTTAAGTTCTAATATTCTGTTGACAGATGCTGCCAATTTTAATACTGCTTCGAAATACCACAATGCGTTGAGCGGCCTTTTACCCGACGGAAGTCCCTTGCTGGACGGAAACAATCAGCCTACGACTTTTATTTACAACGATATCGACCCCACTATCGGATGGAATGAGTATAGCGGAATTGCCAATCCTCCGGGTGATCGCAGAACAGTTACCGGACATGACGAAGTTGTTTTTGCTCCCGGAAGAATTCTTTGCTATAACAATGCGGCCATTTTTGCAAGAACGTATGAAGCGAATTTAACCGCAAGTGTAGACAGCTTGTTCCATGTAGCGAACTACATTCAGAATTTCTACAACAACCAGGATTTCTATTGTGAAACGCAGTTTTTGGGTCTTTCCGAAGAACAGCCGCTTTCTGTTTCCATCTATCCGAATCCGGCGAAAGAACAAATCCGGGTGGATGGTTTGACTTCCGGCACTTACCGCATTGTAAACCTCGAAGGAAAAGAACTGCTTGCAGGAACACTGGAAAGTCCGTTTATTCAAATTGATTCGTTGAAAAACGGATTTTACCTGCTTGAAATTACTTCCGGTGGGAAATACGACCGAAAATCGTTTGTAAAAGAATAAAATCTAATTATTTCTTTTAATGCTAAACCCTTTGGAAACAGAGGGTTTTTTTGTTTTCCGTTAAAAAGTTTCAAAAAAATCGCAGTTTTAGATGAACCTTTGAAGATCGGCTGAGTAATCCTTTTAGAAACCCGGAAGTCAAGCGCGCTGATTTTTTTTAAATAAAACTCATGAAACAACTATTTATCGGACTTACTTTTTTGACATACTTTCATTCATTTGCACAAACAGATGGCGTACTTGTTCAAAAGCCGGAAACTGTTTACAGCATTGCGAAAGAAGTGAAGGACATTGCCTGGTATGAAACACAGATCAAACTCTGGAAATCAGAACTGGATAAAAACAATAAAAACGGAGAAGCGTGGATTAATTACTACCGAGCTCACCGCGCTTTAAGGAACCTGGCACCCACAGAAGAAGATCGCACTAAATGGGACACTCAGTGTAAATCCATTCACGAACAGGTTTGGAAAGCGATGCCAAAAAGTTTTGAAGCCTATTTCATTCAGTATTCCGAAAATGGATTTCAAAAAGAAGCGAGTGAAGACCTTTTAGCTGCTCAGGCACTACGGCCAAACGATCCTTTGATCCAGGATCTGCTCATGATCCATTACGAATTGAAAAATGACAGCGAAAAAAGAAATATCTACGCCAACCGATTGTATGAGATCAATGAACTACCTGTTGGCATGCTCAACTGGGGATATAATATCCTTTCGGAACTGGATGAAAACTCAATTCTTTTCACTTACGGAGATAATGACACGTATGCCCCCTGGATTATTCAGGGAGCAAAGAATTACCGGAAAGATGTCACAGTCATCAATATTCATTTAATCAGCATGGATGCTTACCGGAACCGCATGCTGAAACAATTAGGATACGAACCTTTAGTCTTGAAAGAACCAAAAACCGAGGAAGAAGCAAATGCGTTTTCCAAACAGCTGTTGGAACATTTTCTGAAAGGCAAACGCCCGGCCTATTTCTCTGCCAGTGCCATCAAGGGATTTGAAGAAATTTTCGGAGATAAGCTCTACCTCACCGGTTTGGCATATAAATACAGCGAATCCAGTTTTGACAATACAGCAATTATCCGCAGAAACTATGAAAAACGCTATTTGCTGGATTATTTGAAAGAAGTATTCTCTTCTCATATCGGTGATTTGAAAGCAGAACAATTTAACGGAATGTACCTTCCTTCCATGATCAAACTCTACCAGCATTATGCAGAAAGTGAAGAGGTTGCCAAAAAACTGGAATTGGAGCCCCTGCTTTTGAGAATTGCAGAACAAAGCGGTCAGCAAAGCGATGTGCTGGAATTATTATCAGGCAAAGAGAAAGCCAGTTCTTTTCTTTCCACCGTGCTGGATTTGAAAACGATAGAGAAAAACCTGGTGGCGGTGAAAGGGAATGTTTACATCGACAAATACGAAGTGACGAATGGGGATTACCGCAAATTCCTTAGCAACCTGGAACGCTCCAATCAAATTGATCTTTACAAAATGGCATTGTATGATTCTACTCAATGGAAGAAATTTGCGGAAAAAGACATGGACCCGATGACCGATATGTACCACTGGCATCCGGCATACGATACTTATCCGGTAGTTTGTATTTCTTACGAAGGCGCTAAAGCTTACTGCGAATGGTTGACCAAACAATACAACCTGCAGCGCAAAAGAACATACACGCAGGTAGTATTCCGCTTACCCACAGAATTGGAGTGGAGAACTGCGGCAGGTTCGGGAGATCCCAAAGCAATCACTCCTTTCCCGAACAACAGCATCAAGAATTCATCCGATTGTTACCTGGCCAATATTCAGCCTGTGAAAGGACGCTTTTTTGACGACGGTGGTTTTCACCAGGTGAAGGTAACGAGCTACCAGCCAAACAAATTGGGGATTTTCAATACCTTCGGAAACGTTTCTGAAATGACAAGTACCAAGGGAACAGCATTGGGAGGATCCTGGTTTGACTTATTTGAAGACTGTACTTTTGACAGAAAACAATCGTATTCTACCCCGATGCCAACAATCGGCTTTCGAGTTGTGATGGAAATAATAGAAAAGTGAAAAGCCTAAGTAGCCTTGAAAAGTTTACATCATAAACAACAAAGCGACGAAGAGTTGATGGTTCAGTTAATGGGCCATCACTCTCCTGTTTCTGCCAGGCAGGCAGAATTGGCATTGGTGGAACTGCATCAGCGTTACAGCAAAAAACTGCTGGGTTATTTCATCAAAATGCTGAACAAGGATATGGACCTGGCACAGGATTTCGTCCAGGAGATTTTCCTGAAACTGATGGAGAAAAAGCATTTGTTTGATCCCAACAAGAAATTCTATTCCTGGATTTTTGCCATTGCATCCAATATGTGCAAAACAGCTTACCGCCATCACGGAAAAACGGTGTCGCTGCACCCGGAGATAAATCACCCAAGCGGATTGGCGGAAAACCTTCACGAGAAGAAATTATTCTTAAAAGCGCTGCAGGAAAGCATTGACCTTTTGGAACACCATCATAAAACGGTATTTGTATTGCGTTACCTGGAACACTTTCCCCTGAACGAAATTGCGGAAATAACCGAAAGTTCTTTGGGCACGGTTAAATCCCGTTTGTTTTATGCCACCAAAAAAATCACCGATCAACTGAAACACTTTGACCCAAGTTTTGAAACAACACTTTTTAAATTGAATTGATATGGAAGAGCAACACGAACGCTTATTCGATTTGATAGCATCCAAATCTTTTGAGGAACTCAGTAAAGACGAAAAATCGTTTGTCTTGAATCATCTGACGCAAGCGGAATATACCCTTCAGCGCAGTGTCATTGCAGCAGTGGAAGAGCTTGAATACGATGCGGAAGAACCGCGTCCGCTTCAAATCCCGAAAGCAAAAACCCGTTTTTTGAACAGGTCTATTCCGCTTTACCAGGTATTGATCGGGGCTGCCTGTATCGCCCTCCTTTTTATGGTGGGAAACACCAAAAGGTATTCACTGAACTGGCAATTTTCAGAATTCCCTTCGGAAATTTCAATTGTAAACGGAACCGCTTCCGGAAAGGTCATTCACGATACGATCATCAAAGAAATTCCGGTTTTCCTGTCCGGATCCAAGATCATTCGCGATACCGTAACCATTTTTCAAAATGTTGTTCAGCAAACAGAAAAGCGGATGCTGGAAGTTGGGAATGCTCCATCTTATCCGGAGTTGACAGAAAAGTTACTGGAAAGCAAAAGTGCGCCTTTTAAACACGATCAAACTGCGTCCTTTTTGCCTTCCATAACTGTTTTTAATACTATGAAGTAATGACTATTGTTTGGTTACACGAACCAGTTTTGTTTGTTCGCCTTTCACTATTTTAAGCAAATAAACGCCACTGGAAGCATTGTTCAAATTCAGGAGCATTTGGTTGTTTCCTGCCTGGTTTTCAAATGTGTCAATTCGTTGCCCCATCATATTAAGCAATTCTATTTTTTCCAGGTCTAATGCTTTATTCCAGCTTACGGTAATTGCACCACTTGTTGGATTCGGATAAACATTGATACCCCATTCCGAATCAAGCGCATCAATCTCAGCAAATTCCCCGTCTAAATTCACATTGTCTAACCAAATATGATTTCCTCCTGTTCCAATGTTTTGGAAAGCTAACTGCACACAGGATTCACCGGCCAAAAAGCTCAGATCAACAGTCACTTCTTCCCAAAGAACCGTAGGATTTGCATCATACCAGAACCACACATCGTTACCAGGAACTGTCAGTTGTGAACCTCCTCTTTTCCATATTGGTGTCCACGTTTGTCCGTCTGTTGTATAAACCAGGGCTAGTGAATCGGTATAGTTTCCGTTGTCATGGTAGCTGTAATCAAATGATATCGTGGGTTGAATTGCTCCGCTGAAATCCAAAGCAGGAAGTGCTAACAAATGAACTTCGCCTGTAGCATCTTCCCAATAATTAGGAAACGAGGCTACTTTATCATTCGGATTGTTTTCCGGCCAGTCTTGCTCCCATGAGGTTCCACCTTCAACGATCAACTTCCAGTTTTCGGGAGGGAAAGCACCTTCAAATCCTTCTGTGATATGTGCGCTGGCAGTTTGGCTGGTAACGGTGATGAAATCCGATAAAACAACGGTATCCGCTCCAAAAGCATCCGTTACAATCAATGTAACATCGTATACTCCTGTTTGATCGTAAGTAACAACGGGGTTCATCGCTGTGGATGTTGCCGGAGTTCCTCCCTGAAAGGTCCATTTCCAGGTAGCGGAAGCCATTCGGACGGTTGAATGATCTACAAAATGAATGGAATCTCCATCACAATCTGCTAATAAATTAATGGTCTGAATATCTGCCGCACCCATTGCAACCGGCGGTGCATCTTCATATAGATCACATTCATAAACACCGCGCTGAGAAGCCGTACGTATTTTTCCTTCACCATAAAAAGGCTCCAAAAATGCACAGGAAACACTAGCCGGCAGGTTGTTATTAAACAACGCCCAATCAGCCATTCCTGCATTCTTATAAAAAACAGCGCGTTTGGTTCCAATGTAGATACCATCATTGGTTCCATAAGCATGCGCTATGGAAACAACACGTTCACCTGCAATGGCAGCCGTTGTTAAATTGGTCCAGCTTGTACCACCATCTACAGATTGAAACACTTTGTTTCCTGTTTGCGAACCCATCAAAATACACCAGATCTTATTCGGGTCCTGATCATCCACTTCGATGTATTTCGAACGGTTTTGGTTACCTGCGGTTTGAGCTGCTGTAGGTGTAACATCGACCCAGGTTAATCCTTTATCTGTTGATTTTTTGATCCTAGTAGCGGATCCCGTAGTCTTGTGTGTAACGTACAAAATGTTCGGGTTTGACCAGGCTACTTTTACCTGAATCACACTCACACCCCCAAAATCGAACACTTCATCAAAAGAAAGTCCTCCGTTTTCAGTGTAATACAGTTTTGTCTCAACCGGAGAATAAAACGTGTTGTAATTAGACGGCACAAAGGCATAGTTTCCATATTCACCATCGATGTAAGAGGTGTTGCATTTTTTCGTGTCATCAAAGCTTCTTCCTGAAATTCGCGTGGCGCGGTCTGCTGAAAAGTTAAATGATCCGTTATCGTTATAACCAATATTATTATCGCCAAAATTGACAAATCCTCTGATGTTATCACCTCCTAATTCTGCTAACCATCCACCTGATGTAGGTGTAGTTAATCCCCCGTGATAAATGTCGTTGTATTTAATCAATGTTCCGTTGTGGTAAGTTCCGCCCACCATGATATCACCGCTTTTGAATCCTGCTTGAAAACCCCAAAAATCGGTTCCCTGAATTCCATGCATCCGTGGCACCAAAGTGTCTCCCTGATCGGAAGAATAGTACAATCCTCCATCTGAACACACCCACATATCCACTCCGCCGGCATGCTGGAAAAATTTAATGTCGTGCACATCCGCATGGTTGTATCGGTAAGCTGTATGTTGTCCAACCCATGTAACCCAGTGTGCATTTTGTTCCCAATCTACTCCGCCATTTTCAGAACGCCATACATTGATCCCGGCACCAAAAACGCGATCAGCATTGGTTGGAGAAACTCCCATACACAAATCGTAATAGTATTGACCTCCTTCTTCGTCTCCTTCTTCGGCATAGCCTAGCATATTTGGGTTCTGCGGAGTGGCTGTTCCGCCAGGACCTGTTCCGCAACAGCTGAATCCAAACGATTCACCGGCATCCGTACTCTTGTATACACCATACAAACCACCATCACCTCCTACTTCACCTGCGGCCCACACGTAAACCACGTCCGGGTCAGCAGCAGAAACAGAAATTTCTGTGCGTCTTTGTTCATCACCATTTGCAGGTAAAGGCCAGCCGGCTGTTTTTTGTGTCCATGTTAAACCATTATCCAATGATTTATAAAATTGCGTTGCGTTCCCGCTTAATGAAACAGCATAAATGATTTGAAAATCTGCCGGATTGATTTCTATTTCCATGTGTTCGCCCGCGTGAACGATTACCCAGGTAGTTCCATTGTCTGTACTCCGATACAACCCTGTATTTGTTGCTGCCAAAAGCGTGTTTGTACCAATGTATTTTAAATCACGAACAAACCGATTCACTCCTTGAAAAGCAACATCACCTGTTGGGTTCCAGGTAATTCCACCGTCTTCCGAACGCCAAATTTTTCCGTTTTCTTCACCAAACAAAATTCGGTTCGAGTTAGTCGGATCAATGGCTACAGAATACACTGCGTTTACTAATAAGTTTTTTGTGGCTAAAGTCCAATTGTGGCCTTTGTCTGTTGTTTTCCATAAACCGGCAGTTGCCGTACCGGCAAAAAGTACCAGCGGATTATTTGCATCCTGTTCAACGGTATACACATGTGCCGAACCCGGCGATTGTACTTGAAACTGCATAGCTTGCTCATGATCGTAATCCCAAGGTCCCATTTCACTCCAGGCAGAGTTGGACGATTTTTGAGCGTCTGCATTTGCATTTGCTTGCAGATAGCTTTGTTTGTTTGCTTCCGAATTGATTGAGCGGTCGATGTAACCCTCATTATTTACATAACTCCAGTTTTCTTTCATCAAACGCTTAAAGTACTGCGTATGACGGTTTTTTACAAAATCGTGGGTTTGGTAATAAGTGTGGTATAATTCCCGTAATTCAAACAAATTGGGATTGGAGGCATACATTTTCACCACCCATTCCGGGTCGTTAGCCTGTACTTTGTAGGCTTGTTGATTTTCTTGAGCATAGTTGTAATTGCAACACAACAAACCCAATGCTAATGCTAGTTTTTTCATGCTTTTGGAGAGTTAAGAAACTCAAACATAGTTTATAATGAAGTCAAATGTTTGACAAAAAGTGTCCTACTGTTGGAATCTAAACAAAAATAGGGCAGACTTTCGCCTACCCTATTTCAATCATTCAATTTGTTCCGTTATTTACCTGCAGCTCTCGCTTTTTCCAAAAAATCTATCGCCTTTTCCATCATTTGCTTAGAACCTGTGAAGAACCCGCAGCGCTCATGCAGCTGGTGCGGCTCCAGGTCCAGAATGCGATCGGTTCCGTTTGTAGCCATTCCACCGGCCTGTTCTGCAACAAATGCCAGCGGATTACATTCATACAATAAGCGCAGTTTTCCTTTCGGACTTTGGTTAGTAACCGGATAAATATAAATTCCTCCCTTGATCAGGTTCCGGTGAAAATCTGCAACCAGTGAACCGATGTACCTTCCGGAATAAGGCCTTCCGTCAGCCTGAACTTCCTGGCAAAAGGAAACATAATCTTTCACGCCCTGCTCGCATTCGTGAATATTTCCTTCATTCATGGCGTAGATACGCCCTGTTTCCGGCATACGCATATTGGGGTGAGACAAACAAAATTCACCTATGGAAGGATCCAGTGTAAATCCGTTTACCCCGTGCCCGGTTGTGTAAACCAACATCGTGGATGAACCATACAACACGTATCCGGCAGCAACCTGCTGGGTTCCTTTTTGAAGCATATCTTCCAGCGTTGCAGACGAACCTTTCGGAGAAATGCGTTTGTATATAGAGAAAATCGTCCCGATCGAAACATTGCAGTCAATATTAGAAGATCCATCCAAAGGATCAAACAGTACAATGTATTTTCCGCTTTGAGCACGTTCGGTTGTAAACGCTAAAAAATCATCGTTTTCTTCTGAGGCAATTCCGCAGATCTCCCCACTTGATTCAAAAACCTTGATGAACTGGTTATCTGCAATCACATCCAGTTTTTGCTGTTCTTCACCCTGGATGTTTACATCGCCCTGGGAACCCAAAATATGATCTACCAGTCCGGCTCTGCGAACATCCCTGGCCACAATCTTTGATGCAATTGAAATATCGTTCAGAATGCGTGATAATTCACCGGATGAACCCGGGAATTCCGCCTGACGTTCCATAATAAAATCGCTCAATGTGATGATGTGTGACATAACTGCTGTTTTGTGCAAAGATAAGAAGAAAAAGCGATCGTCCGTCGCGGCTGAAAGGCGAAGTGACAATCTGTCCGGGTGGATTATCGCTCTTCCAACAAGTGCGGAAATTGTCCGGTTAAAATCAACTTATCCGGAAATCCAAAAGGAATCGCCCCTTTTTCATAACACCTTAAGGGAAAACATATTTTAGTTTTGGAATAACCGATAATCGGTGACATTTAAACTCTATATTATGAAAACATGCTCTCTCTTTTTTGCTTTGCTGGGGCTCTTTGCTCTTCAGCCTGCTAATGCGCAATGCAACATCAATCCTTTTCTCATACACAGCTTCGAGTTCAACGGAGCCAATTACCAGATTGTTCTCGAAAACAGGAACTGGCAGGATGCGGCGGCATGTGCTGCTTCACGCGGCGGGAAACTTGCCGAGATCAACTCTCAGGAAGAACAGGATGCGATATTCCTGGCAATCACCAATGCACCGATTAACTCTGCCAATACAGTGGCTATGGACGGCGGCGGCGCATCTTACATCTGGCTCGGTGGTCACGATTCCGCTTCTGAAGGAAATTGGATCTGGAACGGAGATAACGATGCGATATCTTCTCCTTTCTGGATAGGGACATCCAGCGGTTCCGCAGTAAACGGAAGTTATGAAAACTGGGGCAATGAACCGGATAACTGGAATAACCAGGACGGTTTGGGACTGGCAATCACAGACTGGATGTTCGGACAAGCCGGACAATGGAATGACGTGTTTATTACCAATGAGCTTTATTTCATCATTGAATATCCTTCGGTTTCACTCGGTACGAGTGATTACAGCAGCAGTACGTTCACCGTCTCACCAAATCCTGCATCCGGGCAGGTAACGATTTCCATGCCCGAAAATGAAGGAGAAATCCTTCTCACCGATCTTTCAGGGAAAGTAGTGCTTACAAAAGCGTGCGATCCCGGAATAACGGTGCTTGATGTTTCGGCACTTTCTCCCGGAACCTACCTGGTACAAGCAGGAAAAGAAGTCAAAAAACTTCTGGTAGAGTAACGGGACCGGTAAAGGGAAGGGGGACTCTTCACTCTCTTCCCTATCGGTTTTCATTCCCGGACAGCACCTTATTTCCGGAATTTGTCGAAAGAAACAAAGCGGGATTTTTAAATTAGCCCTAACTTTACGCCATGTTCCAAAAATACAAGTATCATTTACTGATGCACCTCATCATTTTTATGTGGGGTTTCACCGGAATTTTAGGAAAACTCATCCACATTGAAGCGCAGTACCTGGTATGGCACCGCATCCTGATAGCTTTCATTTCGCTGTTGATCGGTTTGTACTTTTTGAAAATGCCTATGCGTATTCGAAGCAGAAAAGCCATGCTGAAGGTTTTCGGAACGGGCATTATTGTGGCTTTGCACTGGATTACTTTTTACAGCGCCATTAAGCTTTCTACCGCTTCTTTGGGAATTTTGTGTTTATCAACAGCGACTTTGCACGTAACCTGGATCGAACCGATTGTTTTTAAAAAGAAGTTTTCCTGGGTTGAATTTCTTTTTGGATTGCTGGTGATTTTCGGGATCTATTTTGTGTCTTCCGATTTTGATGAGAAACAATATACAGCACTTGCTTTGGGATTGATTTCCGCCCTTTGTGCAGGCTTCTTTTCGGTCTTCAACGCCAAACTCGCGGAAGAAGTTCCTTCATCAGCTATTACTCTTCATGAAATGGGAATCGGTTTGGTATTTCTTTCGGGAATGCTTTTGTATAACGGGAAACTGGATGGAAACCTTTTCAAAATGACGGGCAGCGATTTTGCCTGGCTTTTATTCCTGGGCATTTGCTGTACTTCTTTCGCTTTCATTGCAACCATTGAGGTGATGAAAAAACTGGGAGCCTTTACCGTTTCATTGAGTATTAACCTGGAACCGGTTTACACCATTTTACTGGCTATCCCGATCCTGAACGAAGATGAATTGCTGAACGGGAATTTCTATGCCGGTTCTGCTATGATTATCCTGGTAGTGATTGCCAATGCGATCTATAAATCCTGGCAGCGCGACCGGGAACTGAAAAAACTCCATTTATAATCCAAATTTTAAATAATAAAAAGTGGGGACGTGAAGCCTCACGTCCCTCCATTTATTTAATCATCAAATTTTGTGGTTTTAAGGGCTAAATTCCGAGGAACAATCTCCACTCTTTTGCCTGGTGCTCATTCATCACCCGCGGGAATTTATTCTGAGATCCCAGCTTTCCTTTTTCTTCCATGAACTTGTAAAAATTCTTTACATCCGTTTGATAGGAAGCCGGTGTTTTCAAGGTGTCGTATTTTCGAACGGAATAATAGTCGTCATTTAACTCGCTGAGGAATTCATCCACTGTTTTCATTACCAGGTCGGTATCCATGGGTTTATCCGTTCCGAAACACCAGTAATGTCTTTGCTCGTCTGAATTTGCATAGAGGCAGAATTCCGGAATGGCCACATTGAGTTTTTCTCCCGCTTTCATAATTGCCATATTGATATTATCCAGTGATAAGTGTTCCCCAACTAAACTCAAATATTGTTTGATGCGTCCACTGATGCGGATTTCGCGGCGTTCCAAATCCACGAACTGAACAAGATCACCAACCAGGTAGCGCCATAATCCGGCATTTGTTGAAATAACCAGGGCATAATCTTCCCCTATGATTACCTCATCCACTGTCAATGCTTTTGCCCTTGGTTTCAGGTTTCCGTATTCATCAAAATTATCGCGGTTAAAGGGAACGAACTCGAAGAAAATCCCGGATTTCAAGAGGAGCTGCATCCCGTTGCTTTCTGCTCTTTTCTGGTAAGCGAAATACCCTTCTGAAGCCAGGTAGGTGTTCATAATCTGTACCTTTTTTCCACACACTTTCTCGAAGCGTTTCAGATAAGGTTCTACATAAACCCCTCCGGATAGGTACAATTCGAGATTTGGCCAGATATCGTGGATTGAATCTACGTTGTATTTTTCAATGATGCGCTCCATCAACATAATGCACCAGCTTGGAATTCCGGCAATGGTGCTGATATCCCACTCCGGAGCTTTCTCCACCATGCGGTCCAGCTTGGCGTTCCAATCCTTGATAGCAGCTGTTTCTCCATCCGGTTTGGTAAGCGGAAGCAACACTACGGAAGTATGTTTCTTTAGAATTCCCGAAAGATCTCCTTCATAGTGCTTTCCTTTTTTTTCCGGCTTGGAAGAACCACCCACGGCAATGAGTGATTTTTGGTAAAACCCATCCGATAAATGATAATCTGCAGTAGACGTAAATTGTTTGATCGTATTTCGCTGAAACGAGCGGATCATTTGTTTTGTAACAGGAATTCGTTTGCTTGGAGAACCGGTAGTTCCGGAAGAAAGTGCAAAATATTTGATCGTTCCCGGCCAGATAACATCTGCTTCATCATCCAGGCAACGGTGCAGCCAGGTCTGATAGAACTGGTCATAATCTCTAATCGGAATAGCATTTTGGAATTCCTCCACCATGTTTTCCGAATCTAAAATCGATTGAAAATCATAGTGATATCCAAATTTGGTTTCCTGGGCAAATTTTAAAATCTTTGAAAGTACTTTTATCTGATCTTTAAAATCCAGTCCCTTCAGCGCATTTCTCCTAGCCGAAAATTCGGTAGTCTTTTTCAGTAATTTCCCGATAATTGGCATTTCTCCTCCTTTTTGTAATCCTTACAAAAGTGAGAAAAAACAACGAGTTATTGTTTTATTAACGTCTTATTTTTAATATTGATTGAAGAAATAGAATCAAGCTTCTAATGCTTTGATTACATTTGCACTACTATATAAAACCCACAAATGCTCCTTATGGAAAAAAAGACCATTATTGTTCCCCACGATTTTACACCGGTTGCGGAAAATGCTCTGAACCATGCTATTAACACTGCAAAAATCACCGGTGCCGAGATCTTGCTCTTACATGTTGTAGCGAAAGAAAAAGCTGTTGGTGAAGCAGAAGAAAAATTAAACCAGGTTGTAGAACAAAACAAAGGGCAGATAAAAATTACCCCTTCTGTTCGCATTGGAAATATTTTTGATGACATCGGTGACTTTGCTTCTGAGAATCATGCAGAATTGATCTTTATGGGCACTCATGGTCAAACCGGATGGCAGCATATTACCGGAAGCCATGCTTTGAAGGTAATTACGCATTCAACGGTTCCGTTTATTGTAGTTCAGGAAAAACCGATTAAGGAAACGGGTTATGATGATATCGTTGTCCCTTTGGACTTAAATAAAGAAACCAAGCAAAAACTGGCATACGTTGCAAACATTGCTACTTATTTCAAATCGCGTGTTCACGTAATCACTCCGGATGAATCGGATGAGTTTTTGCGCCACCAGGTGAAAGCAAACATTCAATTTGCCGTGCGCTTTTTCCACGAAAGAGGAATTGACGTAACCACGAAGGTTGTACCAACCGGCGGATTTGATAAAGAGGTTGTGAAACACGCCGTATCACTCGATGCGGATTTGATTGCGATCATGAATTTAAACCGCAACAATATGCTGGGGGTCATTACTGCAAATCATGAGCAATACATTCTTACCAATGATGCTCAAATTCCTACGTTGATCGTGAATCCTGTTGCAGGGAAATACGGAAGCAGCGTGCTATTCAGTTAATATTCTATTTACAGATAGATAAAACGGGCGTAAAATTTACGCCCGTTTTTGTTTAATTCGTTTTCAGGTACCTGAATGTTTTACTGCCGCTGGCAATGTCTTCCCGAAGCCAAAGCGTGTCAACCAAACGATCTATAATAAAAGGAGTCGGGATTCCATCCAAATCCATGATCAGTTTATGTGTTCCGGTCAAAACGGACACTTTTGAATTGTACCTGAATAATCCGCTGTAAAAAACACTGTCGTTGCGTTTCCACTCCATGTTCTTGTAATCAATAAAATACAAAAACTGACTGTTTGAAGAAGAGGCTGTGTCTTCATAGAACGTCGTATCCTGGGTGGTAGAAACCCAATTCCATTTGGTGTCCTGTAAGCTGCTGTATGGCGTCGCTTTTTCTGCCTTGCAACTGCAGAGAATCACTATAAGTAATGCAAAAAACCCGAACTTCATTTTTAATTTTTTTCAAAAATAGGCTTGTTTTTTTATTCTGCCTAATCAAACCGTATTTGGATTAATCCTTATACTCATTTCTGAGTAAGCGTTCTTCCACTTCTTTCAGGTTTTGCATTTTCTTGGTTTGCCTGCTTGCAATTGCTGTTGGCGTGAAGTACTTATGCATATTCAGGAAAGACACCTGCAGCTGATCCCACTGCCTGTCACTGTTTATTTTCCCGTGTTCCCGCAATTCTCTTCTTAAGCGGTCGGCTATTTCGTGAAAATCATCTCTTCCAAGGTAATCCAAATCGGCATCACAAATAATCTGCTCTAATTTATTTTTGGGCTGATGCGGGATCTGCGTTACGAAAATCAATTCTTTGATTTGGGCAATGTGGTGGTCCGAGTACCCGTATTTTGGAAGGATTTCCTCAGCCATCCGCGCACCGATCGGTTCATTTTTTTCATAGTTCTCTACAAACCCGGCATCGTGGTAAGTTGCTGCGGATTTCAGCAGGAACAGACCCTCATCGGTTACACCTTCCAATAAGGCATACCGCTCCACTGCACGCACCACATCTTTGGTGTGTTCGATGCTGTGGTAATGCAGCATGGGAGACAATCCTTTTTCCAGTACTTTGATAATGTGACGCTCTGCTTTATAATAATTGATACTACTGTATAAATGCAGGTTGACAATTTGCTGGAAACGGTCATTCGGATAAAGTCCTTCTCCATTGATGGAAAGTTCCGGCTTGATGCGCTCAACAGTAAACATTTCTATCAAACCCTTACTCTTTGTTTTTACCTTTCCGCGGTAAGTACATTCAAAATACGGTTCAATCAGTTTAAAGGTTGATCCGGAAATGGTTACTCTTCCCGGTTCACCCATCATTTCCATGCGCTGTGCCTGGTTTACGGTTGCACCCCAAATATCATAAGCTAATCTCTCCGACCCAATTACCCCTGCCGTTACTTCCCCGGTATTAATTCCAAGACGAAGTTCCCAAAATTCCCCGTCTGTTTTCAGCGCTTCTGTTTTCAGGGTATTCATATACTCCTGGATCTGAAGTGCTGCCAGAACGGCATCAATCGGATTGGTGTTGTTTCTTACGGGAACACCTCCGGCGCACATATACGCATCACCTATCGTTTTGATCTTCTCCAGGTTGTTCTTTACAATGATCTCATCGAATTTACGGAAGTAAATATCCAGTTTGTTCACCAGGTCTGTTGGTTTCATTCCTTCAGCAATCTTGGTAAATCCAACAAAATCCGTGAATAATACAGACACCGTTTTATAGGCCCGGGCAGAAGCTCTTCCTTTTGTTTTTAACTCTTCCTGTATTGATTCCGGTATAATGTTTCGGAGAAGTGTCTCCGTTTTATCTTTTTCGATTTGAAGTAATCTCTTTTGTTCTTCAACCTTATGTTTCTCTTCTTCAATAACCTTCTTCTGAGATTCGATCTTCATGTTTTGAGCCCGAATTTCCTTCGTTCTCTCCACGATCTTCATTTCCAAACGTACCTGGTCTCTTCGCGCCAAGTCGATCCTTGAGCGAATGAAAGTAAGGATCAAAAGGGTCAGGACAATTAGAACAATTACCCAGAACCACCATTTCCACCAAAAAGGTGCTTCAATTTCAATACTCATCTGGGATGATGCCTGGACCCAATTTCCGTCTATTCGTTTGACATAAACCTTGAGGACATAATTCCCCGGAGTCAATGAAGTAAAGTGAATTTCACTGGAAGAACCTAAAAATACGGAGCCTTCATCCAAACCTTCCAATTCGTATTTGAATTGAAGCAAGTCGCGGTTGATCAGATCGGTGGGTAAAAAGCGAATTGTAAAACTGCGCTCGTTATACCCCAGTTTGATATTCCGCTGATAGGAAAACGCTTCTTTAAACGGCGCTTCTTTTTCTCCGGGTTTTAACCATTGATCATCAAACCGGAATTTCAAAAAATTGACATATACTTTTTCCTTCAGTTCCTGCAAATTCTCCGGATTGAAAAAATTGTACCCTTCAATCCCGCCAAAATACATTTCCCCGTTTCCGGAAAGCAAATAAGCACCCGTGTTGAACTCATTGCTCATCAATCCGTTTACTTCGGAGTAATTGGTGCATCGTTCAATGACCGTATTAAACCTGCACAGTCCTTTATTGGTGCTCAACCACAAGTTCCCGCGTCTGTCAGGAAGGATTCCATAAACGAAATTATTTGGCAGGCCTTGTTTGCGGGTATAAGCAACAACCTTTCCTGTTTTCAGGTTTAATTTAAGCAGCCCTGATCCGGAAGATCCAAGCCACATGGTGGTTTCATTCTGCTGGTAAATACTGGAAATGACGTCCCTGCTTGCTTTTAGAATGGCCTTATTCATCGGGTAAGGAACAATTTGCTCTTTTCCGTTTTTATCCCTGGAAAGGACATTGATTCCTCCAACTCCCGTTGCAAAGTAATAGGTGTCATTCCACCCTTTGTATGCAACTCTGCAAATCCCTGCACCTATCGTTGTTTTGGGCTTTTTAGGATCATAAACAAAGGGCTCAAATTCACCGGTTTGGATATCATAAAGCAGCACCCCTCCTTTTGTAGCTATGAAAAACTGAGCTTGTTTGTATGGTGTGATCTTATAAACCCGCTGGAAACTGGAAGGATTTGAAATTCCTTTATAAGTGATCTTTTTAAAATTCCCCTGTCCGTTTTTGATCTTTAACTCGTACAAACCATCATTGGCCCCGATCAAAAAATGCCTGTCTGTGATGTGGTGGATCGAAACGATGCTCTTCTCGTTGAAATCCCCGGATTTTGAAATGTAATAATGTTTGAACTGACCCGTTTTTCTGTCCAATTCGGAAACAGCAAAATCGGTGGCAATATAGACTTTGGAATAATCATCCGACTCTGCGAAACCCCAAACGCTTTCGGAAGGAAGCCCCAGGCTGAGATTGGAAGATGGCCCAACACCAAAGAACGAATCGTTTTTCGGATTGAATCCGCTCAGTCCTCTCAGCGTTCCAATCCAGATCGTTCCGTTCCCATCGCAGAACAGTTCGTTTAATTCATTGAATAAAATGCCGTTCTTCTGAAAAATGTCCTTTTTACTGATGGTGATGCGGTAACCGTCCTTCGAGTTGTTTACACTTATCAAGCCGTTGTTTACTGTTGCTATGTAAAACTCATGGATCGATTTCACATAGACATCGGAGAATTCTTCGATTCCGTAATCTTTCCCAATAAACTTTAAGAAGGGAAACAGTTTTTGATTCTGTGTATCGAAAAGCCACAATCCTTCGTTGCTGGATAAAACAAAACTGTTTTCAGCAAAGGGTTCTACGTCGGAAACTAGCCAGGTTTTCTGGTTTTTCGGAGGGCTTAGTTTTTTCCAGGTTTTCGTTTTCACATGGTAGACATAGACTCCTACATCTTCAAATGAAACGATCAATTGTTCTTTGGTAACGAACTTGATGTAATGAATGCGTTTGGAAGGAATTGCCCCGGTTAAAAAAGAGATTTTTTTAGTGCTGTGATCATATTTTGCCAACCCATGTGTGGACGAACCAACCCAAATATTTCCACCCGCTTCTTCTGAAATGCTTTCAATAGAAAGGTTATTATCGTCTGAAGCCAGAAGTGAGCGGAAAGTTTCTTTTTTGGGATCATAAACAGAAATTCCATCTGCTGTTCCAAACCACAATTGACCGCTCTGGTCTTTCAATCCGCAATGAATATAAGAGCTGGCAAGTCCGGGAGTATCGTCTGACGTGAATACTTCAAACTGCTGTCCGTCAAAACGATTTAAACCATCCTGCGTTCCCAGCCACAAGGTTCCCACCTCATCCTGCACAATAGTCGTCACCGAACTCTGTGAGAGTCCATCGTTAATAGAAAAATTTCTAAAACGATACGAGACTTGACTTACCGCGCTAGTAGTAGCAAACGCAACAACAGCTCCAATTCCTAGTAATCGAACGAGCATAGAGTATTTATTTCGTTTATTTCAACGAATAATTCACTGAAAAAGTTTCACTGTCAAAGCCTTAAGCTTTTTGATCTGTCCCTTTTGAAGCCGCAGCTGCCGTATTTTCCATATCGCGGTCGAATAAGTAAAGACCACCTTTGTCTCCACCGATCAGACGCAATTTATCCAAAATACTACGCCCCAACGCTTCTTCTTCCAATTGCTCGGAAACATACCATTGCATGAAATTGTGTGTGGAGTAATCTTTTTCCTGCAGACATGCGTCTACAACCTCATTGATACTCTCTGAAACACCCACTTCATGCTCCAGCAACAATTCAAAAACGCGCTCCAAAGAATCGTATTCTCTTGGCGGCTCCGGAATTGCGGGAACAACAGCTACTCCTCCACGCTCATTAACAAACTTGATCAGTTTCAACATGTGGAAACGCTCTTCATCTGAATGGGTGTACATAAATTTTGCTGTACCGTTCAAACCCTTTGTTTCAGCCCAGGAAGCCATCGCCAGGTAATATTGAGAGGAAGAAGATTCTTTTTGAATTTGATCATTTAATGCCGCTTCAATTCGCTTATTCATTGTTGTAAATTTT
>CAMLDR010000018.1 GCA_946478775.1 uncultured Flavobacteriales bacterium
AAAAATAAACTATGAAATTAAATTTACTCTTAGCTACTAGCTTAATTACAGGAGCCGCTTTCGGGCAGTTCACAGACACGAACAAGCCGGCAATTGGAACCGACGTGACGATGTACATATTGGATTCAAACGCGGTTGACTTTGCTGCAATGACCGGAACAGGTCAAACATGGGATTACAGCACCACTCCGGGAATTTACGGTGAAACGAAAGACGTTTCTGTAGTTGCTCCGGCTTCAACCGCTTATTCGGGAGATTTCCCTTCTTCTTCTTTTGCAATTGATATCCCAGGGTTTGTCACTTCATTTTTTACTTCAACTGCTGGTACACGTAACTCACAAGGTTTTGTGTTTGACGGAGGATCTTTCGGGGGAACTGTGATCGTTAAATTGGATGCAAACGACCAGTTATTGATGAACTATCCATATGATCAGGGAGATGTCGTTACGGCAGATGCTTTTTCCGGAACAGCAAATGTTCAGGGAAATGATTTTCCGACAACAGGAACAGTTTCAACTTCTGTAGATGGTTCCGGAACATTAATCTTGAATGATTTAACTACCTTAACAGGTGTTTTACGCTATAAATCTCGTGATGTTGCTACTGTAACTATTCCACTTTTGGGAACTATTACTATGGACCGTACACAATACGAGTACTACCACCATGCAACATCCAATTTACCGGTATTCGTTCATTCTAAACTGGTAATCGACATGGCAGGTACTCCAACAACTCAAACAATTGCTATGAGCAGTGTTGTTCCTGACGATTTCTTAAATGTATCAAAAAACGAGAAAGCGGCATTTGGCCTGTATCCGAACCCGGCTAACGAATCAGTAGTTATTTCAGGTTTAACAGGAAACGAAACAATTGCAATTGTTGACATGGCCGGAAGAACTGTTTTAACAGCTCAAAACTCAGGTACTACTCAAACATTGAACGTAGCTGATTTTCAGGCAGGAATTTACAATGTTGTTGTAACTGCAAACGGAATCAAATCAACAAAAAAATTGACTATCAACTAAGAAATAGTCATCGAAATACTTAGAAAGCCCCGAAGCAGATGTTAGACATCGCTTCGGGGCTTTTCTTTTACAGGCAACTTCATTTTCTTTTTTGCGTTTTATTCTATAAATTAGCTAACCAATAAACTGAAAGGCAAGTGCTATTACTACAATTGAGGTATTGGAGGCTTGAAATAAAATTCAAACCTTTGTATCGGCTACAAAACTACGAATGAAGCATCTTTTACTTCTTGTTACTGTATTCTTTTTGATCCATACGAAAACGTATGCGCAATGTACTGCCAATGCGGGACCGGATTCAACGGTCTGTATAGGTTCAGGCATCCAATTAGGCGGAACACCCGCAGGAACCGGAGCCGGCGTACTTTCTTACTCCTGGTCACCTTCAACCGGACTTTCCTGCACCAATTGCCCGAATCCGACACTCACCGCAACCACCAATCAAACATATACATTAACCGTCAGCTCTTCTTTGGGCTGCACGGATGATAACTCGGTGAACATTTCGGTAGTTCCTCCTCCCACAGCCCCATTCAATGTAACAGGAAATAACAACTGTTCCGATATTCCCCTTCAATTTACAAATACCTCATCTGGAAGCGGGCTCTCCTATTCCTGGAACTTTGGTGATCCGGGATCAGGTGCTCAAAATACCAGCAATCTCATTAACCCGGTCCACCTTTACCAGGCAGTCGGAGCAGGAACTCAAAACTTCACAGTCACATTAGTTGTTACGAACTCCAACGGCTGCACGGCAAGTTTCAGTCAAACAGTGACGGTCAATGCACTTCCAAATCCTGCATTGATCGACCCGATTGCAGGAATGCGGAACTGTGACGGTTCAAATTTCCCACTTACGGTTTTTGATGCCTCTTCCACCACATCGGTTTCAAACTACACCATTCAATGGGGAGACGGATCACCTGATTTTAATTCGGCGACTTTTCCCGGAGCAGGTGTCTCGCATACCTATACGACTGCAGAAATTTTTTCCCTGGTCTATACCATTACAGGAAACAACGGCTGTGTTCAATCCATTCCATACAATATTGCAAATATTACCAACCCGGCTATCGGAGCAGCAAATCCGGGAGCGACTACCGGCTGTGGTCCAATTACGCTTTGTTTTCCTTTGAGCAATTATTCGTCCAATCACAACACTACTTTTTATGTGGTAGATTACGGAGACGGTTCCCCAACAGACACGCTTTCCCATCCTCCTCCTGCTACCATTTGTCATACCTACTCGACTTCTTCCTGCGGACAACCCGGAAATCAATTCGTATTCCGCATCAAAGCCATCAATTTGTGTGACAGCAGTGAGGCTTCCATTTCGCCTATCCGTGTTTACACCGGCCCCACAGCGAATTTCAATGTTGCAGCCACCAATAATTGCGTTGGTGCGGCTGTACAATTCATTAACACCACCCAAGCCGGATTTAACAGCGCCTGCAGCGCCAGCACTTTGTTCCAATGGAATTTCGGTGACGGACAAACTTTAACGACCGCCACATTAACAAATCCAACGCACGTTTATACTGCACCCGGAACTTATACCGTAACACTTACAACCACCAATAACTGCAATTCCAATGTTATTACAAGAATTGTTTGTATTGAGAATCCGCCCACACCTTCGTTTACAGCAACTCCGGCCTCGGCATGCATTCCATTCACGGCACAAGTAACAGACGCATCCAATCTGGCAAACACCTGCAACGTGACACGAGTTTGGACTGTACTTTTTAACGGAAGCCCCTGTTTACCTTCCTCAGGTGCTTTTTCCTTCGTCGGAGGAACCAATGCCTCATCAGTCAATCCGCAGATCCAATTTACACAGCCCGGGAATTATACCATTCGTTTGACCTTAACGAACTCTTGTGGATCTTTCATTACCAATCAGGCCATTGTGGCACAGGCTCCGCCTCAGGTAACCATTAACGCCATTCCAAGTGTCTGCGCCGGATTAAGCGTAAGCCCTTCTGCTGTTGTCAATGATTGCCTGGAACCTTCAGATACTTACACCTGGTCATTTACAGGTGGTTCACCGGGAAGCGCATCCACACTGGTTCCCGGAGCAATTTCTTATGCAACAGCGGGAACGTTCCCCATTTCACTGGCAGTAACCAATGCCTGTGGTACAACAACCGCAAATGCTTCCGTGGTCATCAGACCCATTCCCCCTGTACTTAATCCACAGGTCAACAGCCCGGTTTGTGCAGGTGGAACAGCCAATTTCACTTCTGATGCTTCGGGTTCCACGACCTATTCCTGGTCCGGACCAAATTCCTTTACGAGCAATCAGCAAAATTTCAATTTAACGAATGTAACAGCTGCCCAGGCCGGTACATATACGGTATTCGGTACACTGGCCGGATGTCCCGGGCCAAGCTCATCGGTCACCTTAGTTGTGAACCCAATTCCGGTAATAACGGTTACTCCGCCAAATGCTACGATTTGCAACGGACAATCGGTTTCTATGACGGCTTCCGGAGCTACAAACTATACCTGGAGCCCGGCAACCGGTTTATCGGCAACAAACACTGCAACAGTCACAGCCAATCCAACAACGACTCAAACATACACCATTACCGGCTCTAACGGAACGTGTTCGGGGTCTGCAACTGCCACTATTACCGTGAATCCGCTACCCGTTGTGAATGCAGGATCAAATACAACGCTATGTAATCAGCCCATTCCTTTTACCCTGACCCCAACTCCTGCAGGTGGGACTTGGACAGGAACCAATGTAACTTCAGCAGGCATATTTACTCCGAACGGAACAGGAAGTTTCCCGCTTGTTTATTCATTTACGAATGGGAACGGGTGTACAAATACTGACACAGTCATCGTTACAGTCATTGATCCGACTCCTGCTTCGGCCGGACCGGATTCATCCAGATGTTTTGGTGCCGGAGCGATTACCTTAATCGGAAGCCCTGCCGGCGGAACATGGAGCGGAACAAGTATTACCGCCGGAGGAGTATTTACTCCAAACGTGGTTGGCACGCATTCATTGGTTTATACCTTCGGAACAGGAACCTGTTTATCGCGTGACACGATGCAGATGACAGTGAATCCGTTGCCAATCGTAGATGCAGGACCCAATTTTGCAGTATGTGTAGATGCGGGAATTCAAACACTCAACGGAACTCCTGCAGGCGGAACCTGGACGGGGACGGGAATAACGAATCCCACAGGGGAATTCACACCTGCAAGTACGGGAAGCGCAATATTAACGTATTCATTTACCAATTCGAATGGTTGTACGGCAACAGACAACCTGCTTGTTACTGTTAATCCTCTTCCCATTGTCAATGCCGGACCAGACACAACAGCTTGCGATCAGCCAAATCCGTTTCAATTAAGTCAATCTCCCGCAGGTGGAACATGGACTGGATTGAATGTCAGTTCTACAGGACTTTTCACTCCAAACGGAACGGGAACTTTTTCGCTTACTTATACTTTCACCACCGCAAATGGCTGCACCAATTCGGATACACGAACGGTGACCATCATCAGTCCGACTCAACCGGATGCAGGACCTGATTTTGCTGTTTGTATTGATGCTCCGAATGTAACCTTATCACCAACTCCAACTGCCGGTACCTGGACAGGTTCTTTCACCACAACCGGTGGAATTTTCAATCCGACCATTGCAGGAAGTTTCAACCTGGTTTACACCTTGGGATCAGGAGCCTGTTTATTGAGAGATACGGTGGTTGCATTGGTAAATCCACTGCCCATTGTCAATGCAGGAACGGATTTTAGTATTTGTATTGATGCAGGAATTCAGAACCTGAATGGAAATCCTGCCGGAGGAACGTGGTCCGGAACTGGAATTACAAATCCTGCCGGTGAATTTACACCTTCCGTTGCAGGAGCCGGCGTGCGCAATCTGACTTATTCTTTTACAGATGGAAACGGATGCTCCGGTTCCGATATTCTTGCCATTACGGTCAATCCATTGCCGGTTGTGAATGCCGGAAACGATACCACTTTATGTAACCAGCCTTTTCCCATTCAATTTACGGCAACTCCATCCGGAGGAACCTGGAGCGGAACCGGAATTACGGCTTCGGGGCTCTTCACTCCTGCTTCTACAGGAATAGTTAATCTCACTTATACCTTTACCAATGCATTTGGTTGCACCAATTCGGATACGCGTGTTGTGACAGTTGTTAATCCAACACAGGCAAATGCGGGACCGGATTTGGAAGCTTGTATTGATGCACCAAACGTACAAGTAAACGGGACTCCTGTTTCCGGAACGTGGACAGGAAGCTTTGTAAGCTCCGGTGGCTTATTTAATCCAACCAATGCAGGAACTTTCCCACTGGTGATTTCCAATGGTGCAGGAAACTGCCTGACACGTGACACGATGCTTTTCACCGTTCATCCTTTACCGGTTGTGAGTGTTGGGTCCGACGAAGTATTCTGCCCGAGCGACGCGCCTGTCAATTTTTCAGGAACTCCGGCAAACGGCGTGTGGACAGGAAACGGAATTACCGATGCTTCATTGGGAACATTCGATCCGGGAATTGCACCTTTAGGAACAAATACCATCGTATATACTTTTACGAATCCGCTTACTGGATGCATTAATAGGGATACTTTACTGGCGATCGTCCACCCGATGCCAACTGCTAACTTTACATTCAATCCGATCACCTGTATCGGAACGAATGAGACCTTTACAAATACCAGTACTTTAGCAAATCAGACCAACTGGAATTTTGGTGACGGAAATGCTGCATCGACCGTTAGTCCGGTCCATGCATACAGTTCTGCCGGTTTCTTTGACATCGAATTGGTTGTTACCACTGCATTCGGCTGCCTGGATTCCATTACTCAGCAAATTGAAGTGCGTATTCCGCCGGTAGCAGATTTCAGTTTAACACCCGATTCTGCCTGTGGACCAATGACTGTGAACTTCACAGATTTGTCATTGGGACAAAGCTTAACTTACAGCTGGAACTACGGAAACGGACAGACAAGTTCCAATCCGCTTCCCGTTTCACAGACATACCCGGCAAGCAATACCAGCGATACCAGTTACACCATTACTTTGAGCTTAACGAATTTCTGCGGAACGAGCAGTCATTCCGAACAAATCACCGTGATGCCTTCACCGACAGCGGTCTTCGGAACATCCACCAATATTCTCTGCACTCCGCTCGTTTTGGATATAGTAAACAATAGTTTCGGATTACCGGATACTTACGAATGGGACTTTGGTGACGGAACTACTTCCGATACCGCAGGGGCCACCCTTCAGCATACTTTTTACACCGGAACAGAAGATACGACTTATACGATTCAGCTGATTGTGAGCAATGAATGTGGTTCGGACACTGTTCAGCATCAAATTACGGTACTTCCGCCACAGGTCAATGCATTCTTCAATATTGACAATCCTTCAGGCTGCGTTCCGCATACGATCAATTTAACACAATTCTCGCAGGGAGCCAGCTTCTCTTCCTGGGATTTTGGAGACGGAAATATTTCGGGCGCCTATAATCCATCGCACACTTTTACTGCTCCGGGGACGTATGTTGTTTCTCTTTTTGCGGCCGGATGCGGATTTGATACGGCTACAACGATTGTTACGGTCCACCCTTTGCCGCAAATTGATTTTACTTCGCTGGATTCTGTTTGTTTGAACCAGGGAATGACCTTTACTAACTTAAGCTCAGGAGTTGCGTCCATGAACTGGGATTTTGGTGATGGGACCACTTCCGCGCTGACAAACCCGACACACGCTTATTCCACTCCCGGATTTTATACCGTAACGCTTTCAGGAATCAGTCAAAGCTTTGGCTGTACGACCCAAAAAACGAAAGTCATCAAGGTAAACCAGGGCCCGAACTCGCAATTTACGCTTGGTCCGAACGCAGGATGTATGGATTTAACGGTCCAAATGACCAATAACAGCGTTGGGATTGTGAACCAGGTTTGGGATTTCGGAGACGGGAATTCTTCTGTTCTGCCGAACCCTTCTCACACATTCACGTCAGCCGGTTCGTACGCCGTACGATTGATTGTACTGGATAATATCGGATGTCCGGATACGGCGGTGCAGGTGGTTACGGTCTATCCTTTACCTGTGGTTGATTTTACATTCACACCTGTTGATCCCTGCGTGCAGCCAACGGTGGTCAACTTCACCAACCAAAGTACCAATACGGTTGGTTATTCCTGGAATTTCGGGAATGGTTCGACTTCATCATTAACCAATCCTAGCACCACATATCAGCAAGTTGGAAATTACACGGTCACTTTGGTAGGAACCACAATCCATGGCTGTATGGACAGTATCCAAAAAACAGTATCTTCTTATCAAATGCCGAGCGCTTCGTTTACATTACCCAGTGATTCATTGTGTGTGGGAGAGGAAATACTGCTTCAGGCAACCACATCATTCGCGAATTCTGTTTCCTGGTTTATCGGAGACGGTGTTGTTTTAATCCAGAATCCGGTTGTGACTTCATTCGATGCCAGCGGCACTTATGCGGTAACTGTGATTGCTTATGGCGATGGAGGCTGTAACGACACGGTTTCTGCAGGAACACAGATTACTGTCTTAACTCAGCCCACTGCAGATTTCACTTATACCAATGTGGAAGGTCCCGAACCATTGAGCGGGATTGTAGATTTCACCAACCTGAGCAGCCTGGCGGATTATTATTCGTGGGAATTCGGAAACGGGAATTACTCTTCGGAGGAGAACCCAACCGAGCGCTACAAGGAGGACGGTGAATTCGATGTGACTTTGATTGCTTCCACTATTTACGGATGCGCAGATACGATTGTGAAGACCATTACTGTGGATTTCTTCTACGGATTGTTCATTCCGAATGCCATGAGCCCCGGACATACTGATTTTGAAGTGGCGAATTTCATTCCGAAAGGTGTCAATATGAAAGAATTTGAGTTATTGATCTACGATGATTGGGGGAATCTGATCTGGTCAACAACTGCACTGGATGAAGACGGCAGACCTACCGAATACTGGGACGGAACCTACCGCGGGGAACCAGTTCAGCAGGATGCCTATGTCTGGAAAGCAAGTGCCACCTTCAGGAATGCGAATGTGTGGGAAGGAAAAGAATATCCGAAAGGCCGAATTAAGCGATCGGGAACTGTAACAGTAATACGATAAGTGATGAGAGTACTGATTCTATTTCTATTATTCATTACTGCGGGAACTGCTTTTGCGCAGGACCCCAACTTTTCCCAGTTCTATAACAACCCGATTTATTACAATCCTTCTATGACGGCTGTAAACAATGGAATTGCATTGAGACTGAATGCGCGTTCATTGTGGGGACCCATTCCGGGAAGATTCAACACCTTCTCTTTCTCTGCCGAGGCCCAAACGATGTACAAAATGGGATTGGGGATCATGGCTTATTCGGATGTTGGCGGAGAAGCCCTTTTGAGAACTGCAGGCGGTTATGTCAATTATTCCTACCGGCCGGTTGATACGAAGAATTTCATTCTGCAAGCCGGTGTAAGCGGTGGTTTTGTTACGAAGAACATTGATTGGTCTAAGCTTACTTTTTCAGATCAGCTGGATGAAACGATGGGAAAGATCCATGAAAGTTCTTTCAACCGGCCAAATTACAACAGCGTTTCCTACGCGGATTTCAGTGCCGGACTGGTTGCCCGTTTCAATGGTTCAACCCGAAGACAGCGGGGTTCTTTTAAACGCTTCAACGCAACGCTTGGCGGAGCGATCCATCATTTATCCCAGCCGAAGGACGCTTTCCTTGCGGACACCGAGCGATTGCCTTTTAAATTGGTTTTCCATGGGTCGGCCAATCTTTTGTTCAACGATTTGGTGGTTTCTCCGGGTGTGGTCTACGAAATGCAGAATGAATTCCGGACTTTCAGTGTGGGAAGTAATTTCATCAGTCAGCCGTTCATTATTGGAATCTGGTTCCGGAACCGTACAGCTGCATTGAGTTTCAAGCAATACGATTCCTTTATTTTCATCCTGGGTCTAAACCTGAGAACCAAATACGAAACGCTCTGGCGTGTGACTTACAATTTTGATATGACGATTTCCCGCCTCAAAACAAGCAGTTATGGAAGTCATGAACTTTCCTTGCTGTTCGAGATTCCTAATAAAGTATTGTTCTCCAAAAATGTCAACAGCAAAAGTATGCGCAGAAGGTATCAATGTCCGAAGGAGTTTAGCGGATTTTGAAAATTGACAATGGAGAATGTAAAAATTAAAAAGGAAAAAAAACACACATTAATGAAAAGTGATGCTCCTTTTCAATTCTCATTTTTCAATTTTCAATTAATTAAACCCATCTCTTCTGCATCGCCAGCCGAACTGCTTCTACTTTGGAATTCACGTGCAGTTTTTCGTAGATATTGGTCATGTGCTTGCGCACGGTGTGAGGACTGATGAATAGTTCATCGGCAATGATGGTATAACTTTTTCCCTGCGCCAGGCAATTCAGGATATCCATTTCACGGGAACTCAGCGGACTTGTTTCCGAACCGGATAATTCTACCGGTTGGTTCTGAATGAAACTGTAGGCTTTTTTTGCAATTGCCGGAGCCAAAGGTGCTGCTCCGAATTCCAATACGTTGTCGATTGCCGCATGCAGGTTTGCAATGGACTCATCTTTCAGTAAATAACCGCTGGCCCCTGCCTGGATTGCTGAAAAGATGCGCTCTTCGTCATCAAAAACGGTGATCATGATGAAATGAATCTGCGGAAAAAGTGCTTTGGCCTGTTTCACTGCTTCAATTCCATCCATGACGGGCATATCGATATCCATGAAAACGATTTGAGGAAAGGGTATCAGAGTTGGAAGCAACTGCAGAAAGGCCTGACCATCAAAAGCTGACATGGTAATTTTCACGCCCGGTTTGGCTTCCAGCTTTTCAGTCAGTATTTGTACGTTGTACAGTTTGTCATCGACAATTCCAATTGGACAGATTCCCATAGAAGCAAATTTGAGGATTTAATCCCGGTTTTCCAATTACGCAATTGTGCTATTTTTCTTCCAGCGAAGAGACAGGATCATGCCGCTATGGCCCTTGCTTTTAGTCATGGAATATACTGCACCGATCTTCTCCACGCGCTGCTCAATGCTTTTAAGTCCATAATGGAATTCCGGTTTTACGGCCGGATCAAAACCTATTCCAAAATCTTCTATAGAAAGGATAAGTGTATCTCCGGCTTCTTTTAAAGTGATTTCTACTTTTTTGGTTTTGGAATGCCTGTAAATGTTACTGATTCCCTCCTGGAAGATCCGCATAACGTGCAGGGAAACTCCCGGATCCAGTTCACAATCTGCTGCCTGAACAGTAAACTTCACTTGAATGGAATTATCCTCCAGCCATTTTTTGGCTACGTTTTTCATGCGGTCAACCAACACTTTCGAAGACATACTTTCCGAATGCAGGGCCCAAACGGTATCCCGCAGCGAGCTCATCGCCTCCTGGCTCATGGTATACGTTTTGCTAATCCGTTCGTTTTCTTTATCCTTAAAAGACAGTAATTCCAGGTTATTGACCACGAAACTTAATTGGGAACCAACCAAATCGTGCAGGTCGTAGGAAATGCGTTTGCGTTCTTCATTGGTAGCCTGAAACACCTGCTGCTGGGAAATCAATTCTCTCTTCAGCGAGCGCCTGATAAAGTAAAAGATCAAACTGATCACTGTTAAAATCAGGATAGCAACCAATACAATCCAATAGGTATTCTCCAATTTTCTGTTCAGCTGCTGCTGCAGAATTTCCGCATCTTTCTTCTTCCGGTAAAGCTCTGAGCGCTGTTTTTCTGATTTGATGCCATAAATCGCATTGGTGCGGGTAATGGTGCGGTCACTCAGCTCTTTGTAGTAGCGTAAATGATAAAGTTCATACTTGTCCCAAAGAACTCTTGCTTTTTGGTTCTCATTCCTGGACAGGTAAATCATACCAAGTGCTTTGGAAATTTTATACAACTGCTCATTTGCCTTCAGCTTTTCTGCAATCGGCAAAGCCTCCAAAAGTATGGCTTCTTCCTGTCTCGGATCTTTCAGGTGTTTATAGACCCGTGCCCAGTTGATCAGGGTGCTCAAGTACAAATAGTCATTCTCAATATCCTTTGAAAACGCTGCACTTTCCTTATAGATTTCAACTGCTTCGTCGTATCTCTTATAGTCATGCAATATCATTGCCTTGTTGCACAAAACAATGGCCAAACCATATTTATTGGAGGTTCTTCGGTAGCCGGTGATCGCCAATTCCGAATAATACAAACTGGAATCTTTTATTCCGAGGGTATTAAAAGCCGTTCCCATATTCGAATACGCGTCTAGTATCTGATCCTTATGGTTTCCTTTCTTGTAGGATGATATGCTCTGTCGGTACCAAAAAAGTGCCGTCTTTTCCAAATCCAGTTCCTCGTAAATCAATCCTAAATTGTTTTGAGTAGCTCCTACATTGGCGTAATCTTCCATCTTCTCAAAGTACAATTTCGCCTTGTGGAAAGATTGGATAGCACGTTTCAGATCGTTTGTCCGCCAATAGATCAGGCCGAGATTATTCTCACAGGAAGCAATTCCTTTGAAGTAACGGTGCTTTTTAGCGATAGCACCTGCTTTTTTGTAGGCGGCAATGGATAAATCGATTTGAGAAAGCACATCGTAAGCAATTCCTATTCGGATATACGCCCGAATCTCACCCGGAAAAAAGGCGCATTCATTTGCCTGAGCTACAATTTCCCTACATTCTTTGATGGCCGCTTTCGGATCTTCGTAACACAAATCCAGTACCTTGTCATTTCGCTTATTGATCTGATTGGTGTCACATTGTGCACTAACCTTCAGGAAAGAAAGATTCAGAAAAAGAACAAGGAATAGTAAGTGTTTCATAATCCGGTTTTATCGACTTAACTGAGTTCCATTTTTTTTAGTCGTTTTCTCCTTTTCAGGTACAAGAGGCCAAAAAATCCTACCAGGATTCCGGCAATGAACCAAACCAGCGTGTCCTCATACCAGGAAGCTTTTATTTTAAAAGAAGTAGAACCAGGAGTTGAATACCTACCCGTTCCAGGATCAAACAACCGTAATTCCAAATTATACGTTCCGCGGTTCAGGTGCTCGAAAGTCAATTTGGTCAATCCCAAAGAGGTGTTCGACCAATGTGTCTGCTCTTTCTCCTCGTTACGAACCAAACGGTACTGCAATTCGTAGGGGTGATTTCCAATTAATTCGACCAGTTCGTATGGAATGTTCACCTCAGTATTTGCCGCTTCAAATTTAGTGGACTCCCCTTCCCGGTGATCTCCAGTTGGTTTCCCCAAAATAAAGGTTGGGAAATCCTGGAAATCCGGTTTCGTTTTTTCCCATCGGAACTCAAAGAGCCCGAATTGGGTGGCCACATAGACTTTACTGCCAAGCACCACAAAATCCCTCAGGAACAAATCATTTAGGTGTGAAAGCTCTTCCAAACGCTCCAGGTTCCCGTTCAATTTTTTTGTGCGATAGAGTGTTTTATCTGAAAGAATGTAAAATTGATCGTTGTATATCTTCAGTTTCGAAACCAGCAGGTTGCTTCCGTTTTCACGGAAATTTACCTCGTGGGTTACTTTCCCTTTCTTAATTGTAAAAATCTTATTGGCAGAGCTCAAAACATACCAACTGTGCCTGTGAAAAAGAATTTCCTCCGGATCTATGTTCTCATTGAAATAGCGGATGGAGCGGTATTCCAGCGTATTGAGGTCCAGGGTAAACAATCCGTCCAGGTTTGAAAAAAGAACTTCATTGGTATCTGACTGCTGAAACAACTTCACCGGGCTTTCCAAAATGACATTCCGGGTATTTCCTTTGTTCAGTTTATCGCGCAATTCTTTGGTTGATTTTGCTTCCAGACTGAATAATCCCTTGGAGGAAACGATCAGGAAGCTGCCTGTATTCAAAGGCAGGATTTCTTTCACAAATTCATCTGCCAGTATGAGCGGTAGTTGAATCCCGGTTTGTTTCGATCCGGTTTTCAGCCGCTCTTTTTGAACCTTATTGCTGATTTTTCTTCCGAACTTACTCAGGAGCATCATTTCCCCGGAGTTACTTCGGGCAATAATCTCATCTTTGTACAAGTCCAGGAAACTGAATTCCGTGGAGTTCAGCAATTTGTAGGAACCATCCGGAATGCAATAGAGGCCTTTTGATTTGGTACCGAGCCAGATATTCCTGTTTTTATCCCGGAAAACGGCTGTCACATGCAAGCCAACAATAACGGATTTTACGCGCATATCCCCGGCTTTCAAAACAATCATTCCTGTTTCAGAAAGGAGGTAAACTTTCTCATTCATATGCACCACTTTTTGGACGGAATGGTTGAAAGCACCAATGAGTTTGTTGCGGTTCTTAAAGCGTTTATTGACATATTCCAGTGAAATATTGGAATTCGGTTTTGCCGGAAAAATGATCAGTCCGTTTTTCTCTCCGATAATCCATCTTCCGGTCATTCCCGGCAATGTTCGCGCCACCTGGTCGTCCACATCAATCAGCTCATTGCTTGAAAGCAGGGCAAACCGGCCTTTGTCGTTTTCACAGTAATCGATCAGTTCAGCCCGCCCTTTTTCATAAAATGGAATGGCTGTTTTTGAAACGAGTGAATACGGATTCGTTTTAAATACATAAACTGCATCCGGACAAAGGATCCGCAGGTTTTTATCTTTTGTTTTATCGAGACTCAGGATTTGTCCTTTGAGCTGTGGCAAATGGATCAAAACAACCTCATCGCCTTTGATTGCGAACAGCTGCCCCGTCCTGTTTAATCCAATGAATTTCCCTTTCAGTTTCAGGAGCTGCACAATGTCTTTGGAATACAATTTGGAAGAAGCAATCTGCCTGGATTGAAATCCATTGAAGCTGAAAATACCTTTATCGGTCCCTAAGATCAGGCGTCCGAATGCATCTTCTTCAATAGCAGCAATGTGGTGATCTTTCAGGGAAGTTTCAACCGGGTAATAGTACGATTTTGTTTGTGCAAAAAGAAGTGATGTGAAGAGCAGAAAGACGGGAACTAATCTCATTTTTTTGACTTTTGAATTTCGGCCTCAAACCATTGCCACAAATTATCTTTCGGCACAGGCGCTGTTATTTTTACTATTTCCTTTGTTGTCGGATGTTCAAACTCCAGTTCCCTGGAATGCAAATAGATAGAACCATCCGGATTGGAGCGTTTTGCCCCGTATTTCAAATCGCCTTTGATGATACATCCTATGGCTGCTAATTGTGCGCGGATCTGATGATGCCTCCCTGTTTCCAATTCTACTTCCAATAAAGTATAATTATCGGAGCTCAGCAAAAGCCGGTATTTCAGTCGTGCTTCTTTCGAATCTTTGCGCGCTTCGCTGTAAGTGTAAGTTTTATTTTGCTTTTCGTTACGCACCAAATGGTGGACGAGCGAACCGGATTTGTCTTTGGGGGCTTTTTCCACCACTGCCCAATAGATCTTTCGCGGATGTTTCTCTGCAAAGAGCTTGTTCATGCGCGTTAAGGCCTTACTGGTCCGTGCAAAGGCAATTCCGCCGGAAACCGGCCGGTCCAGGCGATGGATCAATCCACAAAAGACGTTCCCGGGCTTTTCAAACTTATGACGGATGTATTCCCGCACTTTTTCCACGAGCGGAAAATCACCGGAAATATCTCCCTGCACATTTTCCCCTGCATGTTTATTGACCACCATTAAGTGGTTGTCTTCATAAAGCACATCTTCCGGGCGAATTTGCTCCATGGACTAATATTGTTCGTTTTGATTCGGGAAGTCGCCGCTTCTCACATCCTTGATGTAATTTTGAACTGCTTCCAGCATCACATCGTACAGGTTTGCATATTTGCGAAGGAAACGCGGAGAGAATTCGTTGTTGATGCCCAGCATATCGTGAACTACCAGCACTTGTCCGTCTACCCCATTCCCGGCACCAATCCCAATGATCGGAATAGAAACTGATTTAGCAACCGTTTCAGCCAAAGCCGCCGGAATTTTCTCTAAAACAATGGCAAAACACCCCGCTTCTTCCAATGCTTTCGCATCTTCTATTAATCGCTGTGCTTCTCCTTCTTCTTTGGCGCGGACCACATAAGTCCCGAATTTATAAATGGACTGTGGTGTTAATCCCAGGTGCCCCATCACCGGAATTCCGGCTGTAAGAATGCGTTTAATGGATTCAATGATCTCAATGCCTCCTTCCAGTTTCACCGCATGTCCACCTGATTCTTTCATGATACGGATCGCATTGGACAAGGCTTCTTTTGAATTTCCCTGGTAAGAGCCAAAGGGCATATCCACCACTACCAATGCGCGTTCCACAGCTCTCACTACTGACCCCGCATGATAAATCATTTGGTCCAAAGTGATTGGAAGTGTCGTTTCATGTCCTGCCATGACATTCGAAGCCGAATCTCCTACCAGTATGATATCAATTCCAGCTAAATCAATGATTCGGGCCATGGAAAAATCGTAACCGGTCAACATGGAGATCTTTGCTCCGGAATTTTTCATTTCTTGTAAAACGTTCGTTGTAACGCGCTTTACATTTTTATGCACTGACATGAGCGATAATTTTAGCTAACAAAGTTAAGTAATTACGAATTACGAATGCCTAATTACGAATGTTTAGATTGTTAGTTAGTGTGTCGAATTCCCCGAACAGTTTAATTCTATTAGGAATTTGTAATTGGGAATTCGTAATTACTCGAACCAAACATCGTGGATGATCTGCTTTCCGGCAGTTTGATTGACGCGTTCAATAATGATCTGTTTTCCGTGTGCCAATTCGTCGCGCATAACAGAAGAATTCAAACGGATGATGAGCACTCCCAACCGGATTTGAAGATTGGTCGTTCTGACTGCTACCGCTTTACCCATCATTTCTTCCCACTTGCTCAAAACTTCCATTTCGGTCATTTTCCCCTGTAGTTGGTAAGCACTCATGAGCTTGTCTACCAATTCTTTCATCGGCTGGGCATTGCCGGTTCTTTTGCGTTCGTCCCAATCGTTCATACCAATTCTGAATTAAAAATGATCATATTCGGCTTCACCCGGATGGTGTCAAAAATAGCTGAAACACGGTTTTCATCGGTATCGGTTACGAGCACCTGTCCAAAAGTGTTCTTAGAAACCAATTCCATCAATTGTGCTACCCGCAAGTTATCCAATTTATCGAAGATATCATCCAGTAACAAGATCGGAATTTGCTTCAGGCGTTCTTTCAGCCAGTCGAATTGCGCCAAACGCAAAGCAATGAGGAAACTTTTCTGCTGTCCCTGAGAACCAAAACGCTTGATGGGCAATCCTTCCAGCAAAAAAGTAATGTCGTCTTTGTGAATTCCAACTGAAGTATAATGCACGCGCATGTCTTTCGGGTACGCCTGCTGGATCAAAGTCCGGAAATCCGTTTCCGATAATTTGGACTCGTAGTTCAAGGAAACTGCTTCCTGTTCTTGTGAGATCCATTTGTAATAATGCTGGAACAGCGGAATAAAAGCTTCGATAAATGAAACGCGCTTGTTGTGGATCGCCGTTCCGTAACGGATCAACTGTTCGTCCCATATTTCGATGGATTCGCGTTCGAAGAAACCATTTTCGAATTGCAGTTTCAGCAAGGCATTGCGCTGGTCCAGCACTTTGTTGTAGCGCTGCAGATCGTTCAGGTATTCGTGGTCGAACTGGGAAATAATGCCGTCCATCCACTTCCGGCGCACTTCGCTTCCTTCTGAAATCAAATCGGTATCATAAGGAGAGATCATTACCACAGGAAAATGCCCGATGTGATCCGCCAAACGGTCGTATTCCTTTCTGTTCTTTTTAAAAACCTTTTTTGAACCGGCCTTCACCCCGCAATACAAATTGAAAGGCTGTTCGTCTTTCATCCAGCATCCCTGGATGACAAAAAACTGTTCGTTGAAGCGGATATTTTGCTTGTCTGTCGGATTCAGGTAAGAGCGGCACATACTTAGGTAATGAACCGCATCCAGCACATTTGTTTTCCCGGATCCGTTTTTCCCTACAATGCAATTCACGCCGGCTTCGAACTGAAATTCAGCTTCGCTGTGATTGCGGAAATTGACTAAAGAAAGGGATTCGACGAACATCTTACAAAATTACGAATTGCTAATTACCAATTACGAATTATTTGTTGCCAATTCGCAATTAAAATGTGCCTTCCATCAGCAGCCGTTAACTCAGTTACCTTTTAATTCGTAATTTTCCATATAAACATCAAATTTCCTGGAATTTATGAAAAACCTGTTCCTTTTTTGCTTCCTAACAATCAGTTGGTTTTCTTCCGCACAAATCGAAAACAATTCGGTACTTTACAAAACCATTCTTTCGAAAGACAGTTTGCTGTTCAACGTTGGCTTCAATACCTGCGACATTTCTCAATTCGAAAAACTGGTTAGCGTGAATTTTGAGTTCTTTCATGACAAAGCCGGGATTTCGGACAGAAAAAAATTCCTGAGCGACATTCAAAACGGATTGTGTAAATCACCGGAAACGTTTCAATCCAGGAGAGAACTGATCCCTGAGAAAACACAGGTTTTTCCGCTTTATGAGGACGGCGAACTCTACGGGGCAATCCAGTACGGAGAACACCGCTTTTATGAAAAGATGGATGGCAAACCGGAACAATTTGCCAGTAAAGCGAAATTCACGCATGTCTGGATCATTGAAGACGGGAAGTGGAAATTGAAATCCGGGTTGAGTTATGATCACCAAAAATAATTGCCAATTACTAATGGCTAATTACAAATTAATTGATTATCCGCAGCGGGTTGAAAAAAGTATTTTGATTCAAGCTCCAACGCCGAAAGTATGGAAACACCTGACCAATCCTGCTTTGATGCGCGAACGGATGGGCGATCCGGAAATGAAGATTGAGATTCCTATAGAATGGAAAGGGGGAAATTAAGGATTGAAGCAGCAAATTAGTTTTCCAGTTTATTCTGAAAAAAGAGGTAAAAGGAACTACCTTTATAAACTTATTGATCAAAATCAGCAATAACCGGCATGAATTACCTGATTTGCATACTATTTACGCTTTCTTCATTTTTTTGTTTTTCCCAGGCAAGAAATGTAAAGACAAAAATTGAGGCTGAAAACATTTTTGAGCTTTCAATCATCCAGGTTTATCCGGATTCTTTTCCAACGGTATCTGTTGTTTTTCAAGCGAAGAACCAATATGGAAAACCACTCTGGCTCTTAAAGAAACACGAATTGACAATCACCGAAAATGGGGTTCCGGGCAAAATTTTAAGATTGATAAACATCAGCAAAAATAAGCCGCTCAATATCGGTTTAGTATTTGATCATTCCGGATCTATGTTTGAAAATCCGGAGATTCCTTATGACAAGATGATGGAAATCAGTGAGCGGTATTACATGGGAGAACCCATTCCGTCCGACTATGTATCCTCGCTTGATTATGCAAAAGAAGGTGTAATCCAATTCCTTACGAACACCGGAAACTCTGAAGACTCCATCTTATTCGTTGGCTTTTCAGAAGTTGTAGACAAGGTGTTTCCCCTATCAAACAACTACGCTAAAATCCGTTCCTTTATAGCAGGAATTGAGCCAACGGGTGCTACTGCATTTTATGATGCCATTTATGCAACTATTGACAGCCTGATAGTACATTCCTCCAATTCCGCAATCATTGCAATGACAGATGGAATGGATAATTCATCCACGCATACTTACGAAGAAGTTATTGCTCACGCGAGAAAAAACAACATTCCTATTTACATTATCGGATTGGGAAGCATCGACAAAGCATCCCTGAAAAAGATGGCCCGGAAAACGGATGGCTTCTTTTATCAAACCAACGATCCCAATAAATTGAAAGAGATTTACGCAAGTATCAAAGGTCAGCTCAAATCAATTTACCAGGTAGATTATACTTCAGCTTGTACGGATTTTGATACCGATGAACGAACGATCAGGTTTTCATTTGAAAACGATACCCTGACTTTCATCCCTCATTCTGAAAGATATAATCTGCCTAAGGAAGCTCAGGAATATTTAAAAGAACAAGAAGAAATCAGATTGAATAAGCTCGACAAAGAGGAACAGGAAAGAGCGAATTTATATTGGATGATTGGAGGTGGTTTCGGGATAGCACTCCTGGGTTTTTCGGGTTTCATCGTTTATAAAAAGCGAAAAAAAGAAGAAATCATACTGGAGAATGTATTTCCTAATCCATTTGAATCAGAAGTAACCATCCAATATATCCTTCCTGCGAAAGTTGAAAATCCACAATTGATTATTTACCACATTAGCGGAGAGTTAATGAACACTTTCGAACTTGACCGGAACTCGAACGAACTGAAAACAGACTTAAGTCATTTAATGAGGGGTGTCTATATTTTCAAGATAGATAGTGGCCAAAACACTTCCAACAAATTGAAAGCAGTAAGAAATTAATCGAAGTATTGATCATGCTATTTACAGTAAATTCTGCTACCTTCACTTAAAATTCTGAGTTATGAAATTCCTTTTCTTCATTGCACTTTCAGCTTCCATCCTATTCGGCTGCAATACCACCAAACCGACAGCTTCTGATAATCAGATCATCAGTGTAACTCACGGAACAAATTTCGGGCATTGCAGAGGATATTGCAGAAAAGAAGTGGTTTTCGGGGAAAAACAGATCAATTACATGGAGTCCAGCGTGGATTCGGATAAAAATGCTCCAAAAGAGGAAAGTTTTGAAATTTCTGACACTAAATGGAAAAGCATTACAGACAAAATCGATTGGAATACGTTCAAAAGTCTGGAAGAAAGTTACGGCTGTCCGGATTGTGCAGACGGCGGTTCGGAATACATTGAGATCAAAACTGCCGGCGGCACCAAACGCGTAACGATTGAATTCAATAAAGAAGCTTCGCAATTGGAGCCTTTGCTAACGGAACTGCGCACTCAGCGAAAAGCATTATTGAAGAAAGATTCGGAATAAGAGCCAGTGATAGGTGGTGAAACTAACCGGGATCAGTCATAACTGATCCTTACATACCCCATTCTTTTTCATTCGTTTTGAACCAAACAACAACATCGTTGTATTCCTTCAAAACGCCAAAGTATGAAATCGATCCTTATTACACTTGTTAGCTTGGCAGCCGGAATTCAATTCGCACAAGCACAGCCGCTTCATCCGAGCGATGAGGCCCGTAAAATCCAAATCGCTATCCTGTTCGATACCTCCGGAAGTATGGAAGGTCTGATCGAACAAGCCAAATCCACGATCTGGAAAATTGTCAATATGGCTTCCAAAATGTCGGACAAAGGAAAAGCACCCCAACTGGAAATAGCCTTGTACGATTATGGAAACGACGAGATCAAAACTCCTAACTGGATCCGTAAGCGCACTGAACTCATTGCTGACTTAGATTCTATCTCCGGACAACTATTTTCACTTCGAACAAACGGCGGATCAGAATACTGTGCCGCAGTCATCGAATCTTCTATGAATGATTTGAAATGGTCTCCCAATCCAACGGACCTTCGCCTTATTTACATTGCCGGAAACGAACCTTTCAACCAGGGACCGATTGATTACAAGAAAATTTTGAAGATCGCAGCAGAAAAAGACATTATCGTCAACACGATTTATTGCGGACCTTATGATCAGGGAGTGAAAGAATTTTGGTACGACGGGGCTCTTCAAACCCAAGGTTCTTATTTCAATATTAACTCGAATGAAGAGATCCGGCACATTGATACCCCTTACGACAAAGAGATTATCTCTGTGAACGATTCTTTAAACAAAACGTATATCGGTTACGGAAAAACCGGAGTTTACCGTGCAAGCAAACAAGCAGAGGAAGATCAGAATGCCAGTTCAAAAGGATACGCTGTTATGAGTGAGCGCGCTGAAGCAAAATCCAAATCGAATTACAAGAACGCCAGCTGGGATTTGGTAGATGGTTTGGACCAGGGAGTGAACCTCGACAGTATCCGAGTGGAAGACCTGCCGGCTGAATTGAAAGGAAAATCCAAAGCCGAACAAACCAAGTATATAGAAACTAAGAAAGCAGATCGAATCAAATACCAAAGTAAAATCGGAGAGCTTTCCAAAAAACGGGAAGAATATATCGCTGAGGAGCGGAAAAAAATCAGCGAATCGAATGCGAAAAAAGACCTTGGATCAGCAATCATTGAATCGTTAGTTGCTACCGCTCAAAAAACGGGATTCACGGTTGAATAAGAGGAAGATCCCCTGAGTAATATCGGGGGATTTTTTTGTTTCCCACAGAGGAACACAAAAGAACACGGATGTATATTGCTTACTAAAATATTTCTCAAATGACTTTTCCCTTTTGTTCTGGTAATGTCATATTAAATTCTACAACAAGTTTAACCTCTGTGTTCATCCTTGCCCGTTCGTGGGAAAAATTAAGAATCGGTATCAATTGTGAATGATTCCCTATCTTTATCATTCCAAGAATACCCCATGATTGAATTTGAAACCGACGTCAAAGCACTCGATTATTTAAACTATTGGTTCGTAGAAATTACCCCGGATATCCTGGCACAGCTTCCCGGCAGAAAAGAAAAAGGTGATTTCAATCAGCGTCTGATCATTACATTGGATTCCAAAGTGCAATGGCAGGCGGGAATTTTAGCATTGGGTGAAGGGAGTGGATTGATTACGGTTCAAAAAGACCGCTTGAAAAAGCTCGGAAAGACTTTAGGGGATTTCGTTACCGTTCAGTTGGAAAAAGACGAATCGGAATTCGGTGTTCCTGTTGCCGAAGAAATCAGGGAATACTGGATCCAGGTCCCTGAATCAAAAGACCGTTTCGACGCACTGAACCCTGCCATGAAACGATATATTCTGAATCATGTTTCCACTGCAAAATCGAATGAGAAACGATCGGAAAGAACCCACCTCCTGTTATCAAACCTCCTTTTAGCCCCCCAAGGAAAAGAAACATTTCGGTTTCTTCTGGGAAAAGATTAGTTCTTTTCTTCCTTTGAATCTATTAAATTTGTAGAAAAAAATCGATGCGAGTATATTTAGACAATGCTGCAACTACGCCACTTGCGAAAGAAGTTGCTGAAGCGATGATCCCTGTTTTACAAAATGAATTCGGAAATCCTTCTTCTACGCATTTCTACGGTCGACAGACCAAAGCATTGATCGAGACTTCCCGCCGATCGATTGCAAAGCAATTAAACTGCTCTCCCAACGAATTGATCTTTACTTCAGGTGGAACAGAAGCAGATAATATCGCATTGAATACTGCTGTTTATCAATTGGGAGTAAAACGGATCATTTCCACCACCATTGAACATCACGCAGTTTGTCATACCATTCAACATTTAGCGGAAAGAGAAAATACCGAAGCCTGCTGGTTGACGGTTGACTCCAAAGGAAACATCGATTTAAAGGAGTTGGAAGCTTATTTGAAAGATGAAAAACCAACACTGGTTTCACTGATGCATGCCAATAACGAGATCGGAACGCTGACACCGATTGAAAAAATAAGTGCACTTTGCAAAAAATACAATGCTTACTTTCATACCGATACGGTTCAGACTATGGGACATTATGCCTTTGATCTGAACGCATTGGGGATCGACTTTGTAACCTGTGCAGCACATAAATTCCACGGACCGAAAGGAATTGGATTTTTGTATGCGAACAAACGCATCAAGACAGATATTTTGATCCACGGAGGTGCCCAGGAAAGAGGACTGCGCGGAGGAACAGAAAACGTATATGGAATCGTTGGGCTTGCAAAAGCAGTGGAATTGGCATACAATGGACTGGAAGAACACCAGGCTCATGTTCAGGGGTTGAAAACCTACATGATCGATCGACTGAAATCGACACTTCCGGATGTTACTTTCCACGGAGAAACAGATCCGGAAAAAAGCTTGTATACCGTATTAAATGTTTGTCTTCCTGCTACTGAGAAATCGGGAATGCTTTTATTTACACTGGATTTAAAAGGTGTTGCCTGTTCCGGTGGTTCGGCATGCTCGTCTGGTGCTACGAAAGGTTCTCACGTACTGGAAGGAATCCAGGCGGATAATTCACGTCCGAATGCCCGATTCTCTTTTTCCAGATATACTACCAAAGAAGAAATCGATTTCGCTATTGAACAGCTTGAAGCTATCTACGAGAAAGTTTTGGTTTAGTAACCCGTTTTTTTCATCTTTGTCATTGAGTTAATCTGTTTAAACTCAAAATATAAGTTGCTTTAAACTTTTTTGCTTTTTGAGCATCTTAACCGAAAACATGCAACAAACTACGCTATGAAACAACTGACATTCCTGCTTTTTTCAATCATTGGATTGACCAATCTAAATGCGCAAACGTATTTTCCTCCATTAGCCGGAAATACCTGGTCCGTAACAGATCCCGCAACCTTGGGCTGGTGCACCGATTCCATTACTAAAATGTATGACTGGCTGGAAAACACCGATTCCAAAGCATTCATTGTATTGAAAGACGGGAAGATCGTGCTTGAAAAATACTTCGGCACTTTTACTGCAGATAGTTTTTACGTATGGAACTCAGCCGGAAAGACTTTAACAGCCTATGCTGTGGGTATTGCACAACATGAAGGATTCCTCGACATTGATTATCCCACAAGTGATTACCTGGGAATCGGCTGGACGAGCCTGACAATTCCCCAGGAAAATGCCATTACCATTCGCCATCAATTGAGCATGACAACCGGTTTGGACGATGGGGTTGCAGACATTCACTGCACAGATCCGGCATGTTTGGTCTACCTGGCAGCTCCCGGAACCAGATGGGCGTACCACAATGGCCCGTATACTTTGCTCGATTCAGTGATCGAATCTGCTACCGGAATGACACTGAATGCATGGGTTAATCAAAAGATTTCTTCCAAAATCGGGTTAACAGGTCTTTACCTTCAATTGGGATACAATAACGTCTTTGCATCCAGAGCGCGTGGAATGGCACGGTTCGGTTTATTGCTTTCACAAGATGGCTACTGGGATGCTACGGCTGTTCTTCCGGATGTGACTTACCTGAATGAAATGCGTAACAGCAGCCAGAGTCTGAATAACTCCTATGGCTATCTGACCTGGCTGAACGGAAAATCTTCCTTCATGCTTCCCCAATCTCAATTCGTTTTCCCGGGCGAACTTTGCCCGAATGCGCCTGCAGATATGTACGCTGCTGAAGGAAAGAACGGACAGATCATCAATGTAGTTCCTTCGGAAGGACTGGTTTTGGTAAGAATGGGAAGTACAATGGGAAATAGTCTGGTTGGAACGCAATACAACGATACCATCTGGCAGTACATGAACCGGTTAACCTGCGTTGCAGGAATAACTAATCAGGAACTGGAACAAATCCGTATTTCACCCAATCCTACCAATGACCTGATCCAACTTTCTGACCTCATGGGGGACGAAATAATTGAACTAAAAAATAAGCTGGGGCAATCCATTCCCTTTCAACAAATTGGAAATGAAATCTCATTGAAAAATTTACAATCCGGAGTTTATTTCCTCACAATCCGTAAAGAAAATCACACAAAAACTTTCCGGGTGGTGCGCAATTAGTGAAAAAATGCACTAAATTTATCGGATGTCCGATACGAAAAGACATATTCTAATTATGAGTTCCTGGTTTCCAACACGCGTAGATCCGTATGCTGGAAATTTCGTTGAGCGCTTTGCACATTTGCTTTCGGACACTTATGAAGTCACCGTGCTTCATACGATGGGCGATAAAAACTGCAGTTCTGTAGAAGTAGATGACACGCAAACAGGCAACCTGCGCATTATCCGGATTTATCATCACATTTCCAAAAACAGGTTCCTCCATTGGTGGCTTCAGCGAAAAGCACTTAGAAAAGGGCTTTCCATGCTTGATCACATTGATCTGATCTTTGCACACGTCTTTCTTCCAAGGGCTATGCAGTTTGCACGTGTACAACGCTATTTTCACGTGCCGTTGATTGTGATGGAACACGGATCGTATTACCGCAAGAAACTGCTCAAGAGTTTTATTTCACTTCATCAACAGGTGATCAAACGCGGAAGCAGACATACCAGTGAAATTGTTGCCGTTTCAAACGTATTGAGAACAGACATGAAACCGCTCTTCCCCACCACAAAAATTCAGGTCATTCCAAACTTTGTGGACGAGGATATTTTCACCTTGCGAGAATCAAATCCCATCAAGCGAAATAAGTTCATTCATATTTCAACACTGGATAAAAACACCAAAAATCCAGGTTTTCTTTTTGATGGTTTTTTAAATGCATACCTGGAATCCGGAAAGAAAATCAGTTTGACTGTTGTTTCGGACCAAAATACCGATGAATGGGAAAGATGGGCAAAACTAAACAGCTGCCGGGAAGCCATTCACTTTACAGGTCCTTGTGAATGGGATGAGATCAGCCGGCTTCTAAAGGAACATGACGCGTTGATCCTCACATCGGAATACGAAACCTTTAGTATTGTTATTGCTGAAGCATGGTTAACCGGAACCCCTGTCATTTCAACTCCGGTAGGAATTGCTGCGAATATGACCGAAGCTTTGGGCGTTAAGATTGAACACCATAATATAGCCGAACTGAAACACGCTATCCTGGACATGATGAACGGGAAATTCCAATTCGATAAAGAATTCCTGCGTTCGTTCGGAATGCAGTTTTCCAAAGAAAGCGTCAAAAATCAACTTATCGAATTATTTAATAAGCATTTTATCGTATACGAATAACATACTTCGACTCCGCTCAGTATCCTTTCGTATTGCCTATCTTATTTAAAGGTGACTGAGCGGAGTCGAAGGCACTTTATGACTGAACTTCCTCTATGGACAAAAAAGCACTTTTCGAACATATTTCATTTATCATTTCTGATAAAATTTTCAGCCTGCAGGCAGATATTGCAGATCTCCAAAAAGGAATGTCAGAAGACAGTAAAAGTTCGGCCGGGGACAAATTTGAAACAGCGCGTGAAATGGCCCAGCAGGAATTAGGGAAATTAAGCACCCAGCTTAGTGAACAGCAACGCCTGAAAAGTCTCCTTGCAAATCAATCTGCGGATAAAAAAACACAAGTTGAACTGGGAGCAGTTGTGCAAACAAATAAAGGGCTCTTCTTAGTGGGAATTCCAATAGGAAATAGTTCGTTTGAAGGCAAAACAATTGTTGGAATTGGTTTGGGAGCTCCGTTAGGTCAACTTCTTTTGAATAAAAAGAAAGCAGATCAGGTGGTATTCAATAATCAGTCCTTTGTGATTGAAGCCATTTATTAAAAAAATCCCACTGGAAAAGCTTATATTTGAGTGCCAGCAAAATCCTTTTAGTCAAATGTTAACTCCATGTTAACTGACTTCATAATTTGTTTACACAAGCCTCACAATGCAATAATTTTACACTTAATTTAGAATAATCTGATAGCTGTTCCTTTGTGGCAAAATTAATAGCTATGAAGATATTTCTTTCCGTTGTTTCAGTATTGATCGCAGGTTTTGCATTCTCGCAGGACAAAAGCACCGGAGTAATTCAAGGAAAAGTAATCGATTCTGAAACCGGAGAAGGACTTCCTTCTGCGCAGGTAGAATTGGTTGAACAAACAAAACGAATCCTATCTGACATCGAAGGTATTTACAATTTCGACAAACTGGACAAAGGAACATACACCATTAAAATTGTGTATGCCGGAATGCCCACTCAAATTGTAAATGGTATCCAGGTTAAATCAGGAGAAGTTACAACCATTGACGTAGTAATGTCTCCTCCTGCTGAAGACAGCACATCCATCGGTGTCGTTGAAGTCACTGCAAAAAGAATTTTAGATACGGATCAGGGAGGTGTTTTGATCCAAAAAAATGCACTGGGTGTTACAGATATCATTACCAGTCAGACCATTCAGAAATCTCCGGCAAGCAATACCAGCGACGTATTGAAGATGGTGAGTGGGGCAAGTATCCAGGACAATAAATTTGCGGTAATTCGTGGTTTGAATGACCGGTACAATGCTGCTTTCCTGAACGGTTCTCCCCTTCCAAGTTCCGAAAGCGACCGGAAAGCATTCTCATTCGATATGTTCCCGTCCAATATGTTGGATAACCTGACGATTACAAAAACAGCTACTCCTGACCAACCGGCAGAATTTGCCGGTGGACTCATCCAGATCAATACGAAAAGTATTCCGGACAAGAACTTCTTCTCCTTCCAGGTAGGTTCAGGAATCAACACGATTACTACATTTAAGGACCGCATGTCTTATCAGGGCGGGAAAATGGATTGGTTAGGAATTGATGACGGAACCAGAAAAATCCCTTCCGGAATTGCTCCTTTCGGACAATACCCTTTGAATATCCACGACCAGGCAAAAGTAGCCCAACAAGTTTCTACCAACTGGGAAACAACCGACAGCAAATTCTTACCTAACTTAAGTCTTCAGGCTTCAGGTGGATTCAATAAAAAGTTCGGGAAACGTGAATTCGGAATGATCGCTGCTTTAACATACAGCAGAAGTTTCAGCTACAACGAAACTGTTCGTAACAGCTACGTGAACAGTTCTGACCCGAATTCAGCTCAAACAACCCAACTGGAAAACGATTACCTGGATAAAAACAATGTAACGAACTTGTTGGCAGGGGCATTGGTCAATTTCGCTTTCAAAATCAACGAACGGAATACCATCAGCTTCAAGAATATTTACAGCATTAATTCCTCAGACAAACTAATCAACAGAACCGGTACCGCAAACGCTTTGGAATCAAATCCGATCCTGATTCGATCTAATGCACGTTGGTTCACATCCGATCGCGTTTACTCAGGTCAGTTGGAAGGACAGCACGGTTTAAGATTACAGGGACTGAAAGTGAACTGGTTAGCAGGATACAGTAACGTACAGCGTTCTGTTCCTAACCTGAGCCGCTCCATATACTCCAAAAATAAAAACGTCAATGACCCAAGTGATCCGAATCCAACGGATACGATGTACACTGCAAACATTTCATACACCAATGTGGGACCAAACTATGGCGGTGGAATGTTCTTCTCTGAGAACAAAGAAAGCTCAGTAAACGGTCGTTTGGATTTATCCTACGGGACAAGCCTATTCGGAAAATACAAAAGTGAATTCAAAATCGGTGTCTACAACCAGGTCCGTACAAGAAATTTTGAAGCACGTCAGTTGGGATATACCCGATATGGTGTAACAGGTGGTAGCGTTATGTTCGACGAAAGCCTGTTGTATTTGCCGGAAGACGAGATTTTCGCTGCTGAGAACATGGGATTAATTGAACCGGGAGAAAGCGGGAACCCTGGAAAAGGAGGTTTCAAATTGACAGACGGGACAAAACCATCCGATCAATACGATGCTCAATCTGTTTTGAACGCTGCATACCTTCAATTGGATAACCGCTTTGGGCGATTCCGTTTCATTTACGGTGCTCGTGTTGAATATTTCCAGCAGGAATTAAAGGCTTTGAGAGATAATCTTTCCGAGTTGAAAATCAGCACGAAAAAACTGGATGTACTTCCTTCCATCAATGCCATTTTCGAAGCAAATAAAAGAACAAATGTTCGCTTGAGTTATTCTCAAACATTGAACAGACCGGAATACCGTGAACTTGCTCCTTTTGCATTTTATGATTTCACGACAAACCTGGTGGTATCCGGAAATGATACTTTGGAACGTGCTTTGATCCACAACCTGGATTTGAGATACGAAACATTCCCGGGAAGAGGTCAATTGTTGTCTGCAACGATCTTTTACAAGAACTTCATCAATCCGATAGAGCAAAAAATGCGCGCAGATGTAATCAATGAAACTTCATTTCAGAATGTACCATCTGCCACAAACTTCGGTTTAGAACTGGAAGCTCGTTCATTGATCTCAACAATCTTTGGGTTAGATACTTCTTCGTTCTTTGACGATTTAACGATTTACTCGAACTTATCCATTATTCGTTCACAAGTAGACGTTTCAAGTGTAGTGGGAAGTGCTGCAGATTCAAGACCACTTCAGGGGCAGTCTCCCTATGTTTTCAATGCAGGGATCCGTTACGAAAACCGTCGCAACCAATGGGGAGCAGCGTTAAATATTAACCGCGTAGGTCAGCGTATTTCAATCGTTGGAAACGTGAACGAACCGGACCTTTGGGAACAGGCAAGAACATTCTTAGACCTTCAGATCACGAAATCATTCTGGAAAGGACGTGCGCAATTCAAATTAAACATCCAAAACATTTTGGCACAAGACCAGATCTTTTATCAGAACAACACATTGGAAAGATCACAAGCTAAAGGAATGAACGGATTCTTCAATACCATTTTCATTGGAGAAAAGAACAACCAAAAAGGGTTTGACGAAAAAATTGATCAACAAGTATGGAAAACAAACTTCGGAAGAACATTCAGTGCTTCTATTAGTTTCAGACTGTAAGATCCAACGACGCCTGAGAGGCCACCCGTGATGCGGGTGGCTTTTCTTTTTTATAATTTACAGTAGGAATGAATCCCGCACATGCGGGACGCCCCTACTAAATCGATTGAGCCAATATTAAATTAATGCTACATTCCTTAAAACACTCTTAACATTTATTTACTCGAATCGTAACTTAAAGGAAAGGATAGAACAAGGTGAGTAAGGCAATTTTGTACCAAGAAAAAAAACGAAAAATGAAAAAAATTTACTTAAGTGCATTGTTTGCAGGTTTAGGAACTCTGGCTGCATTCGGACAAGACTTTTACGAAACAACTTATCGAGGTGCTTTTGCTCCTGCTCCAACAGCAATGTGGACACAGGGATGGGCAAACTGGGATCCGCAAAACACAAACTACGGTTCTTCTAACCAGACGATCTCAACTAACATCACTGCAAACACTACCTGGACTGCAGGAAATGTTTACTTGTTGCAAGGTCAGATCTATGTAAAAAACAACGCAACATTGACCATTGAGCCGGGAACTATCATCATGGGTGATAAATCAGTAGCCGGATCAGGTTTATTCATTACAAAAGGAGCAAAATTAATGGCTCAGGGTACAGCAAATGCTCCAATCGTATTTACATCCAATCAGCCTGTTGGTTCACGTTCTGCAGGTGACTGGGGAGGGATAATCCTCTTAGGAAAAGCTGCTAACAACCAGGCAAATGGTGTAGCAAACATTGAGGGTCTTGCTCCAACCACAGATACTGAATTCGGTGGTGGAATGGCTCCTGACAACAACGATAACTCAGGTAAATTAACTTATGTACGTATTGAGTTCCCTGGTTATGCTTACCAGGCTGATAAAGAGATCAACGGAATCACTTTAGGTTCAGTTGGAGCGGCTACAGAAATAGACTACGTTCAGGTATCTTTCTGTAATGACGATGCTTTCGAATGGTTCGGTGGAAATGTGAATGCAAGACATTTGGTTTCCTACAGAAACTTAGATGATGATTTCGACACGGATTTCGGATTCTCAGGAAATGTACAATTCGGATTGATCGTTCGTGATCCGAACATTGCTGATAACCCTACCATTTCTACTTCAGAAGGTTTTGAATCAGATAATGATGCTTCCGGTTCTGCTGGAACTCCTCAAACAAACGCTACATTCTCTAACATCACTGCAATCGGGCCATTCCGTGGAAATACTGCAAATACAATTGCTGCAGGTTACCGTCGCGGTGCTCGTATCCGTCGTAACTCTGCTATTGATATCCGTAACTCTGTATTCATGGATTTCCAAAGAGGAATTTTCATCGACGGAACTGCATGCGAAGGAAATGCTACAAATGGGTTGCTCATTTACAAAAACAACATCGTTGCTGGTAACGCAGTTGGTAGAGTAACTGAAAGAACATCTACAAGTACTTTCAACATCATCGGATGGTTTGATTCAAACGATAACGATTCAATTGCTTCTACAGCAGGAATTTTGACTACACCATACAACTATTTGGCTCCTGACTACCGTCCGGCTGGAAGTTCTCCGCTTTTATCAGGTGCAGATTTCACAGGAATGAGTACAGGACTAGGGATCAAAGAAGTTTCAGCTATCGCAGGTGTTACTTTATACCCGAACCCAACAAGTACAACTGCATCTTTATTCGTTGACGTAGCACAAAACAGCACTGTTGAAGTGGTTGTTATGAATGCAAGCGGACAAGTAATGCAAACAGTAGCTACTAAGTATGCTGAAGTAGGAACTCACGAGTTCACTATCAACGCTGCAGATTTCGCTCAGGGATTGTACTACGCAGTTGTAAGAACTGGTAATGCGGTTAAAACTGTTAAGTTGAGCGTTATTAAGTAAAAAATAAGCTACTACAAAGCTTAGAAGAGTTTTCTCTGTTAGTTTAGTTTTATAGCAAAGTAAAAGGGTTCGTTTCGGCGGACCCTTTTTTTATCTCCAAAAGTTCCATGATTCAAAAGGTTAAAAAGTTAAAAACCATTGAACTTTTTATCTCTTTGAACTTGTTTCGACCTCTAATATCCGTACCTTCGTTAAAACAAATCCTATGAAAATATTAGCATTCGGAGCAAGTACCAGTAAGTCTTCTATCAATCAGCAATTTGCACATTTTGCTGCCAGCCAGTTTGAAGGAGAGGTCAATATGATTGATTTAAACGACTTCGAAATGCCGGTATTTTCTGTAGATAAAGAAAAAGAAGACGGATATCCGGTACAAGCACATGAATTGCATGAAATCATTGAAAATGCTGATTTTTTAGTTATTTCAATGACGGAACACAACGGAAGTTATTCTGCGGCATTCAAAAATACGCTGGATTGGTGTTCCCGGTTAAACAATAGTGTATTCCACGACAAGCCCATGCTGCTGATCTCTACTTCTCCCGGAAAATTGGGTGCAAAGTTCTCTTTGGAGGCTGCATTAAGCCGTTTTCCGCGCCATTCGGCAAATATTCTGGGACATTTTAGTTTACCCAGTTTCGGAGAAAATTTCAATGATGGGATTACCAACGAAGAATTGGCAAAAGAATTCAATGATCTGATCGCAAATGTGAAAGAAACCTTATCTAAGCTCAAATAAGGATGCTACTCCAATGATTCTTTCAGCGGTATATCCTTCGGCATAACGCACCCCCATATTCCGTCCAAATTCAGCCATTCTTCCACGAAGGAACTCAAAAAACTCTTCTCCGGAGATCGGTGTTTTCGGTTCGGATGAGTTCGGGTCCCAGAATTGAGTCTTGTAAGCTTTGATCGAATCGAATTTCTGTTCCACAAAATCCGTTACATCAATCACAAAATCCGGTTTCAGATAACGGTCCTGGATATAATGATAAACGGCTTGAGGTCTGTGTGCTTCCTGAGGCTCGCCATTCCAGGTAGTTTCAATTCTTCTCAATCCTGCCAAAAAACAAGCTTCAGAAGCCAGCTTACTCCCCTTTCCATGATCCGGATGACGGTCGGAAACAGCATTAACTAGGACAATACTTGGTTTAAATCGTCGGATTTGCTCAATCAGCAATCGCAGGTTCTCTTCGGAATGTTCGAAAAATCCGTCTGCCATTTTCAAATTCACCCGATCCGTCAAACCTAAGATCTTCGCAGCAGCTTCCGCCTCTTCTTTACGAATTTCCTTTGATCCCCTCGACCCCAATTCGCCCTGCGTCAAATCAATGATTCCGGTGGAATACCCCATTGCCCGGTGTTTCAATAAAGTTCCTGCAGCAGAAAGCTCCACATCATCCGGGTGTGCACCGATTGCTATGACATCAATTTGACTCATGACTTTTTAATCCAATCTAAAATTTGTGCATCAGCGGGTTCCGTTTGCGGTGAAAAATAACCGGCAATTTTCCCCTCCTGATCAATCAGGTATTTCTGAAAATTCCAGGTCACTTCCGTACCTGTTTGTTCTTTCAGCCATTCATAAATCGGATGAATCTCCTCACCTACGGTATGAACTTTTTCTGAAAGCGGGAAGCTGACCCCGTAGTTCGCAGAACAAAAGGCAGCAATTTCCTCCGCTGTTCCCGGTTCCTGTCCTGCAAAATCATTACAGGGAATTCCAAGGATCACAAAATGATCCCCACCAAATTCGGCATAGAGCTCTTGCAGCTGCGTATACTGAGGAGTTAACCCACATTGTGAAGCCACATTCACCAACAGCACTTTCTTGCCTTTAAAAGCATCCCAGTCAATGGATTTCCCATCCAGGTATTTCAATGAAAAGTCATACAATCTCATAGCGATTCTCTTTGAGCTTTAAGGTAGTTTTTATTTTTAACTCCTGCAATGATAGTCACGATCAGGAAGCCTAAAACAACCAGCCAGACCCAAATAGGAAGATTCACAGAACCATCACCGTTTGCATAAGAATGTAGACCTACCAGGATAAAGTTCACCCCAAAGAAGGTAAACAAAATCGCCGCATAACCCCACATCGCAGCTGTATTGAATGCAAATTTTCCTTTCAAACCGGGAATGAACCTGAAATGTAAAATAATCGAATAAACCAGAACGGAAACCAAAGCCCACGTTTCTTTCGGGTCCCAGCCCCAGTATCTTCCCCAGGATTCGTTGGCCCAAATACCACCAAGGAAAGTTCCGATTGTCAGCATAAATAAACCAACAATCATCGTCATTTCAGAAACATAGGTCAGCTCATTGATATTTCTTGTAGCTTTTTTAGCATTTTCCGGATTCCTGAATAAATACAATACCATATTGAAAATCCCCAAAATACAAGCTAAACCAAGGAAACCATAACTTCCCGTAATAATCGCTACGTGGATCATCAACCAATAACTTTTCAGTACAGGAGGCAATTGTGTGATTTCAGGATCCAACAAATTCATTTCTGTAACGAAGATCATAAACGCAGCCAATAATGCAGCTCCGGCCAAAATACCCGGATTTGTTCTGGCAAAAATAAATCCTGCCAACATGGTTACCCAACCAATGAAAACAACCGCTTCATAACCGTCACTCCATGGAACGTGTCCGGAAACATACCAACGCAGTCCCAAACCGGTTCCGTGATACAAGAAAACAATCACCAAAAAGAATACGAATATTTTACGAATGATCGAATAGCGTTTTTCCGACTTTTCAGACGGGTTGAACAATACCCGAATAAAGAATACGATCATTAATCCCAAGCCCAATAACAAATAAGAGTACTCCGAATTCTTGAAAATCTCCATTTTATTATAGGAAACTTCAATTTTGGCGTGTGTTTCAGATGGCAAAATCGATGCAGGGGCAATTGTACGCTGGGCCTTTTTCAATTCATTCAACAACTTGGTTGATTTGGTGAAGTCATTGTTCGATTTTGCCGCATCATTCAATGAACTGATATAGGTTAAAGCCAGCTTGCTGGTAACGGTATCACTCATCATTACTTCCTGGCTAAAAGGCATGTACCAATTAATGACCTTCCCTTCTTTTAAAGGAATAATTTTCATGTATTGCCATCTGATGACTGCAGAGAAAACCTGGTATTTTTCACCCAGCTTGATCAACTTTTTTTCAGCCTCGGATTGCTGGGATTCTGCTTTTCTCAAAGCGGTATTGTAATCTGCTATCCATTTAAAGTCACCGGTTTCATTCGTTAATTCTCTGAAAGAAGCATATTTACCCAAACTGTATTTTTCCTTTAAAGCGGCCGGAACCTGAATCACCTTTTGGTCCATCCAATAATCCGGGTACATATGCATACTCAAGATAGTCTGAATAGCATTTCTATCGTCATATTTATTAGCCCGGTACAGTTTTCTCAATAACTGATCACAAACAGTATGCATTGGAACAATACGGTTCTTAAAATCTTTAACCAATAGGGTTGCCAATTCATCACTTTGCTCTTCCGAAATATAATACACTACCGGATTTACACTCCTTACCGGGGCGCTGCTTTCCGCATGATCGTGATTGTGGTCATGGTCGTGATCGTGAATCTGATTTTCTTCCTGTTTGTGTGCATGAGTTTCAATGTTCTGTCCAAATACAGAGAAACTGCTTAGCGCCAAAACAAGGACAACAATATTCTTTCCATTCGAATTAGCAATATTCCGCATCAATTCTCTGAAACGGGAAGCCGGAGCAAACAAACTAAAGATCATCCCGATAAACATCATTAAATAACCAAAATAAGTAATGTTCGTTCCCCAGAAATCATGGTTTACGCTCAAAATGGTTCCCTGCTCATCCGCATCATAAGAAGACTGGAAGAAACGGTAACCTCCGTAATCGAGTACATTATTCATAAATACATGTTTTGTCCCGAATTCATTGTTCGCCGTATCCAAGACCTGTAAATCACTGGCATAAGAAGAAGGCATATCCGATCCGGAATACCGGTCCAGTGTAAAATCATTGCATTTCATGTAGAATGGAATAGTAATGCGCTTCATTCCATATTCCAAATGATAATTCAATCCGTTGAATTCGAAAAAAGCAGGTTCTCCAACCATTTTTTCGCCGCCTTTCAGACGAACGATCTTTGATTTGGAGCCATCCGTGATTTTCACAGTCAGGTAATCCGACCCCACGTCTCTTTTCCCTGACGGGACCAATATCTTTCCAACGTTCGGAATTTCCTGTTTGAACACAAATTGCTGTCCGGCAACCAGGTAAAGCGTTGTTGTAGCGAATATGATTTCTTCTCCCGGAACAACATTGGTATACGCCGAATCAGGTGGAGCCATGCCGCTCTCACGGATTTTCTTCATTTCGCTCATGGCCAGATACTGCATAGGCAGTTCCGACCTCAAACGAAGGGTATCATTCTTGCGGTAAACATTGATTCCTTTCACCAGGTTTTCCGAAAAGGCCAACGGAATTCCATTCAAAGAGAAAATCTCATCATTAACAACATAATTGGACTTTTTTCCATCCGTCACAATATCCAGTGCGCTCGTTTTGTATTTCGGATCAATATCGATGGTATCCAGTTGTTTCGACTTAAAATCAACATACTCAATGGAAACTGCTGTTTTACGCTTGGGAAATTCAATATCCATCGATGCGGAATTGAAGGGGTAAGATTCTGCAAGGTAAGTTCTCACATCATGCGTCAGCTGGTATTCTTTCCCGTCATTGACCTGCACCCACAAATACGGGTCTGAGGTATAAACAATATTGGAAGAAGCTCCTTCACGAATAGGCATAATCCCTTCGTAGCTGATATAGCGGGTTATCGCTGCTCCGATAATAATCACAATGAAAGAAATATGAAAAAGCAGCACCGCTATCTTCTCACGTCTCCACATTTGATACCGGAAAATATTTGCAATCAGGTTCACACTTAAGAAAGCCAGCAAAATCTCAAACCATTTGGCATTGTAGACCCATAGCTTTGCGGCCTGGGTTGTTTCATAGGATTCGATAAAAGTAGCTATTGCAATTGCTGAAAGGAAGATGAATAATCCCAGTGCCATTGCTCTCATCGAGAAAAGAGCTTTTGCTAGTGTGTCCATGTAAAAACGGATTGATAATTTTCAGTTGCAAAAATAACGATTCGTTTGGGTTTTCGGTCTAAATAATGGCGCAATAATGAGAAAATAGCATTGCACCTATTTCTCCCGCAGATCACGCGGATTACGCAGAAGAAAATACTATCAGGAAAGAAATGACGCTGTTTATCTCAGCCAAAAATAATCTGAAACAGATACCAGTAATAAAATCAGCGGGATCCGCGAAATCAGCGGGCAAAAAAAAGGGTTCGCTTAACGAACCCTCTTCTAATTTTATCTATCACAAACGATACTTGTTGCAAAACTGCACTAACGCTTACGCAGGAGCTTCAGCGGAGGCGCAACGCTTGTTTTTTTTATTCGCTTTGCGAATTCTTATTCAGCGTCTACCACTTCTGCAGGAACCAAAATTCTTCCGCAATGTTCGCAAACGATTACTTTTCTGCGTGTATCGATATCCAATTGACGTT
>CAMLDR010000019.1 GCA_946478775.1 uncultured Flavobacteriales bacterium
CTACCAGTAACGGTTATTTGAGAGCGTATGCGGCGAATGACGATACTACTTACATTTCCTTTGCTCATAGTTTTATTGAGAGTCCACGCTTAATGAGCGATAAGATCTATCCCGGAGATATTTACGAAATCCGGTCACAAATAAGCAGGCCGAGCGGAGAATCTGAGCCGGAGCTGTTTCAGAATGCCGGAACCTTTGATATGCGAATCGTTACCGGAGACCTGGAAAATTCCAGAGGTGTAACCAATACTGATTTCAGTACTTATAATTCAAATAACGGAGGTGGGAGCGGAATCTATTTTCCAAATGACGACTACGAAGCTTCCCGTTCTAAAGCACTCTACTCGACTTTTAATATGGCCTTAAAATGGTCATTGAATTATGGAGAAAGCAACAAACAGCTTTCTAACCTTTTTGTGATGCCCAATATTCCGACGAAATACCAGGGATTCAATTTCCAAATTGGGCCTGGAAATTCGGACATGAATTATGCCGTGAATCCGACAGGTATCTGGGACTTTAACCCCATTGACTCAATCACTGAGCTAATGACAGAAAAGGCTTATATCTGCAGTTATGGAGGTCCTTTGTCATTTCCTTTAAAGTCAGCGGCGGATGTTCCCGGAAACTTTGGAATTGGTTTACCCTGGAATATGGTTTCACCGATCTATGAACACATGATCACACATGAAAGTCCATTAAGCTATTCAAGCGGAAGTGGGAAGGAGGCCTATCACTTTTGGTGGAATTTTATTAACCCCGGATTACAAAACGGAATTACAACACCTAATTCTCCAACCAAATTGGATAATACCGTGAAACTGGATGAGTTTGAATTGATTCGTTATTCTAAGAATCCATACATGCTAACAGGGGTAAAGTATTATAAAGTAAACGGAGAGATCGGAGGTCCGGTTGAAACAGGATTGCAACTGATTGCTCAGAAAAAACTGGAATATACTTCTGCTAAATGTAAGATGCTTCAAAACTATGCTTATGAAAACGGAGATTCACTGCAATATCGTAATGATGTGTGGCAGGTATTTGTTCTGTTAAAAGCGGTTCGTGAGGTTCCGATCGGGTGGACAACGGATACGACCAAATTGTTAACTACTTTCCTTACCTATTCGAATTTCAACAATAACAACGTGTTTTTTCAGGCTAACCAGCCCTTGAACGGACATTTTGGAATGGTACTGACAAAGATTGTGGATAATTTAGGCGGAATTGCTAAAATTGAATACTATCCGACATCGGACCCGAGAACACGTTTTACCGGTGCTTTTTCAAGAGAGGCTTCTGCTTTTTGCGGGGTTGCTACTGATCCGGGATATGGTTTGTCCAGATCAGATGTCGTGCATCCGATTGTGAAATACGTTTTGAAAAACGATGAAGATGATTTGGTCAATAACGATAGCTTATCTTCCAATGCCGGACATAAAAGATGGTTCTATGATTTTGATCCCGATTCCATGGTAATGAAATCCACGATAATCCAGATTTCAGACAGACGTTTTCACAATGGGAGACGTTTCAATTTCGATGTCGGGTTTAAAAAGGTTTCTGTTTATGGACCAACATTAATTGAGGGAGGAAATGAATTTGTGAACCGAACGGACTATGTGCATTATGGAGGTGATTTTGACTACCAGGTTACATTTCCATCAATTGAAGACTATTTGTACCATGGAAAACTGAAATCGGTAAAGGAGTACGATTCCACTAATAAACTGTTCACTGAAAAGTTTATTAATTACGAATACACACTCGCCTATAAAAATGGGTATACGCGGCCAAATCCTTACAGAGAAGATATCGTTTGGGAGCAGGAATATGACAATCCTGGGGGGCAATACGAATATAGGGATTACTATCTGAATTTGTCTGCAGTTGCAGATACAGGCGCAGGGACTGTTTCAGGAACCGCAGCATTTGAATACCTGGATATTCCGGTATTTAACGGAAGCGGTGCTGATTTTGAACTGCCGAAATATCTGGAGTTTGAGTTCTTCCCAATCCTGGATACAGCCAATCCTTCTTATATGTTCCATTCTTACTTCGTTAAGAAGAAAGAAGAAATCAACCGCAAGTACGATGATTACCTATACAAACAAGCTGTTGTTACTTCAACAGGAACTTTGCCTGCTTCGTCTGTCAATACCGGAAACAATCCATTTGGATCAGGATATACCAATCCGGTTGTTTACAACTCAGGAATAGCAACGACTCAGATTGGATGGATCAATACAGCAACTCAGGCTACTATAATGGATAGTTTAATGGCTCACTCTCCATTAATGGATACGGTGCTTTACCATTTGATAAATACCAGAAGACTTTCTACCGATAATATAATTAAAATCTTTCTTGCCCAGGGCAATTTGAGTAATGCGAGCCTGAACCGTTATATTTCCAAATTCAAGACAACTCCCGGTGGAGCAACTTTATCTACTTCTGCTGTGATCAGGCAACAGTCCTATATTTCAGATAATGTATTGCTCACCACCATACCAAACATTATCAGTACATGGAATAATGAGCTTGTGGAAACACTCTTTTCAAAGAACGAATATTTATCTGACCAGGTCGTACAAACTTTAGCCGGCGCGCCTACAGGTTATTTCGATACCAATTTATTCGCGGAAATATTATCTGATCAACCCCAATTTACGGAAGCTGCCATTAATAAAATAATCAGCTCCCGTTATTTGACACCTGCAACTTTGAGGAATATTTTAAGGAATCAAGTGATTACAGACACCAACTTTTTGAATATTATTAATGATTCCCTCATATTAAACAACACCATTGTGCAGATTATAGAATCGGGGAATAAATATCCTTCAGAAGCCGTGTTTAATGCATTAATGGTGCGAACACCTGCTTTCAGTGAAAGCGAAATAGAGCGGATCATTGCAGTTGCAGATCGTGATATTGAACCTGCAGTTTTGAGTGCGCTGATGGTCCAATACGGAAGTCTTCCTTTCTTAACGGGGTTTCATTTTGCTGGAAATCCTTTGGATGCTTATTGTAACAATTCGGTTCTCAGCAATTGGAATTACATAGAAACCAAAACTACCTACGAGTATTACGAAGCAGATTACAAAGGAACTTCCAACGGAAGAGCCTTTAAAGTATTAATGGCTCTGGAGGATATTCCTGGAAGAATTGTTTCCTCTACAGATATGTTCGGAACCGGCGGAACGACAACCATTCATTCCCTGCGTTTGAAACACGAGCCTTCCTGGGAAGTATTCAGTGTGACTAATTCTTCCCCTCACTTACCGACAGCAAAGGATGAAAAGCAGTTTTTCTACCTATATGACCTGAAGAATCGGTATGACCGTTATTGGTATAATTACGATATTCAAACGATTGGAGGAGTAGGAACACAGTTCGAGCATGTGCTGCTGAACGACGATCTGGATACGGTTATGTACTCATTCCGCTGGGATGAAGAGTATATGGAAACATACACATTAGGATTAGCTCCAGAATTGCCTAAATACGATGGAATGGCAAAAAGCCGGCAATACTATATGCGTTCCACTCCTTTCCAACAGACACATATTACCAAAAACCAGCGTGATGCCAAGGAATTACGCAAAAGTGAGTATTATTTCTATGATGCCAGATGGTCGGTAGATGCCTTTTCTTCTGTCCAAACCGTAGAATACAATGGCCCAGAATGCCCCGAAATCGGAACACCACCTGTAGATTCGGTAAGTTGTGCTTCCTGTGTGCGCTGGAAGAACGGAACAGAGGAGGAATTTTTAGCTCAGTTGCCCTTTAACTATTGTTTGTGGAAAGATCCGGTGATCGGTTATTATGCCTGTCCTTCGTCTATCAATTATGCTGCCTGTTATCCCGGGGTGGAGCTGATCGATTGTAATCCGTCCGTTCCGCAGGATGATGAAGAAGGAGGTCCTTCAGAACTACCTATTCTGACAGATGTTCTGAAGAAAACGCTTCAACTGCGTTCCGTCATTATCCAGCTGGATACCATTTTGGATGCGGTCTCAACCGACTTCTCAGAAAAACGATTTGACAGAAAAAATAACCAGGTAGCTGATTTTTATATGGAGTTTGACGGAACAGATAGTCAGAATTTCATTCGTCCGTTCAGGATGCTGTTCCCATACGATACGCTGACCACTGCGAAGGTGCATAAACGCAACCAGCATATGCAGCCGGCCCTGATCTCGAACCAGGTGGGTTTGCTGACCAAGTTCTATTACAACACTACAGAAGTCAATTGGAACGTAGATACCAATTGTACGAACCCGAATTACAGTTTCCTTTACAATTATTCGTCTGTGAATACCCGAAATATCGGTTTACCGGTTCATGTAACTGTTGGTTACGGACGTGCAGACTCACTTGGAACGCATTTCGAATACGCGAATGACGGACAGGTCAGCATCATGACTGCTCCTTCCGGACATATCATGGGTTATGAATTTGATGGATTCAATCGTCTGAATCGAATAATAGAAAATGGAACGCGTTTGCTTTCGCGCAATGAGTACCAACTCTGGAAGCATGATTTCTCTAAGACCTTTAAGGAGCGGACAGCAGAAAACTATGTGTATTCGGTACTTTATCAAAACAGTACGGATACAACGGATGTGCGTGAATTCCAAAAGGCCTTCATTGATCCTTTAGGAAGAACATCCGGAGTTGTAAGGGCTTACCGCAACCAAGGGGATGTGCAGACCTCCAGTGGCTCAATCGTTTATGATAACTGGGGCAGATCGCAGATCCAATTCAAACCAATAGCCTCTGTCATTACCGTGAATGATTCACTTCCGCTCAAGTATGTGGAAAATTTGAGCTCACCGCTTTACAACGAAACCAAATACGAGCAGGATCCTTTGTCGCTCGATATAAAGCATGCCGATCCCGGGCAGTCTATTTCCGGATTTCACACCGTTAATAAACAAACCTGGATCACCAATGCGGTTTACATGTCCTGTGAACTAAACCTGAACCGCACGGAACTAGACCTGATTATGAACAACTCCACGGGCAATTTCCGTTTCCTGCGTACTTCCGTTCAGGATCAGGACCTGAAAGAAACCATTACTTATACAAATGCTGCCGGACAAACGGTAGGAACCATGGCCTGGGCAAATATTGTCGAAAAAGTAGTGACGCTGTATGTTTATGATTCCTATGGGAACCTCATGAAGACGATCAACGGCCTGCGTCAGCACACGGATTACCAATACAATATGAACGGCCAATTAATTCGTGAAACCAATGTAGACGGTGGTGAAAAGCGTTACATCTACAACAAGCACGGGAAAATAAGCGGTGTCCAGGATCAGCTGGACCGCAATAACCTGAATAGCCTAACTGTTTCAGCCCCGCGTTACCGTAAATTCACTTACGACATCTACGGAAATCTTACAGCGCAGGTTTTAGTGACCAATCCGTACCACATTAACCCATTCTGTTTCGAAGATACGCTGGTGGGATCACCCAATTCTCCATATACTGACGGGCAAAACAATCCGCATTATTTTGACTACACTTTCTCGAACCGCATGACGCAGGATTGGCTGAATGACTATCAAACACTGGATCCTATGGATGGAGACGGTGCGATCACAGCTTCCGGTTTACCTGCCTCCAGTGCTTATGCAACGGTCATTCACGAAAAAGAAATGGTTTACGGAACTGCGCAGGGTTCTCCAAGTACCTTAGGGAAATTACTGGAATCGTATTCCTTCAATCCTGCCGGAATAGCCATCCAAAAAATGACTTACGCCTACAATTCAGAGGATTTACTTGCAAGCCAGGTGATCCTTCAGCATCCGTCGAATATTGCCACCAACGACCAGTTCCGGGTGAAAGCAACGATTACTTACCCACTTTATAATTTCAGGGGTTCTTTGCTTGAGCAGGCACTGGATATGGGAAGCAACGGCACGGTAGATATGAAGTATTTCTACGATTACGATCAATTGAACCGCTTGCAGAAAGTATACGCAGCGCAGGGTGATGTAAGTACCCCGGACGATGGGACAGCCATCTGTACTTATGGGTATGATGACGCCCGCGGGGTGGTTTCACAAAAGCGTTTTTTTGGAGAAACAGCGACACCTACTCAAACCATTTTTTATTCTTATGATGACAGGGACCGTTTAACCCAAATTGGAAGTGCACTTTTCAATGAACAGCTGTATTACGATGATGCATTTGTTCCGGGATATAACAACCAAACCGGGGTGGTTCAGACAAATACCTTTAACGGTAATGTCAAAGGAATAAAAATTAATTATAACTTTAGTACTGCAAGTAACACTTCTATTCCAATGTTCTCAAAAGAAACCATTTACGGCTTTGCATACGACAGGATCAACCGGTTGGTTTCTGCTGATGCTTTGGTGGGTGATTTCATTGATGCGCAATTCGGGAGTGGTTTGAATCTCAATCCCACGGTTTCATTTGGGATTGGTGATGAGTTCTGGAGGCATGACAAGATCGGGAATATCCTTATTCAGGACCGCATTAAACCCGATTCTGTGATCACTGCCGGATCGGTGTCCGAAGAATTTACGTATACGTATTTCAACGGGACTAACCGTTTGCAGCAGGTGGAAGACCACATTGCTTCTGCCACCCGCAGTTACTCCTACGATGCAAACGGGAATTTATTATCGGATGATTTCCGATACATGGATACAACGGTGTATATGCGCGGGTCTTATCCGCACCAGGTGACCCAGGGAGCTGACAACAGTTATTATTTGTACGACGGCGGAGATCAGCGCATCTTCAAAAAGGTAGTTAGTTCTGCACAGACCACACAGGATCTCTACATCAAAGATGCCCTGGGCAGGGATTTGAGCATTGTAACTTTCACTACCATTACCGGAACAACCGGGAAAAGCACGGAATATTATGTCTATGGAGCAGACCGCCTGGCGAGTATTACTCCTGAGGATACGCTGGAAGAAAAGATCAAGCCGGATGAGGTAACTTACTTCCTCTACGATCATTTGGGGAATACCCGCACAGCATTTATGGCGGATTCCATGAGCGTGCCTGTGATCATCAATGCGCTGGATTATTATTCCTATGGAAAGATTTTACGGGAATACCACAACGGTTCGGGAGACCGTTACCTGACAACCGGGCACGAACGCGACAAGCAAACCGGTTTGGATTACCGCGGGGCGAGGTATTATGATTCAGATATTGCTAGATTTCTTTCTACTGACCCATGGGCTAATAAATATCCGGCTTGGAGTACCTACAATTATGTGATGGGGAATCCCATTTCATTAGTTGACCCAACAGGAAAAGGACCGACAGATTGGTTCTATAATCCATTAACAGGTAACGTTATTTATATAAAAGATCAATCGACAGTAAAGCAAGAAGATTTAGATAAAATAGGATCTCCTTATAAAACTTCAGATTATGTCAGATTGGGTGACGATAATATGTTTGGGGGAACAGTTTCCAATGGTTCCACCTCAAATGTATTGGAGAAAGATATCCACCTTATCGAAAACCCTGCTGAATTTATGAAGGCACACGGTTATAATCGCGCTCAAAAAGTTTCCGTTCTTGAAAAAGAAATGACACAAGGGGGAAGCTTTGGACCAGGCGAAAATATTAAACATACTCAGTATACGTTTAGCGCATCATCTCCTGTTTTTACGTATGCAAAAGAAAGTGAAATAGATGTGCGTTTAAATGAGAAAATAAAAATTAATTATTATACTTTTAGTTCAATAATGACCGTAACATATGATTACATAAAACCTTATGGAGGAAGTGTTACAAACTCAAAATTCAATCCGGACGTAGGAACAGTATTGGATCTTATTGGTTTGGAAGAAGAAACGAGAAGTTTTCTTGAAATGATAATTGATGCTTACGGACCTCAAAAAAAATAACTAAATTATGAATAAATTGCTATTTCCTTTATTAACATTAGTGCTGGCATGTTCGTGTTCGATGTCACAGGAAAAAACACTTAAACCACCTGATCAGCGGTATTACAATGAGTTTAAAAATGAGTTTCCAAAAGAATGTACAAGTCATTTTCCGGACACAGTTTATGATCCCGTGTTTTCAATTATCAATAATAAGGATTCATCGGAAAATAATGTTGGGTTTGTTTTAATTGAGTCTAATGTTGATTCGGATCGTATTAAAGAGATTAAAAAAATCTTCGATACTGGTTTTCAATATCATGGACAGTACTCATTTGACAATTTGTTTATTGTTAATAGATTTAAAAATATCAACACAAATAATATTGATTCTTTAAAACTCGCCGAACCTCTCTTCTTTGATTCATCTGCCTATTCGGAAAGTTATCCCATACCCAATTTTAGAGATGTTTTTTTTCCTGATAATCCTCAGTTGCAAATTGATGAAACATTTGAAATTTACGTTTTGACATCCAAGAAAGGGAATTGGTACCCAAAATTTATTTCCAAGAAAAACAGACAAATGCCTGAATCGTGGAGCAATGGTTATTCCAAAGGAATTGCAATCAGCAAAAAAAGGAAAGTTGTTTCTTATTGGTTTATTGCTTGGTAGAAATGAAAAAGAGATGAATAAATCGTTGTAAAGTTTAAACATACGATAGTTATCAAAACCACACTGGACAAGGTTCCGATGGATATTGGAATGAGCATTGTTACCCTTACTAAGACTAGTGGTATTGGGAAGGCTACAACGTAATAGTAAAAGGGCGGGAGGTTCTAAAAGAAACCGGTTATCCCATGACGGGAACTATTAAAATCGGTGCCTCAGAAATTGACGTGAAATTATTGAATCATAATTTTGACGATGAAATAATTGAAAAATCCAGGTGGAACGGGAATTATCACTTGGTGAGGAGATGAAGATTCACTGTGTTTATCGCTAATAATTATCAAAAAACGTCCCGAAGATTCGGGACGTTTTTGTGTTGAAAAGTGATATCAAAGAATAAAAATTACCTATAAATCAAATACTTCTGCCGCGTCTTTAAAAAAGACTCAATCCCCGATTTCCAGGTTTCCTTAATCTCTTTGGCACCCAATCCTGCTTTCAACTGAGCGCGCAATTGCGTTGTTCCCGCAAGACGGTCGAAGAAGTTGCGCTGATTGATGAAATCGAGGCTGTCTCCGAGCTGATCGCGTGCATTGATGAGCCAGTTGAGGTTGAGTTCGTACATACGTTTGTTCTGGGTGGCTCCCAAATCGTAGCCGTTGCACGTTCTGTTCTGCCACAAAGGATCTTTGGCTCCCGTGGTGGGCATGGGAACGAAGGTGAAATTGGTTTTCCGGAAACTTGGGTGGCCGTACATTTCAAAGGGGCGTTCGGTACCTCTCCCGATACTTACCGTCGTAGCTTCAAAAAAGCAGAGGCTGGGGTAGAGGTTGATTGCCTGGTCTGTTCGGAGATTGGGAGAAGGCGGGATGGCTATCTCGAATTTCGTTTTGTGGGTGTAATTCCTGCATGGAACGATGTACATCTGGCAGGTCACGTTGTTGTGCAGCCAAAATTCCCCGTTGATCATCAAAGCGTATTCCCCGATGGTCATTCCGTAAACAACCGGGACCGGGTGCATCCCGATGAAGGAAGTCTGGTCCTTTTCAAGCATCGGTCCGTCTACATAATGTGCATTCGGGTTGGGACGGTCCAATACGATGAGTGCCTTGCCGTTCTCAGCGCAAGCTTCCATGACGTAGTGCAAAGTCGAAATGTAGGTGTAAAAACGCACGCCCACATCCTGGATATCAAAGAGTACAATGTCGACATCCCACAACTGGTCTGCGCGTGGTTTTTTGTTGCTTCCGTAAAGCGAAACGATGGGCAGACCTGTAACAGGATCTTTGTGGCTCCATACTTTTTCACCCGCGTCGGCAGTTCCCCTGAAGCCGTGTTCCGGCGCAAAGACTTTCTGGATCTGAATGCCCAGTGACAGGAGTGTATCCACCAAATGATCGTCACCCAAAAGGGAAGACTGATTGGCTACAATCGCCACGCGTTTTCCCCTTAAAGAATCGAGGTAGAGGTCCATGCGGGTATTGCCCAGCTGTAGGTTCGGAAGTCTTTCCGTGCCGTAAGCGTCGTATTTGATCTCGTCATCAATGGGCTGAATAACAGGATATTCTTTCGTTTTACCTCCGTTCGAATCCTGCACAACAGGCAGGGTGGGCTTTTTATTTGGGGCACATGAGGCCAGGAAAAGCAAAATAATACTTTTCAACGCCAAAAGCTTTATGTACTTTCGTATTCGCATGAGCACTAATTGGAAATCTATTTATTTCATAGCTAAAAAACTTCAACGTAAGCAAACGGTTACGGATGACTCATTGCAAGGCACTAAAAAAGCAGCAAAACCAATTACAAGAATTGCTGTTTTAAGTATTTCGCTGGCAATGGTTGTAAACATCGTTACAATTGCAGTGGTTGAAGGGTTCCAACAAGAAGTGAGCCGTAAAGTTATAGGTTTTGGTTCACATATCTCCATTCAGAAGGCGGGAGAAATTTCTTTGATGGAATCTGCCCCTTTAATGAAGAGTAAAAAGCTGGAAAAGGCTTTGAGCCGGATCGAAGGAGTAACGCACGTACAGTCAGTTGCTTACAAGCCCGCATTGCTTCAATCGCGGGGAGATGTGGAGCAAAAAGAGATTCTCGGAGTTGTTTTAAAAGGTGTTGATAAAAATTACGATTGGTCTTTTTTTAAATCTTACCTGAAAGAAGGAAAGCTTCCGGCGTTTAAAGATCCGACTTCTACAGAAGTACTTATTTCCAGGCGTATTGCGAGCGATCTGCACTATCAGCTGGGCGATACGATCAATTCTTATTTCGTGAAGCAGAAACCCATTCAGCGTCAATTCCGGATTGTGGGGATTTACGAAACGGGACTGGAGGATTTTGACAAAGAAATTGTTTTTTGTTACCTGCCGCAGGTACAGCAATTAAACGATTGGGGAATCAGTGCGGAAATTACCGTAGACGATACGCTTGCTTATGGTGAATTGATCATTCGCGCCCAGGTTTCGGGAGGAAATGGGAATTACCGCTACGATTGGGGAAAAGGATATGATGATTTTTCCGGGTTTACGATCTATCCGCAGAAAGACACCACGATTCGATTGATAGTAGCGGATTACTGGACTTATATGGATGAACCTACGGGGAACCCGGATAATCCGAATAGTGAAACAGCCATTCCGGATACGACCTGGTTAAAAATTACAGTAAAAGGAGATAAGCTGGGAACGAGTGCGTTTGCAACAGATCAGGAAGGAAACCTGAAAAAGCGCTTTTTGAGTGCAGACGGACTTCATTACGAAGTAAAAGCAGGAGCCAAAACAGTTGACCTGGAATTTTTCCCCGGACACGGTTCTTACCGGGAATACGTGGGGTCGTATGAATTGAGTGTTGCCGACTTTTCAGATATTGAAAACCAAAAGGAAAAAATCCGCAAAGCAGTGATGTTTAACCCGGATTTCAGGCAGCAGGTGAAAGTGAACAGTATCCAGGACAACCAGCGCGACTTGTTTGTGTGGCTGAGCTTCCTGGACGTGAACCTGGCGATAGTTCTCATTTTAATGCTGATCATCGGCATTGTGAATATGGGATCTGCATTGCTCGTACTGATTTTGGTGCGGACCAATTTCATCGGTGTTTTAAAGGCCATGGGAGCAAGTAATTTATTTGTACGCAAAGTGTTTATGGTGCATACCGGACAGTTGATCCTGAAGGGAATGATTTGGGGAAATGTCATCGGTATCGGACTTTGCTGGCTTCAATACCAGTTCCAGATTATTCCTTTGGACCCGAAGGTGTATTATTTGAATACAGTCCCGATCGAATTCAGTTTGTGGAAAATCGGTGCTCTTAATATCATCACTTTGAGTGTTTGTTTGCTGGCATTATTTATTCCTTCGCTGTTAATCAGCAGGATCAATCCGGCCAAATCGATCCGATTCAAATAAAGTGCTACCAAATCCGTTTAATCGATAATTCACCCCTTTGGTGATAATTTAGCTTTGAAGCGGTGATAATTCCTTATTTTTGAGTGACTATAAAAACATGAGAAATTCTTTTTTATTTGCTTTTTTGATCTGCTTCAGTTTCCAGGGATTCGGTCAGAGAAATGTTCGCGATAGTGCAATTGCCACGCCATGGATAGCACTTCATTACGGATTGAATGCGCCCGGCGCGGATTTGAAGGAGCGCTTTGGAGCGATCAATCACATAGGGGCAATGGCCGGTTACAAAACTTCCCGCAATTGGGTTTACGGATTGGATGGGAATTTCATGTTTGGGAACCAGGTCAAAACCTCCGGGATGTTTACGAACCTGGTCAATTCGAATGGTTATATCCATGATGCAAACGGCGACGTGGCAATCGTAGTGGTCAATATGCGCGGTTTCAACGCGAATGCGATGGTCGGTAAAGTCTTCCCGGTACTGAGCCCGAATAAAAATTCCGGACTGTATGTGCATGCGGGATTGGGATATATGCAATACAAGATCCGTGTTGAAACCCAGGACCAGGTAGTTCCTACATTGGAATTGAAATACCGGAAAGGGTATGACCGCTATACAACCGGGTTGAATTTTCACCAATTTGCGGGTTATGCGTTCATGGCTAACCAGGGATTCATAAATTTCTATGCCGGATTTTATATTCAGGAAGCATTGACCTATAACAGAAGAGATGTGTTTTTTGATCAGCCCGATGTGCCGGTTTCTAAAGCACAAAGATTAGATTTACAATATGGATTTAAAGTTGGCTGGTTTGTTCCTGTTTACAAGCGCAAACCGAAAGACTATTATTTTGAGTAAATGAGATTATTCTACGGATTTGGGATTCGGGCTTTTTATGCGGTCATGTGGCTTGCATCCTGGTTTCACCCCAAAGCAAAAAAATGGATTCTTGGCCGGCGCATTCCACTTGCGACTTACCAGGTACCGGATAACAGACCCGTTGTTTGGTTCCATTGCGCCTCTTTGGGTGAATTTGACCAGGGGCTTCCGGTGATGAACGCCTACAAGGAGCAATTCCCCGATTCCTTCCTGATCGTTACTTTTTTCAGTCCTTCGGGAATGGAATTCTATACGAAAAGAGATCACCGGGTAGACCTGGCTCTTTACTTACCACTTGACACGAAGATCAAAGCGCAGAAATTCGTTGATCACTTCCATCCGCAACAGGTATTCTTTGTCAAGTACGAATTTTGGTACAATCATTTGAAATGTGCCAGAAGGAAAGGAGCGAAAATTTACGGGGTCAGCAGCTTATTCCGGCCCAGCCACCGGTTCTTTAAATGGTACGGAGGTTTTTTCAGGAAGGCTCTGCGCTTGTTCGACCATTTTTATGCGCAGGACCAGCGGTCGAAGGATTTGTTGAACAGTATCGGAATTGACCGGGTTACGGTAACCGGAGATACCCGTTATGACCGAATGATTGCCGTAAAGGAATCTGCTCTATCGCATGAGAACGAAATCATCCGCACTTTTGTAGAAGATAAGCCGGTTCTTATCCTGGGAAGTTCCTGGACAATTGACGAAGAGATCCTGGTTCCGGCTTTGTTTGAATTGCGTCAGAAATTTAAGATCATCATAGCCCCGCACGACATTTCAGAAAAGCACATTGAACAAATCTCAGCAGAATTTGACGGGGATCCGGAACGGTATACGCATTTTCAAAATTTGGGGAAAGACATCCTTATCCTGGACACAATAGGTCAGTTGACCAATGCTTATCAGTATGCCGATCTGGCTTACATTGGCGGTGGATTTACCGGAAAGCTGCATAACATCCTGGAGCCCGGGGCTTTCGGTATTCCGATCTTTTTCGGGCCTAAATTTGCTCGTTTTCCGGAGGCGCAATTATTTCTGGACCACGAAGTGGCATTTACGATTGAAGATAGTTTCAGTTTTGAGAAAGCCGTGGAAGAAGCACTTGGAAAAAGAGCACAAATCAATGAGAGGTTAGCCGAAATCTTTGCTCGCAACCAAGGAGCAGCGCATAAAATTATTAGCTCGATAAGCTAACCACATAGGTGACATGGCACACATAGATTGTTTGATCGGAGTTACTGAATAGGAAATACCAAAATACAACACGATATCCATTAAAACTATGTGACCTATGTTTCTATGTGATTGAAAAACAAGGGTTTAAAGTTAGAAGTTCGGGCTCAGATCGTGGGTTTTGTAGAAGTCTTCCACATATTTCACTGCTTCATCCGCCGTATCAACGATCGTCAAAAAGCGCATATCATCTTCTGCAATGTTGTGTTCTTTTTCAAGCATGACATTTCTGACCCATTCTACCAATCCGGTCCAATAATCCCTTCCTACGAGTACTACCGGTCTTTTGGTAATTTTCTTGGTTTGGATCAGCGTAATTGCTTCGAACAGTTCATCCATTGTTCCAAATCCGCCCGGCATGACCACAAATCCTTGGGAATATTTTACGAAAATAACCTTGCGAACAAAGAAATAGTCAAAATTCAAATGGCTTTCGCGATCCACGTATTTGTTGTGGAATTGTTCAAAAGGTAGATCAATATTCAATCCAACGGATTTTCCACCTCCCTGGTGAGCCCCTTTGTTTCCGGCCTCCATAATTCCGGGCCCGCCGCCGGTAATTACCCCGTATCCTGCTTTAGCTAATTTTTCACCGATTTCTACACTCAACTGGTAGTAAATATTCTCTTCTTTGGTTCTTGCTGATCCGAAAATCGAGATACACGGACCAATGCGTGCCATTCGTTCATATCCTTCTACGAATTCAGACATGATCTTGAAAATTGCCCAGCTGTCGTTTGTTTTTATTTCGTTCCAGTCCTTGCGTAATGCGTTCATTTGATTGCTTTAAGTAGCTAAAATGCCATTTCAGTAAAAATAAAGTTCTTAGGTAAGATTCCCGCGCGATTTGACATTAATTATGAACGAAGGATCGTTTATAAGGCAATTCCGTTTGGAAGGTTAAAAAATTCACAAAAAATTATCGAAAATAAAATTGAACTAGATTAATAGTTAATATATTGATTTACAATCGGTTAAATTAACACGTGTTTCGACAGATTATACACTTTTATCGATGATCCATTAAATTTTTACGTTAAAAACTTGGAAGTTGTTAAATTTTTTTATAATGTTGAATACCCTTATTACGGCTACTAAGCACCCTTAAACGGTGACCGTTTATTTTTTGGTTAGGTAAGAGTGATAAAGGCATTAAAACTAAAAATATGACCATTATTTACTCGAATCGAGCCAGGATAATTATGTCCTTACTGTTCAGTTCCATTTTCATCGCAGCCTCCACGGCACAATGTCCCGGATCGAACACAGGATACGTCAATGCTCAAGTAAGCTTAAACAATGCCTCGGGGGGGACTGATCCCTGGAACAATCCCGGCAACGCATTAACTGATAATAACAGTTATGCAACCATGTCAAACGCAGCCCTGCTAATCGGCGGAACAGTTAGGAACTCCAATTTTCTCGTTTTAAGGAACCTGAATTTAAACATTCCGATCAATGCCCAGATTTGTGGAGTACAGGTGGAAATCCGGAAAGCAAGTTCGGATAATACCGGTTCAAACTGGACGCGGGATCTGGACATCCGTTTGTTAAAGAACAACCAGATCACGGGGACCAATCATGCCAATACAGGTGTTAACTGGCCTACTACAGAAACGGCGTTTACTTACGGGAACAATGCCGATCTGTGGGGAACAACACTAACCGGATTGGATGTCAGCAGCAATGGTTTTGGAGTTGCAGTAGCTATCGAATCACGCGCTGCGGGATTACTTCTGCCTACCGTGATTTCATACATTGATGCCGTTCGGATCCGTGTTTACTATTACATTCCCACAACAGATTCGGACAATGACGGAATTCCTGATATTGCAGATATAGACTGGGATGGTGATGGAGTAGCGAACAATGCGGAGTTACTGCCATGTACGGCAACTTCCACTTTGCCACTAACCGCTCAATCGGACCCCACGTTGTATTTCCCTGCTATCTCAGGTGTTTCGGCGAATACCATTACACGAAATACGGCCGGTGCAGGAGTGATCAACTTCAACATTTCTGAAAACTTTTCGGCAGTTACCGGTTTGGAGATTTATACCGAGCAGGATGTTGCCACAGCAGCAGACCACTCCATCCAGGTGATGCGATTCAGTCAGCCCGTAAGTAATTTGTCATTCAAATTGCAGGATGTGGATATAGCGGCCGGACAATTCCAAGATAGAATTACGGTCAATGCCTATTCATTCGGGCAACTCTACCAGCTTACGGCCTCAGATTATACGATCGGATCCGGAAACTTCAATGCATATAGTGGAAGTAATCGATTTTTGGGACTCATTGCAATGGACAATACCGAATTGAACGGAACGATCACAGTAACTCTTCCGGTCCTGGTTGACTCCGTGAGATTTATTTATGACAATCTGGATGCAGCTTTGGGTAACCAGGGATATGGGATCGGTGAAATCCGGTTCTGTTCTCCGCTGGCATCTTCCCAGGACTTTGATAACGACGGAAAGGTTGACTGGAAGGACCAGGATTCGGACAATGACGGAATCATGGACTTATATGAATACCAAACATCCGCCGGATTTATTCCTCCAACGGGAACGGATTCTGATGGGGACGGTTTGGATAATGCATACGACGTAAGTACAGGAGGAACGCTCATTGTTCCGGTGAATACGGATGGTACGGATAACCCGGATTACATAGATCTGGATTCCGATAACGATGGATTCTCAGACCAGTTGGAAGGAAACGATGCGAATCACAACTGTGTGGCCGATTTCAATTTATTGAATATTGATACGGATAACGATGGTCTGGATAACGCTTACGACCCAAATAACGGAGGAACACTTGCTCCAATCCAAGATTCGGATGGTAACGGTATTCCGGACTGGCGACAAAATTCTGTTCCGACTACTGCAAATGCAGGACCGGATCAAAGCGGTTGTGGTACAACTTACACCCTAGCGGCAAACGTACCCGTTATTGGTCTGGGTTATTGGACTGTAGCTTCAGGCGCGGGTAACTTCTCAAATAGTAATACAGCAAACTCAACGGTTTCTGCCTTGAATGCCGGAACGAATACTTATACCTGGACGATTTACACGGATGGTTGTCACGCTTCTTCGGACCAGATTTCGATCAATCAAAGTTCTCCGATTGCTATACCAGTTGCTATGAGTAACGGACCTTTGTGTGAAGGAGCGACTTTGAACTTAACCACCCCATTGGTTTCCGGGGCAACTTATTTCTGGACAGGACCAAACAGCTTTGCGAGTGCTTTGCAGAATCCTTCGATTCCGTCTATTACCAGTGCAGATGCAGGAACTTACAATGTAACTGTTTCGGTTTCCGGATGCAGTTCTTCTGCTGGCAGCACTTCCGTGATTGTTAATCCGGCACCGGCTGCACCTGCGGTCTCAAGTAATTCACCGGTATGTCAGGGTTTTCCGATTAACTTAACAGCACCATTGGTTCCCGGGGCAACTTATCAGTGGTCAGGACCGGGAAGTTTTGCCTCAGCACTACAAAATCCAACCATTGCCTCAGCAGCTTTGAGCAATGCGGGAACCTATTCCTTGCAGATCACGGTTGGAGGTTGTCCATCAACTCTTGCAAGTACAACGGATGTCATTGTGAATCCGACACCGACAGCTGCAACAGCATCGAGTAACTCACCGGTTTGCCAGAATTCAGGTATCAACTTATCAGCAACAACAGTTCCCGGAGCTACCTATTCCTGGACAGGACCGAATTCGTTCTCCAGTACGGACCAAAACCCGATCATTCCAAATGCTCAGGCAATGGATGCAGGATCTTATTCCGTAACAACGATTGTCAACGGATGCAGTTCATCTGCCAATTCAACTTCGGTGGTGATCAACCCGGGTACAACAATTGCTTTAGGAACGGTTTCAAATCCCACTACTTGCGCATCAACCGATGGAAGCATCCAGGTAACAGGTTCGGCAAGCGGGAATTTAATGTGGACCGGTACTTCTTCAGGAAGTATGATGGGAGTGACCCTTCCGGCAATCATTCCGAATTTGGGATCCGGATCTTATACCATCACCCTGGTACTTCCATCCGGATGTTCATCCAATGCGTTGGCACAAACACTAAGCGGCCCGGCAGCACCGGCAACGCCGCTGATTACACCGGGAGGACCAACCACATTCTGTTCGGGAGGTTCAGTCACTTTAACATCTTCCGCAGCTGCGACTTATTTGTGGTCTACCGGTGAAACCACCCAATCGATTGTGGCTTCTGCAGCCGGATCATACACCGTAACTGTTGGAAACGGTTCGGGCTGTGTGGCAACATCTTCTGCAACAGCAGTAACAGTAAATGCTGCTCCAGGTGTTCCGCTCATTACACCGGGAGGTCCCACGACTTTCTGTACAGGAGGTTCTGTTACATTGACCTCTTCTGCAGCAGCAGGAAATACCTGGTCGACAGCAGAAACAACACAAGCAATTACTGTTTCTGCTTCAGGAACTTACACTGTAACGGTTTCAAACGGAACCTGCAGTTCAACGAGTGCAGGAACTATCGTAACGGTAACAGCACCACCTGTGGCTCCAACCATTACACCGGGAGGACCAACCACTTTTTGTGCAGGGGGTTCTGTCACACTGACATCATCCGCACCAACGGGAAATACCTGGTCAACGGGTGAAACCACGAATTCAATCACTGTTTCAACAAGTGGTTCCTATACGGTAAGTGTCGGATCAGGAAGTTGCACTGCTACAAGTGCTCCGACGAATATAACGGTAAATCCTTTGCCGATAGCAGTTATTACACCCGGAGGCCCAACATCGTTTTGCGCGGGAGGTTCGGTTACTTTAACCGCTTCCCCGGGAGGAACTTATTTGTGGTCGAATGGTGAAACTACTCAATCCATTATAGCATCCATTTCCGGAAACTATACGGTAACAGTAACCACAAGCGGCTGCAGTGCAACGAGTGCACCAATTACAGTAACTGTGAGCACTATTCCGGCATCACCTTCCGTTACACCGAGCGGACCAACCACTTTCTGTTTGGGTGATTCGGTAACGCTTACTTCATCACCGGGAGGTACATATCTCTGGTCGAATGGTGAAACCACCCAAGCAATTACCGTGTTCAATTCCGGATCTTACACCGTGACAATCACTACAAGCGGTTGTTCTGCTTCCAGTTCATCAACAGCGGTGATCGTGAATCCTACTCCGGCTACACCAACCATAACAGTTCTTGGTCCAGGCAATTTCTGTGCGGGCGATTCGGTACAGTTGATCTCCTCTTCTGCTTCGGGATATTTATGGTCAACCGGAGAAACCACCCAATCGATTTGGGTGGATGCAAGCGGAATATTTACGGTTACGGTTTCGAATGGATTATGCAGTTCTCAGCCGTCTTCGGACGAAACACTCACCATGATTGATTGTAACGTGGATACGGATGGTGACGGACTGACTGATTTTGAAGAAGTAACAGATACGGGAACAGACCCGAATAATCCGGATACCGATGGTGACGGTTACGATGACGGTGCCGAAGTGAATTTTGGTTCAGATCCATTAAATCCATGCGATCCGAATCCTTCAAATCCTGTTTGTGACCAGGATGGCGACGGATTAACCAATGCAGAAGAAGGAACTGCGGGAACAAATCCAACGAACCCGGATACAGACGGAGACGGCGTATTGGACGGAGAAGAGGTGAATGGAGTGGACGATCCTTCTACTCCTTATGTGACCACCGGAACTTCCGATCCGCTGGATCCATGTGATCCGATCAATACCAATCCGGCTTGCGATACAGACGGCGATGGATTGAACAATGGCGATGAAGCTACAAATGGAACAGATCCTACTAATCCGGATACGGATGGAGACGGATTTAACGACGGATATGAAGTAACCAACAGTACCGATCCTTTGGACCCATGTGATCCGAATACGATGAGCGTAGCTTGTGATGTTGACGGCGATGGCTTAACCAATGGGGAAGAAGCAACAGCCGGAACAAACCCGATGAATCCGGATACGGACGGAGACGGCGTATTGGATGGAGAAGAAGTGAATGGAACGGACGATCCTGCTACTCCTTATGTTCCAACAGGAACATCCAATCCATTGGATCCATGTGACCCGCTTCCGACAAGTGTTGCCTGCGATGGTGACGGTGACGGAGTTTCAGATGATGACGAAGCCACAAATGGAACGAACCCGAATGACCCGGATACGGATGACGACGGAGTTTTGGATGGTGAAGAAGTATACGGTACGGATAATCCTTCCACGCCTTATGTTCCAACAGGAACTTCCGATCCGCTTGATCCATGTGACCCGCTTCCGACAAGTATTGCCTGCGATGGCGACGGTGACGGAGTTTCAGATGATGATGAAGCCACAAACGGAACGAACCCGAATGATCCGGATACGGATGGCGACGGAGTATTGGACGGTGAAGAAGTGTATGGAACGGATAATCCTTCCACGCCTTATGTCCCAACAGGAACTTCTGATCCGCTTGATCCGTGTGATCCGCTTCCAAATTCAGCAGCATGTGAATCAGGAGGAGGCACAGGAGGAGTTGATGGCGTGGATGTTCCGGAAGGATTCTCACCAAATGGTGATGGTTCGAATGAAACGCTCATCATTCCAAACCTGGAAGAGTATCCCGACCATGTATTTAAAGTGTTTAATCGCTGGGGAGTGCAGGTTTACAAAGCCAGTCCTTATATGAATGATTGGGAAGGAACAAACCAGGGGAAAATGGCCGTTGGAAAAGAAGCATTACCGGAAGGTACTTACTTCTACATCCTCGACTTAGGAATTGGACAAGACAAATTAGTTAAAGGTTACATCTATATAACAAGGTAATCATGAGAAATGGATTGATAATAGTTGCATTGGCTGTTTTAGGACTAAATCAGCTACATGCACAACAGCAGGCAGCGTACACGCATTACATGTATAATACGCTCGTAATAAACCCGGCTTATGCCGGCAGCAGGGATGCACTGACATTTACCGCATTGGGAAGGTTCCAATGGGTTGGATTTAAAGGTGCACCGACTACGCAAACGTTTACGGCTCATACACCGATCGCCAAAAAGAACATTGGACTCGGATTGAGTTTGGTGAACGATAAGATCGGACCAACCAATAACACGGCAGTGAACGTAGATTTCGCCTATCGTCTGAAGGTTTCGGAAAAAGCACGTTTGTGCTTCGGGATTAACGGCGGATTCAACAGCTTTTCGGCGGAAGTCAACAACCTGACATTGGCTGATCCGACAGATGCGGCGTTTTTGGTAAACAGGAGAGGAAAAATGCTGCCGGCTTTGGGAGCAGGGATTTATTTCCAAATGCCCAATTTTTATGTAGGGGCTTCCGTTCCATCTATCCTGGAAAACAACCTGTTTGCAACTGGGAATAGCAATTCAATGGACATTTCCAAAGAAAGACGGCATTATTACTTTATTGCCGGTGCAGTGTTTACCATTTCTCCTTCCGTGAAATTCAAACCTACATTATTGGGTAAACTGGTACAAAATGCTCCTTTCCAGCTGGATCTTACCGGAACGTTCATGCTAAGAGAACTCATCGATCTTGGAATCATGTACCGAACCGGAGACGGCGTGGGTGCTTTGGTCGGAGTGCATATTTCCAAACAGCTGCTTTTCGGGTACTCTTACGATTGGTCGGCGGGAGTCCGGACCGGAAAATCTAACGGAGGAAGTCATGAGATTATGTTACGTTATGATCTGCTCTTTAACAACGATGGTAAAATTAAATCACCGAGATACTTCTAATATGAAAAGAACAATACTATTTGCTGTTTCATGCCTGCTTGTAAGTTGGGTAGCAGCACAGGAAAAAAATGAAATCATCGGGACCAGTCAACTGAATGAATACGATTATTATGCGTCTATCAGTTCGCTTGAGAAAGTAAAGGACAAAGACGCCGGCGTGCTTCGGAAATTGGCAGAGGGTTACGATATGATCGGGAATTATCCGAATGCAGCAGCCTGTTATGCAACGCTTTGCAAGCGTGCAGACCGCATTCCCCATGATCACCTGGAATATGCGCGCATCCTGATGAAGAACCAGAAATATGCGGAAGCAGAAATACAATTGAAAATTTATTCTCAATTGAACCCGAAAGACAGTGAAATGGACCGGTTCGAATTACTAAACGAATCATTGGAAAAGTATACGGCTCAGTCGGTTACCATCAAAGTCCAAAATGCTCCGTTCAATACAGAACAAGAGGATTTTGGACCGGTAATCTACAACGGGAAACTGATCTTTACATCTTCCAGAAGAAAAAGCGAAGCTGTAAACCGCACCTGGATGGGAAACCGCTTGTCATACCTGGATTTGTATTTGGCAGATATCAATCCGTCGAATAACGAGGTGACCAATATTCAGCCGATCCCGAGCAAAAAGGTCAATAAGAAATACCACGAAGGCCCGGTGGCATTTTCCCCGGATGGAAAACAGGCGTATATCACCCGGAATAATTACGGGGAGAAAGCTATTGACGGAACGCGTCATTTCTCTTTGTATGTTTCTAACCTGGTTGGAGAAACCTGGTCTGAGCCCGAGCCGGTCATCTTTAACAGCAACGATTACAGTGTGGGGCATGCCACATTTTCTCCGGATGGAAAGACCTTGTTTTTTGCTTCCGATATGCCCGGAGGAAAAGGCGGTGTAGATATCTATCGCTCGCGCTGGCAGGATGGAAACTGGTCGGTTCCGGAAAATATGGCTTCCATCAATACCAGCAGCGACGAGATGTTTCCCTTCCTGCATGAATCCGGAGTTTTCTTTTTCTGCTCGGAAGGGTATCCTGGGTACGGTGGATTGGATGTGTTCATCGGACAGTATAAGGATGACGATTTTAAACAACTCCGGAATGTGGGAGCACCTTTTAATTCTTCCGGGGATGATTTTTCGGTTTGGATGAATAAAGACGGGCTTACAGGAATGCTTTCATCTAACAGGACAGGAGGAAAAGGAAATGATGATCTGTATACTTTTTCGATGGAAAAACCCTTTGCTTTTGCGCGCAACATTCATGTCTTAGCCAAAGATGAGAAAGGGAACAAACTACCGGGTGTGCTGGTCAAAGTGAAAGATGCGTCCGGAAAAGAACTGGCAACGCTCACTACGGATGCGAATGCAGAAGCAATTTACGAAAGTTCGGAAACCGGGGTTTTCAATTTCGACGGGACGAAAAAAGATTATTTCGAATCAAGCGGAAAAGTACAGCTTACAGATGACTCACCGGAAAATCTAAATGCAGAACTGGTTTTGGAGAAAGATCCCGGATTCATGCTTTTGGTGCAGGTACTAGACAAGAAATCGAGTACGGTCCTGGATAGTGTGAAAGTGACCCTGGTCAACAACATGACCGGTAAAGAAGAAGGCGTTTTCTATACGAACAAGGATGGTCAGATCAAACGACCGATCTACGACAAGAAGTTAAACGACCGCGTTTCCTACAACATTCGCCTGGAGAAAAAAGGCTACTTGCCGAAAGGAACGACTTACAATAAAGAGTTGACTGTTCCGGGAACATATGATGTATCGAAAGACCTTTCCCTGAAGCTGGAAAAAATGGAAGTTGGAACCGATTTAGCTAAAGCAATCGATTTGAAACCGATCTATTTTGATTTGGCAAAATTCAATATCCGTTCGGATGCGGCACTGGAACTGGACAAGATCGTTGCGGTGATGAATGAATTCCCGACCATGGTTGTGGAGCTTGGTTCCCATTCGGATTGCCGGGGAACAGCTTTGAAGAACCTGGAGTTGTCTCAGAAAAGAGCAGATGCTTCGGCTGAATACATCAAATCGCGCATCAAAGATCCGTGGAGAATTTCCGGAAAAGGATACGGAGAATCAAAAATACTGAACGGTTGTACCTGTGAAGGTCCGAAAAAACAGCCGAAATATACGGAAGCACAGCATTCAGTAAACCGCAGAACAGAGTTTTTAGTAGTAAAGATTTAGTAGTGGGAAAATTAACAAGCGAATATCTTTCATGAAAGAGGCCCTTCGAATAATGTTCGAGGGGCTTTTGCTTTATTGCCCTATTTACCTCGAATAACTGATAAAATTACGATCAAATGAACAGATTCAGATGTGCTTAGCTTCTGGATGAGGTGCTTTGAACCTATTTATCAGCAGTAATGAAGCATCGGTAATACTTTCAACAGAGAATATTTTGTGAATTTTACAACTATAAATTATTTATTTGTGAATTTTTAGTTGATCAAGTGTAATTGATATATCAATTTAAATGAATTAATAACCAATGAATTAGCTAGTTTAAAACTGGTTTAATAGTTTCATAAACCGTTTTAGTTGAAACTTTTTATCAAGAGGCAGTTAAACATACCCTTGCGAGGGTATATTTAATATACTATATTTCGTTCCAGATACTTCAAAATGGATAATGAATGCAGGTGATTTGATTCCCCAAATGGGTGCTGATCAATGATAAAGATAATGAGTAACAAGCTAGTTTACATTGTGAAACAGATCTTACTCAAAAGAAGCTCTTACGCAAGAGTTAGTTAGGTTAAGTTGTAGTAGAAAGCCCTCGGATATCCTCCGGGGGCTTATTTTTTGGATACATACTTAGACTCGGATTTCCCCTTTGTTTTTATTTTTTCAATTTTTTCCTCAATTTCTCCATATGCTCGATTTCCATTTTCAGGTAGTTGGCTGTATGGGAAACGTCGGTATATTTTTTAATGATTTCCTCAGGAGTTCCGGTGCAGACAATGTTTCCGCCTCCTCGTCCGCCTTCCGGACCCACGTCAATGATGTGATCTGCCACTTTTACAATGTCCAGATTGTGTTCAATGACCAAAACCGTGTTTCCGTCTTCAACTAATCGTTGCAATACTTCAATCAGCATGCGGATGTCTTCAAAATGCAATCCGGTACTTGGTTCATCCAGGATGTAGATCGTATTTCCGGTTCCGCGTTTGGTTAATTCACCGGCCAGTTTAATGCGCTGAGCTTCCCCGCCGCTTACTGTGGTGGAAGGCTGACCTAATTTAATATATCCCAATCCAACTGAATTCAGGGTTTCCAGAACGCGGTGAATTTTCGGGATACTTTCAAAGAAAACGACCGCATCTTCGATGGTCATTTCCAATACGTCGTTGATGGATTTTCCTTTGAAACGCACTTCCAGTGTTTCGCGGTTGTAGCGTTTTCCGTTACAGGTTTCACATTCCACATAGACATCCGGCAGGAAATTCATTTCAATGACTTTCAAACCACCACCACCACAGGTATCACATCGGCCGCCGGCTACATTGAAGGAGAATCTCCCGGCTTTGTATCCACGAATTTGCGCTTCGGGAAGGGCTGCAAACAAGGAACGGATTTCCGTAAATACATTGGTGTAAGTAGCAGGATTACTGCGAGGAGTTCTGCCTATCGGGCTTTGATCTATTTCGATTACTTTATCCAGATGCTCCAGGCCTTCAATTTTCTTGTAAGGCATGGGTTTCTTTACACCGTTGTAAATATGCGCGTTCAGAATCGGGTAGAGTGTATGATTGATCAGGGTCGATTTCCCGCTTCCTGAAACACCGGTTACACAAGTCAAAGTTCCAAGCGGAATGGTTAAGTCTACATGCTGAAGGTTGTTTCCGGACGCGCCTTTTAAGACCAGTTTTTTCCCGTTTCCTTTGCGGCGTTTTTTCGGAATTTCGATTTCCAATTCACCTCTCAGGTATTTGGTGGTAATTGAATCCGTTGAAATGAGCTGATCGAAAGGTGCTGCATTGACAATTTCTCCTCCGTGAACACCTGCGCCAGGTCCGATATCCACCACAAAATCTGCAGCTTCCATCATTTCGCGGTCGTGTTCCACCACAATCACCGAGTTTCCTCCGTCCCGTAATCGTTTCAGTGAATTGATCAGTCGGGTGTTGTCTCTTTGGTGCAAACCGATACTCGGTTCGTCCAGGATGTAAAGGACATTCATCAATTCGGACCCGATCTGTGTTGCCAGGCGAATGCGTTGTGCTTCTCCGCCCGATAAACTTCTTGCAGAACGGTGCAGGGTCAAATATTCCAGACCAACTTCCAGGATGAACCGCACGCGTGCACGGATTTCTTTCAGGATCTCCGTTCCGATAACCTGTTGTTCATTGGTTAATGAATCTTCAATATGCTCTAGCCAAAGGGCCAGTTCCTGTAGATCCAGCGTGGCAACTTCGCCTAATGTTTTTTCATTTACCCTGAAATGAAGTGCTTCTTTTTTCAAACGTGCTCCGTGACATTCCGGGCAGGTGATCTTATTCATGAAGCTTTGTGCCCAGCGCTGAATTCCGGCGGTACTTTCTTCCGCATGGCGCGCCATAAAATTCCCGAGTCCTTCAAACTGGATCGTTGTTTCCTTTCCGCTTTGTTCCAATCCTTCATTTCCGTTCAGGATCACATGAACCAAATCATCCGGAAGGTCTTCAATCGGTGTGTTAATGGTATAACCCTCCTGCTGCAGGAACGATTCAATGCGGTCGAAGAACCAATTGCGTTTGTATTCTCCTATCGGTGCTAATCCGCCTTTTTTGATACTCAATTTTGGGTTCGGGATCACTTTTTCCTTGTCAATCTCCGAAATTTCTCCTAATCCGACACAAGTAGGACATGCTCCGTAAGGGGAGTTGAAAGAGAATAAATTCGGTTCCGGCTCCGGGTAAGAAATACCGGTTGTAGGGCACATGAGCAAGCGTGAAAAGTGCCGCACCTTATTGCTTTCAAAATCCTGGATCATCATGCTTTTACCACCGTGTTTCATAGCAGTGGTGATGGCATCGTACAGGCGTTTGCGGTCGTTTGCTTTAACCTGGATCCGGTCCACCACGATCTCAATATCATGGATTTTGTAGCGGTCCAAACGCATTCCTTTCGTAATTTCCTGGATTTCCCCGTCAATACGGACTTTGGAATAGCCCATTTTCCCGATTTGTTCGAACAATTCCCGGTAATGGCCTTTTCGTCCTTTGATCTTGGGAGCGAGGATCAATACTTTCTTTTCATCAAATTGCTCAATGATCAAATCCGTGATCTGCTCATCCGAATATTTGACCATCTGTTCTCCCGTTTCGTAGGAGTATGCGGTCCCGATCCGCGCATAAAGCAGGCGCATAAAATCGTAGATCTCGGTAATGGTTCCCACAGTAGATCGCGGGCTTCTTGAAACCGTTTTTTGTTCGATGGAGATTACCGGACTCAGACCGTTGATCTTATCCACATCCGGGCGTTCCATTCCTCCCAAAAACTGCCGGGCATAAGATGAAAATGTTTCGATGTACCTGCGCTGGCCTTCGGCAAAGATCGTATCAAATGCAAGGGAAGATTTTCCGCTTCCGCTCAGACCTGTAAAAACAACGAGTTTATCTCTGGGAATCTCTAAATGAATATCCTTTAAATTGTGTTCTCTAGCTCCGTAAACTTCAATTTTTTTTGTTTGTTCGTCAAGACTCATGTCAGAATGTGTGTGATCTTAAAAATAAATTCATTTAATAGTTCAAATGTTCAAACAGACTATTTTAAACAATTTTTCCGTTTTCAATTCAATTGGAACTCTTGAACCTTCGAAGCTCACAACGCTTATGCTGACCTTGCTCCACCGAAGTGGTTGCGCGAAGGTGAAGAGCTTCAGCGAAGGCACAGAGCGAAGAAGATTTGAACAGTTATTACTTATATGCACCATAAGGTTTCAGATTTTCGGAGGCTGCCGGCAAAAGAAGGGTAAATTTTTGTCCTCCTTTTATGGTCAATTTGGTTGTTTTCAACCAGGGATTTAATTTACGAAGAATTTTAATATTAAAGCCTTGTTCATTTGCCCAAAGTGCCAGGTTCGGGATTGTTTCTTCCACTACTACTTTTTGAATGCGAAAAGGTTCGTACAATTCCATTTTGTCCGGGTAAAATCCATAAGCTTCCGGATTTTCATAAATGAGCTTGGTGGCCAAAAGACGGAAAACGTACCTTCCTGTTTCACTGTTTTGGTATGTATCAAAGTAATGTTCTGTTTCCTGCCACTCCATATCGTCGATTACACCACCCACTCCGCGGTTGTAAGATGCAGTTGTCATAACCCAGTCCTTTAATGTTCTGTGAGCGTCTTTCAAATAGCGGCATGCGGCATGGGTACTTTTTTCAATGTTCAGGCGTTCATCGATCTCCGCATTCATTTCCAGGTCGTACAATTTTGCGGTTGCTGGCATGAATTGCCAAAATCCCTGGGCTCCAACCGGTGAAATGGCTTGCTGCAGATTACTTTCAATGATCGCTAAGTACTTAAAATCGTTGGGCACTCCTTCTTCTTTCAGGATGCGCTCAATTTCAGGGAAATAGCGGTTTGCTCTTTTTACCGCTCCAATCCAGGCGCTTTGGTAGTAAGCTGTCATGAGTACTTCGCGGTCCAAACGCTCCCGCAGGTCTTCATCCCGAAGATCGATCGTTGTGCCGGCAAATTCCATGCTTTGAGGCAAATCAGGGAAAACAACAGCAGAGGCAGCAAGTACTTCCTGGCGCTTAGCGGCTTGTTTTTTCTGTTTGGTTTCCGTATTCTGGCATGCAGCCAATAAGACAAATGATAAGAAAAGGAAAATGTATTTCATGTCATGCGATTAAAGCACTACAAAATTACATAATTCTTCCTGCATTCGTAACGCGAAACCTGCTTATCTACTTCTTGTGAATAAGCGTGTTACGGTATAAAACAAAAAACACGGCAAAAAAGTAACTTGTGAGGAAGAATGACATCCATGGATTCCCCATTTTTGCGAACACTACCGCCAAAATAGTCACCAAAGTTGCCATTAAGCCAATTCCCAGAAAAACGATCCAGACCTGTCGGTCATTTAATCCGGAATAAACCAAATGATGAGTGGTATGGTCTTTTCCTCCTACCATCGGGGATTTTCCTTTTCTCAGACGATTGATCACCACCGTCAGCGTATCCGAAATTGCCGGCGTAAAAGCAATCAGTGTGATAGCGCCTCCCGTTAAGGGGTTCAAGTGTGTGGTACTCCCGATATTCCATAATTCATGAACGGAAAAGAAAGCTACAAATAAACCGATGAACTGGCTTCCGGCATCTCCCATGAACAATTTGGAAGGATAAATGTTGTAACTCAAAAAACCAATGATCGCTCCGATCTGGATCAGCATCGTCAGTGTCCAGATATTCATGTTCCAATCGAACAAAATGATATTGCTCGCTAAACATGAAATGAGCAGGAACAATGCGGTTGTACCGGTAATTCCGTCCATGTTGTCCAGCATATTCAGGGAATTCATCATGGCTACCACCCAAACAACCGTAATAAAGCCGTTTAACCAGCTTATTTCAGTAAGTTCAATAACATTGTGCGTATAGACAAAGATCAACCCGCAAAGAATCTGCACAAACAATTTCATAAAAGGCTTCGTATTGTAAGCATCGTCTGCCAGCCCCATAATAAACGAAATGGTTGCGGCAGTCATCAGCCCTACAAACTGTCGGTTTTGAAAGATATTCTCATTGTTGAAAATGATGGAGTAGGCGACAGTTCCGAAAAAGAAGGCTACAAAAAAGCCAATTCCTCCCAGAGAAGGTTTCGATTCATTGGCCCAGCGCACAGTTACATCGTTTTTGTTTCGAATCCCCAAACTTTGAGAAAAGCGCAAAAGAATTCCATTAGAGACATAACTCATGATTATTCCCATAATCAGGAACCCAATACACGCTAAAGTTATTTCAAATGTCATCTTGTCTTTATTCGAATGGAGTATTAAAATCTGCAAGAAGGACTCCGACCTGATCCTTTGCGGATAGAACAGGGTTCGATTCTTCCCATTGAATGTTTAACGCAGGATCATTCCAAAGGATCGTTCCTTCGCTGGAAGGGTTGTACCAATTGGTGCATTTATATTGAAAGACCGTATCGTCTTCCAGGGTCACAAAACCGTGAGCAAACCCTTCCGGAATGTATGCCTGTGTTTTATTTTCTTCGCTTAGAACAAAGGAAACATGCTGACCGTAAGTTGGGGAATTTTTCCGAATATCCAAAGCAACATCCAATACACTTCCTTTAATTACGCGAACGAGTTTTCCCTGTGCGTGCGGCGGTGCCTGGAAATGCAAGCCACGCAATACACTTTTAGACGATTTTGATTCGTTATCCTGTACGAAAGAAATCGTCTTACCGACAAAGTCATTGAACTTTTGTTGATGAAAAGATTCAAAGAAATATCCCCGGTCATCTCCAAAAATAGTGGGTTGAATCAGTATCACATCAGCAATTGCTGTTCGTTTAAATTCCATTTATTTCTTCAGTTTTAATTCTTTTATTTCCCTCAGCTTACCTGTCTTTTCAGACAGAGTTTCCGTCTTCAGTAGCTTCGCTATCCGTAATGCTTTAGCTTTTTGTGAAAGCTGCATTCCGTCTTCAGTAGCTTCGCTACTTCTTCTTTTTCTTTTTATCCTCTTCATCGTAATAGCCGTATCCATAGCCGTAACCATATCCATAGCCATATTTCCCTCTGAACGCTTTGGTACCGTTTAAAATAATATTCAAATGGGTTATCTGGTTCATTTCAAACAATTCGCGTACCCTTCCTGCAAAAATGCGTTTGGAATAATGTGCTTTGAAGATGTAGATCGGAACATCTGCTTTTGCTAGGATTTGCACACCATCGGTCACCAAACCAACCGGGGGATTATCAATAATCACCACATCGTATTTGGATTTAAGGGTTTCCAGGATCTCAAAGAATGAATCGCTTAGGATTAATTCGGAAGGATTCGGTGGAATTGGCCCTGCGCTAATGAAATCCAGGTTTTCAATTTCGGAATTCCGGATGCATTCTTCCAGGGTTGCCTGTTTAATGATGAGGTTGCTGATTCCTTTATCGTTGGCAACATTCAGTCCCAGGTGTACTTTTGGTTTTCTTAAATCCAGGTCAATGACAATTGTCTTCTTTCCGGAAAGTGCGATGATTCCTGCCAGGTTCAATGCCACGAAGGTCTTTCCTTCCCCGGAAATAGAAGAAGAAATAGCTATGACGCGTGCATTGGAATTAACGAAACTCAGATTGGTACGAATGTTCCGCATGGATTCTGCCAAAACAGATTTTGGGCTCGTATGGACCATCAACTGGCTGAATTCGGAGCTATCCTTCAATTGAGGGATGTTGCCAAGGATTGTTATCTTATCCGGCAATAGCTGTTTCAAATCTTCAACGGTATTGATTTCATTGAATGTAATATACTTGAAGAACAGCAATGCAAAACCAAAAATGAACCCTACAAAAACGAACCCGGCATACACCAATCTTCGATTGGGACTCACCGGAACGCCATTAAAAGTAGCATCATTCAAAATGCGGTTGTTTGAAGTATAACCGGCATTGGAAATAGAATACATCACTTTCTTTTCTGTTAGCAGGGTGTAATACTTCTCATTCAGTTCCTGCAGCGATTTTAAACGGTTGTATTCCATTTTCTTCCGCGGAAGTTTCAGGGATTCACCATCAATTCTGCCGATTTTTTGATTGATTGTTTTGATTTGGGTACGAATACGTTCCTGGATCACTTCCACACTTCTTTTGATGGATTGTATTTTGATCTGAATCCGTGAATTCAGGGTTTTTAATTCTGAATTGTTTTCGGAGACATTGGTTAGCAGCTCTTCTTTTCGTTCCAGTAAGGTGTTCAGATCTGTAATCTGTTTGGTCAATGATAATTCGAAGCTTTTTCCCAACATTTCAGGGATCAGTTGATAAATATCCACCCGGTTCGGTTCTGCGGATTTTAACCTGGAATGAACCATTCTCAAGGTTGCCAGTTCGTTTTGCAATTCAAAAAGCATATCCTGGAACTTATCCATATTGTCAGATAATACATCTCCTGTGTTTTCCGGATCTGTTAAATGTGTTTTCCGCTGAAAGTCCGTCAGACTGTCTTTGGAATCTTTCAATTCTCCTGAAATGGAGTCCAGTTGCAGCTGAATGAATGAAAGGATGTTGTCTGCACTCTTTCGTTTCATTTCTTCGTCGTAATTAAAGAAAGTCCGCGCTACCGATTGAATGATGTCTTTACACATTTCGGGATTGTTCCCGTTATACTTCAGTTCGATCGTTTTGGCATTGACATCTACCGGATTCACTTCCAGGTTTGCAATCAACCTCGAAGCCAGTGTTTTTTGATTATTGAAGGTGAAATAGAGGCGATTTGCATCATCATCCTGTTTCAAAATATCCCAGTTTTCTACTTTGAAGGAAATATCAAAATGATGGGTGCGAATGGTTTTATTTACATCGGAAATTTTCGAATAAGTCTTCCCGTTTGTGGTATAAGTAAGTTTGATACGGTGATCATCTCTGGTTTCTACCCAAACGGGAACGTCGCACAAACTGCTGTCCCGAAGCAGGTAAGGTAGAATGGTGAACGTACTTTGATGGTATTTTTCCTCGGTCAGGATTTTTCCTTCAGCAAAGATGGAAACGTTCATATTCATTTTTGAAATGGCCATTTCGAACAAAAGCTGTGATCGGAGTAATTCTATTTCAGATGAAATATCGTCTGCTTTATTGATGTTATCCAGTTCAAGTAGTTCCTTTCCCTGGTCTTTTTCAACGAGTTGAATGATCATCGTTGAGTTGTAAACCGGTTTGGTGTATCTGAGGTAGAAAAATGCGATACACGTAAAGAAGAAGACCAACAGTAAAACCCACCACCAATAACGGCGCAGAATTAAGCTCACAATGATCGGATTGTAATCTTTATTGATAAATATGGATGAGCTTGAACTATTCACGTTACTTCAATGTTGAGAATACTGTAATTATTACCAGGGCACTTGTAACCAGTGAAACGACCGGAGCCACTACCTTCAATGTTTCCTGCCCGACTTGTTCTTTTGGTTCAATGTAAATGTAATCGTTGGCCTGAATGATCATGTCGGCATACTGGAGATTCTCTATTTTGGACAGGTCAACCACATACATAGTGCGTACATTATTGACCACCCGCATGATTTTCACCTTACTGGCTTTTCCGCGTTCTGCAATTCCGCCGGCCAGCGCAATGGCTTCCATCAGGGTTGTATTGTTGTTTTGCAGCGGAATAACTTTTGCCGCACTTCCGTTCCCGGGGAATACGATCACCCGCTGATTGGTGAGTTTTACCTGTACAAAAGGCTTGTTATAACCGTTTTTCTGCTCGAATAATTTTGCCAGTGTGTCTTCACATTGCTTCACGGTGAATCCTGCAACGGGTGTAGAACCCAGGATCGGTAAGTCTGCTCTTCCGTCGGGCCTTACCACATATTCGATCTCTGCTTTTGAAACACCTTCTTTGTTCATTCCTGCCATTTCGTTCACAATACGCTCTCCTTCGTTGGTGTAAAGCATAAAGGTGAACCTGTCATCCCTTGAAATGGTGTATTCCGCAGCAGGTTTTAAAGGGATACTGTCCTTCACTTCCTGCACTCCTTTGGGAGTACGGAACATCAAATTGCTATTGATCCCACAAGATTGTACCAGGAACAAACCAAGCAGCAAGGAAAATAAGACTCCTTTATTTTGCATTTTTTCTAGTCTTTTCAATTAGTTCAGCGTAATAATCTTCCATGTTTTTCACCAAGGTAGTGTAATGGAATTTATCTCTTACGAAGTTCCAGCCATTTTGTGACATTTTCTTGCGAATTTCTTTGTTTTCTATTAAAAGCTGTAACTTTTCACTGAATGCCCCGGGATCTTTTCCGGGAACCACAAAGCCGGTTTCGCCTTCCTGAAGGATGTCTTTTACACCGCCTACATCCGTGGATATAACCGGTACTCCGCTTGCCTGGGCTTCAATGAGACTAACCGGGGTTCCTTCATTGTCGGAAGTCAGGCATATGATATCCATCCCGGCATTAAAAGTGGCAATGTCTTTTATCCAGCTGGTTAATTCAATTTTCAGATCGTAGGTGCTTGCCAGTTCTTTTGCACTTTGTTCGATGGAAGCTCTTTCCTGCCCGTCGCCCACAATGAAAAAGCGTGCTTTAATTCCTTTTTTAGCAAGGTTTTCAATCACATCCAAAAACAAGCGGTGATTTTTGACCGGAGCTAGTCTTCCGATTATTGCAACTGCTGTTTCTTCTTCATTCAGTTTCCACTTGGTCCTTGTTTCCAGTCTTTTTTCATCCCGATTTTCCCGGAATTTCATCAGGTCGAAACCCAGTGGGATCACTTTTATTTTGTCTGCCCTGCAAATGTGGTGCGTGGAGCAGAGTTCTTCCTTTTGGATGGGGCTGATAGCTACAATTCCGGTGGAAAGTTTCGCTAATCTTCGTTCGATTAATTTATAAAGGAGTGTTTTTGCTCTTCCAAAATAGGAATGGAAAACATGTCCGTGGAAGGTATGCACGATTACCGGAACACCACATGCTTTAGCTGCTTTTCTGCCCAAAGCTCCTGCTTTAGCTGCATGCGTATGCACAATGTCCGGCTGGAACTCTTCAATAATCTGCTTGATTTTTCGGTAAGCTTCCCGGTCTGAACGGAAATTGGGAATGCGTTTCATTTCAGGAATCAACAAAGGCTTTACACCGTAATCTTCCAGGATATGCAAAGAATCCGATTCATCCTTTTCAGGCAGACCGCCAACCAATAAAGTCTCATAGTCCTCCGAGATGAATTTCGTTAAGAAAGTAGCATTGTAGGTTGGTCCCCCAATATTGAATCGATTAATGATTCTCAGTACTTTCGGCATGCATAGTCAGAGTTTAAAAAAGTTCAACGTTCAATATGTTCCTAGTTCCGGGTTGAACTCTTTGATCCTTTTGAACCCTTTGAACTTGTGCAAAATTAAACAAAATCTAAGGATAAGCTACTGAAAAATGATAATTGGAACCAACTGAATGGAAACTTTCCTGATGGAACTGTTCAAAAGTTTTTAAGTGGCCGAAATTTTGCAAGGGGAGAAAACAGAACTTTATGGTATGATTCATTTCAAGCTGACATTTCGCATTTTTTCAATCGGATTAATTGCTCTTCTTACCGGGAGCTTTACATTTTCCCAGAATTCGGTCCAAACAGCAATCGATGCATTTTCTTCGAACGCCTATTTTGCGAACGCGTCCATCAGTTTTATGGCTATGGATTGTTCCACCGGTCAGGTTTTGGCATCAAAAAATCCTTCATTGGCTTTGCCGCCGGCTTCCACTACCAAATTATTCGCTACGGCAACTGCATTTCAATTGCTTGGAAAGAACTATGCACCTCAAACACGCATTTACCTGGACGGGGAATTGACAAAAGACGGCGTGCTCAACGGAAATTTATGGATCAGAGGTGGAGGCGATGTGGCGCTTGGCAGCCGGTATTACAATGGAGACGGCAGAGAAGATGAATTCATGGAAAAATGGGTAGATACACTTGTAAAACTGGGAATCAAAAAGATTAGCGGTGCCATTGTAGCTGATGCTTCGGAGTTTGGATATGAAGGAGCGCCTGATGGCTGGAATTGGGGAGATATGGGAAATTATTACGGAGCAGGTGCTTGCGGACTTCCGATCTATGATAATATGCTGCGCTACCATTTCCAGGTGGGCGCCAAAAGCGGAACAAAGACGGCTTTCCTGGGAACAACTCCGGTTGTTCCGGGATTGAAATACGCCAATTACGTTCAAACCGGCGGTTCGGGAGATAATTGTTACATCTACGGAGCTCCTTATTCCATGGACCGTTTTGGAACGGGAACTTTGGGAGCGGGACTTGGGAAGTTTACGGTGAAAGGAAGTCTACCCGATCCCGAATTGACCTTTTCACAGGAGTTTACACGTGTTTTGAAAGCGAAAGGAATTGAAGTAAAAGAAACAGCGCTTTCAGCCAGGAATTTACCTCTTGTTCCTGCAACTGCGCGTTATGCAGCCATGAAACTGTTTTTTACCTATAAAGGAAAGACCCTGAATTCCATTGCCTGGTGGACGAATATGAAATCAGTGAACCTCTTCGCAGAAGAAGTATTGTGCTGGGTGGGTTACGGAACTTCCGGGAACGGATCGATAGACAACAGTATTGCGCGCATGATGAATTATTGGTCGGGAAAGATCAACACCATCGGGCTCTACATCACGGATGGTTCGGGCTTATCGCGCAGCAATGCCATTTCGGCAACCCATTTCTGTGAAATGCTGAAATACATGACAACAGCCAAAGAGTTTGATGCCTTTTATGCCACACTGCCTGTAGCGGGAGTTTCGGGAACGCTTTCTTCGGTTTGTAAAAATCAGCCAGGAGAAGGAAAGATCCACGCGAAAAGCGGAACGATGAAACGGATCAAAGCGTATTCGGGTTATGCAGAAACCAAATCCGGCAAGAAAATTTGTTTTTCCCTGATCATCAATAATTTCAACTGCTCTTCCGAGTATACGGTGGAGCAAATGGAGAAGGTGTTCAATGCGATGGTGCTTTCGGAGTGAGGTATGAGCCTATGTTGTTATGTGGTTAAGTATAATTCACTGCTTTTATTAATTTTGCAGGAATAGACTATTTTAAATAATCTCTATAGATTAAGCACGTGAAAAAAATTCAAATGGTTGACCTGGCGACACAGTACCAGGCAATAAAAACCGAGATAGATTCGGCAATTCAGGAAGTTCTGGATTCG